>NZ_JCANWX010000007.1:0-409441 GCF_059553375.1 Williamsia sp. z71
GTTTCAAAAAAATATGTCCTGAAGAGATTTCATAATCCCAACCAAACAAAAACTGACACCACCACAGGACTCAAAACCTGCGATGGGATCAAAAAATTATCTAACTAATGCCGGCACCACACATCCGTCAACCCGACCAAACCCCAGACTGGGATTTCGTCACCGTGACAGACATACAGCACCTAAATTGGCACTAACAATCCATCGACACACTATCGAGTTCTCAAAGAACACACCCACATCCGATCTGCACACACCTTCAACAAGCGTGTCGTCCCGGCGGGATATTTTATTGTAACTTCCTCGTTGTCTCCGTCTCGGAGGCAACTTTTCAAGCTTACCGGACTCACATCCGGTATGCAACTCGCTGCTCTCGCAGTCCGTCACCACCCGCGCTGGAACCCTCCACCAACAGGCGGAGCACATTCACACTATGGGCGGTCCGCGTTGTTCCTTCAGGAGAAGACTTCCCTGTCGGTGTTCTCGGCTCCCGGCTTCTCGCTCTCCGGCGCCTCACTCGCTGACTTGAAGAAAGTTACGGGAACAAGTCGGTCGGCGTCAAATCGCCTGGTGCGCAGCGGCTTCGAGACGCATTCATGCAGGTCACCGGATTCTGGAAGATGTTTGATCCGTAACCAGACGGCAACGTCCCGACAGAAATGTCCTTGTGATCACCACCACCGGGACAATCCAGGCGCGTTGCGTTGACAACCGGTCAGTCCTGCTTCGAATCCGCTGTCACACGCACGATCTCGCCACCAAGGCTGCGCATGATCTCCACGAAATCGGGATATCCGCGATCGATATGCGACACATCGTGCACCTCGGTCACCCCGTCGGCGACAAGACCGGCCAGCACCAATCCGGCGCCGGCGCGGATGTCCGAACTCCACACCGGTGCACTCGACAGCTGTTCGATCCCACGAATCACCGCGTGATGACCATCTGTCCGAGCATCCGCACCCAACCGCACCATCTCTTCGACGAATCGGAAACGGGCCTCGAAGACGTTCTCGGTGATCACCGACATGCCGTCACTGATCGCGGCCAAGCCGATGGCCATCGGCTGTAGGTCGGTCGGGAACCCGGGAAACGGGAGCGTCGAGTAATTGACCGCCATCGGCCTACCCACCTGGACGACTCGGAAACCGTCGGGAAACTGGGTCACCGACGCACCCGCACCGACGAGCTTGGACAGCACCAGTTGCAGATGTCGGGGATCAACCCCGCGGACGGTGATGTCACCCCGCGTCATGACGGCGGCGATGGCCCAGGTGGATGCGACAATCCGATCACCGATCACCCGATGGGTGACCGGTTTCAATTGTTCGACGCCCTCGACCGTCAGGGTGGACGTGCCTTCACCGCTGATCTTCGCGCCCATCTGCTGCAACATCACGCACAGATCGACGATCTCCGGCTCGCGGGCGGCATTGTCGATGGTGGTCACGCCTTCGGCCAGTACCGCCGCCATCAGGATGTTCTCGGTGGCACCGACGGATGGGAACTCCAGGCTGATCGGTGCCCCGATCAGCTTGTCCGCCTCAGCGACCACACATCCGTGTTCGATCACGCTGTGTGCACCGAGCAGACGCAGCCCGGCCTGGTGCATGTCGAGTGGACGAGATCCGATCGCATCACCACCTGGTAGCGCGACCACAGCCCGTCGGCAACGCGCCACCAGTGGACCGAGCACACAGACCGACGCGCGGAACTGCTTCACCGCGTCGAAATCGGCGTGGAACTTCAGTTCGGCCGGGGTGTCGATCACCACGGTGTCGCCGTCATGGGTGACGGTGGCACCGAGCCCGCGCAAGACGTCGGCCATCAACGGCACGTCCAGGATCTGCGGGCAATTGGTGATGGTTGTCTTGCCCTCGGCGAGTAACGCCGCAGCCATCAACTTCAGAACGCTGTTCTTGGCGCCCACGACTTCGACCTCACCGGTCAGTCGTGCGCCCCCGGTCACCAGAAAACGATCATCAACCACGGACGTAGCCTAGGCGACCCGAACGTGGCCGCCACCGACGGCCCGTCATAGCGTTCATCGATTCTCGACCACGAGCTTCAGGGAGGCGAGCCCCTTTTCGAAATCGCCACCGATGAACTTGTCGGTGGGAATGACTTTCGCGAATGACTTTGCCGGCCCGGCGTTTTCACCGCTCGTCGGCCACTTCACGACGGTCCCCGCGCCGGCCGGCCGGCCGTAGGTCCGAAGATCGACTCGGCGGGGGCGGCGATCGTGATCGATCGCTCGATGGTGAAGGGCTGTGACGCCAATGGTGTCCCCCGGTTGAAGTGTCGCGGCCCTGACCGGCCAGTACCACTGCGAGGATACCGGGTAGCTTTGCTCTCATGGCTGTTCACCTGACCCGTATCTACACCCGTACCGGCGACGCGGGAACCACTGGACTCAGCGACTTTTCACGCGTTTCCAAAAACGATCCCCGCGTGCTCGCCTACGCCGACTGCGATGAGGCCAATGCCGCGATCGGTGTAGCGCTGGCGATGGGGAACCCCACCGCAGACGTCGCCGAGATCCTGCAGCGCGTACAGAACGATCTGTTCGATGCGGGTGCGGATCTGTCGACTCCGGTGGTCGCGGATCCGAAGTATCCACCGCTGCGCATCCTGCAGAGCTACATCGACGACCTCGAGGTCTGGTGCGATCACTACACCGACCAGCTCGCGCCGCTCAATTCGTTCATCCTGCCCGGCGGTAGCCCGCTCAGCGCATACCTGCATGTGGCACGGACGGTCACCCGGCGCGCCGAACGGACGGCATGGGCGGCCATCGAAGCTTTCCCGGACTCCACCAGTGCACTGCCGGCGCAGTACCTGAACCGCCTGTCAGACCTGCTCTTCATTCTGTCCAGGGTCGCCAATCCCGGCGGCGACATCCTGTGGCAGCCAGGTGAGCAGCGCAAACGTGCCCGACCTGAGGGCAGCGAGCCCGGCACCGATCAGGGTGCGGGCTCAGAAGACTGATCGGATACACAAAGAAAGGCCCAGACCGTCTCGGTCTGGGCCTTTCTTTGTAGATTCTGATCGAGCACGTCAACGGTGGTGGTTCGGCCGATACTCAGTCACGGCGACGACGTTCCGCACGCTGCGACGGGCGGGATTCGAGCCACGACTGGAATGCGGTGACCCCGCCGCTGTCGAGAGCGAGTTCGAAGTCTCCATCGTGGTCGGCCAGTTCGAGGATCACCATGTCGTTGTCGAGGACATCGGCTTCGGTGGCGGTCGGTGACCTACGGCCACTGACAGTCACGGACTGGCGCAGAACGAGGCGCTGCGGCCCGGGCAGCACCCGGCGTAGGCGGAAGTACTCCAAGGCGTTGTCGTCGTATCGGACCACCCCGTGCCGCCAGCCCCGGCCATCGTCAGCGGGCAGTTCACGCAATAGAGCCGACGTACCCGAACCTCGCAATTCGTTGATCCGGTAGAGCATGTAAAGCACAAACACAAGGACAAGCACGATCACCGCGAGGGCAGCCAGATTCCAGTCCACAGACGACACCTCCTTTTACCCCCGCCAGAAATACAACGATCCCCGCAAACTTGTCTGAAGTTTGCGGGGACCGTGGAACAATTAGCCATTCGAACGGCCCTGCTCTACAGGATGCCATCCGATCGACAATTTATTTGACTTGCTGCAGTACTTCCACCGCGCGCAGACGCGATTCGGCCCGCAGGTACTCGGCGCTGCCCTTCTCGGCGGACGAGAGAACCGAACGCTCGGCTGCCTCGTCGACGTCCCCGGCCCACTCGGCCGACTCTGCGAGAATCGTGACGACCTCACCGGTCACCGAGATGAAACCACCCTGCACAGCTGCCACGCGGCGCTTGCCACCGACCTCATCGATCGCGACATATCCGCCCGGTGCCAGCTGACCCAGCGTGGGCTCGTGATGAGCCAGCAGACCCACAGCGCCCTCGGTGGTCTGAGCCACTACAAACGTTGCTTCGCCGGAGTACAGACGCGATTCAACCGCGACCAACTCGACGTGAAATGGCGTGTCAGGCATCGGGTGATGTCACTTTCCGGTGATCTTCTTGGCAGCGGCCTCGACGTCGTCGAGTCCGCCACAGCTGTTGAACGCCTGCTCGGGAAGATGATCGTATTCGCCCTTGGAGACCTTGTCGAAAGCTTCGATGGTGTCGGCGAGCGGCACCACAGAACCCTTCTGGCCGGTGAACTTCTCGGCAACGATGAAGTTCTGGCCGAGGAACTTCTGGATCCGCCGTGCACGCTGCACGGTGATCTTGTCCTCCTCGGAGAGCTCGTCCATACCGAGAATCGCGATGATGTCCTGCAGTTCCTTGTACTTCTGCAGGATCCGCTTGACCTCGTTGGCGACGCGGAAGTGCTCGTCACCGACGATCGAGGCCTCCAGGATGCGTGAGGTCGACGTCAGCGGGTCCACAGCCGGGTAGATACCGAGCTGCGAAATCGGGCGCGAGAGCTCCGTGGTGGCATCCAGGTGGGCGAACGTGGTCGCCGGCGCCGGGTCGGTGTAGTCGTCGGCGGGCACGTAGATGGCCTGCAGCGAGGTGATCGAGTTACCGCGCGTCGAGGTGATGCGCTCCTGCAGCTCGCCCATCTCGTCAGCCAGGGTCGGCTGGTAACCAACGGCAGACGGCATCCGGCCGAGCAGCGTGGAGACCTCGGAACCGGCCTGGGTGAAACGGAAGATGTTGTCGATGAACAGCAGCACGTCCTGACGCTTGACGTCACGGAAGTACTCCGCCATCGTCAGCGCGGACAGAGCGACCCGCATACGCGTGCCCGGCGGCTCATCCATCTGACCGAACACCAACGCGGTGTCCTGCAGAACGCCCATCTCCTCCATCTCGAGGTGGAGGTCGGTGCCCTCACGGGTACGCTCACCCACGCCTGCGAACACCGAGGTGCCCGAGAACTCGCGAGCGATACGGGTGATCATCTCCTGGATCAGAACGGTCTTGCCGACACCGGCACCACCGAACAGACCGATCTTGCCGCCCTTGACGTACGGGGTCAGCAGGTCGATGACCTTGATGCCGGTCTCGAGGATCTCGGTCTTGCCCTCGAGCTGATCGAACGCCGGGGGCTTCCGGTGGATGCCCCACTGCTCGCCGTCGCGACCGGTGCCCGGTGCGTCGAGGCAATCGCCGAGTGCGTTGAACACGTGGCCCTTGACGACGTCACCGACGGGAACCGAGATCGGCTTGTCGGTGTCGGTCACCTCGGTGCCGCGGGTCAGACCGTCGGTCGGCTGCATCGAGATGGTTCGGACCAAGTTGTCGCCGAGGTGCTGGGCAACCTCGAGCGTCAGTTTCTTGGCAACCGACTTCAGCGCGATTTCGGCGTGAAGTGCGTTGAACAGTGGCGGAATGGCGCCGCGCGGGAACTCCACGTCGACGACCGGACCGATGACACGCACGACGCGGCCGGTCAGCCCAGCGGAACCCTTCCGGGAAGTTTGGGTTTCAGTTGTGGTCATGATGTCTCTTCCTCTGTGACGATGGCATTGGCATGTTTCGCGGACGGCGACCCCACCGGCCGGTTGCCGAAAATGTGTCGAGTCCGTTTACGAAAGGGCATCAACACCGCCGACGATCTCGCTGATCTCTTGGGTGATCTGTGCCTGTCGGAGCTGGTTCGCCTCACGCGACAAGTTGGTGACCAACTCTTCGGCGTTGTCCGTGGCCGCCTTCATGGCGGTACGGCGGGCTGCCGACTCCGAGGCGGCCGAGTCGAGCAGCGCCGAGAACACGCGGGTCGCCACGTACTTGGGCAGCAAGGCTGAGAGCAGCGCCTCCGGACCGGGCTCGAACTCGTAGTTCCGAGAAGCTCCCGTGCTCTCACCGGTCTCGTCCACGGACACCACCAGGGGTGCGACGCGGCGAACGACCGGTGTCTGCGTCAGCATGCTGACGAAGCGCGTGTACACGATGTGGAACTCATCGACGCCCTCGACCTGGCTGCCGTCAGGCGAATCGACCATGGTGCCCGAACCCGCCATGAACAGGTCGATCAGCTGCTCGGAGGCGTTCCACGCGTCGCTGTATGCCGGCTGCTGAGAGAAGCCGGTCCAGCTTCCCTGCACGGGCATCTTCCGGAAGTTGAAGTACGTCGTGCCCTTTTGTCCGGTGACAAAAAGGACGACGTCCTTGCCCTCCTCGGTCAGCAACTCGATGAGCTGGCGAGCCTCGCGCAGCACATTCGAGTTGTAGCCGCCCGCCATGCCACGGTCGCTCGTAACGATCAACACCGCAGCACGTTTCGGCTCGGGACGCTCCGTCAGCAACGGATGTGTCAACGAGGTGGCGCTCGAAGCCAACTCGGAGAGGACCGCAGTGATCTCCTCCGAGTACGGCTTCGAGGCCGCCACACGAGCCTGAGCCTTGGTGATGCGCGAAGTCGCGATCAGCTCCTGTGCCTTCGTGATCTTCTTGGTCGATTGCACAGACCGGATGCGCGAACGTAGCTCGCGAATGCTAGCCATCTACTGTCACAGCCCTTCCCGGCCCGTCAAACGTTTACCAATCATCAAACGATTCCCTATTACTTGCGTACTTTGACGGTCTCGTCCTCGACCTTGTCTGCGGCCAGAGCCGAAGCAGCTGCTTCGTTCACGGTGTCAGACTTCTCGCTGGCCAAGAAATTTTCCTTGTACTTGTCAGCGGCGGCCACGAGAGCATGAGCAGCCTCGTCAGTCAGCGCCTTGCCGCCGGCGATGGTCTCGTAGACACCGGAAGCAGTGCGATGCAGCTCGTCGATCAGCTCCGCCTCGTACCGGCGGACATCCTCGATGGGGACCGTGTCGAAGTGTCCTTCACCGGCGAGGTAGATCGAGACGATCTGGTCCTCGACCGATACCGGAGAGAACTGGTCCTGCTTGAGCAACTCCACCCAGCGGGCACCACGGTCGAGCTGAGCCTTCGAGGCATCATCCAGGTCGGAGGCGAAAGCCGAGAAGGCTTCCAGCTCACGGAACTGGGCGAGCTCCAGACGCAGCGAACCCGAAACCTTCTTCAGGCCCTTGGTCTGAGCGGCGCCACCAACACGGGAGACGGACGTACCGACGTTGATCGCCGGACGAACACCCTTGTTGAAGAGGTCGGACTCGAGGAAGACCTGACCGTCGGTGATCGAGATGACGTTGGTCGGGATGAACGCCGAGACGTCGTTGGCCTTGGTCTCGATGATCGGCAGACCGGTCATCGAACCGCCACCCATGGCCTCGGAGAGCTTGGCGCAACGCTCCAGCAGACGCGAGTGCAAGTAGAAGACGTCACCGGGGTATGCCTCGCGGCCCGGCGGACGACGCAGCAGCAGCGAAATGGCGCGGTAGGCCTCGGCCTGCTTCGACAGATCGTCGAACACGATGAGGACGTGCTTGCCCTCGTACATCCAGTGCTGGCCGATGGCCGAACCGGTGTACGGTGCGAGCCACTTGAAACCGGCGGAATCCGAGGCCGGTGCAGCGACGATCGTGGTGTAAGCCATCGCGCCCGACTCTTCGAGAGCGGTCTTGACGCCCGCGATGGTCGAACCCTTCTGGCCGATTGCCACATAGATGCAGCGAACCTGCTTGTTGGGGTCGCCGGTTTCCCAGTTCGCCTTCTGGTTCAGGATCGCGTCGATGCAGACCGCGGTCTTGCCGGTCTTGCGGTCACCGATGATCAGCTGACGCTGTCCGCGACCGATTGCGGTCATGGCGTCGATGGCCTTGATACCGGTGGCCAGCGACTCCTCGACGGGCTGGCGCTCGAGCACCGAAGCCGCCTGGAGTTCGAGGACGCGGTTCTCCGAGGACACGATCTCGCCGCGGCCGTCGATCGGCTTGCCGAGGGGGTCCACGACGCGGCCGAGGAAGTTGTCGCCGACGGGGACGGACAAAACGTCTCCGGTGCGGCGGACTTCCTGGCCTTCTTCGAGAGTGTTGTAGTCACCGAGGATGACTGCGCCGATCTCGGATTCGTCGAGGTTCAGTGCGACGCCGAGGACGCCGCCGGGGAACTCGAGGAGTTCGTTCGACATCGCGGACGGCAGTCCGCTGATGTGTGCGATTCCGTCGCTGGTATCAGTGACATACCCGACCTCGTCACGTGCAACTTCCGTTGAGAAATTCGAGGTGTAGGTTTCAATCGCACTTCGGATCTCATCGGAGGTGATCGTCAACTCCGCCATATTCTTGCCCTGCTCTTCCTGCGTGGTCGTGAGTTTTGTGGAATCGGTGTGGTGCGTCGTCTGCGGCGAAGCTCAGCCCAGCGACTTGCGGATCGTGGCCAGTCGGCCGGCGCCTGAACCATCGATCACTTCGTCACCGATCTTGACGACCAAGCCCGAGAGCAGGTCCTGATCGACGACAACATGGGTGATGATCGGCTGGTTGTAGATGCGCGCGAGTGTGGACGTCAGAGCGTCCACCTGCGAGCTCGTCAACTCGACGGATGCCCGCACCTTCGCAACCAGACGATCACGCTGTCCGGCGGCCAGGTTCGACAACGCATCCAGTGCGTCAGCCGGTTTCTGATCGGACAACCGGGCGATCGACTGGATGGCGAGTGCCTCGGTGACCGCTGACACCTTGCCGGAGGTCAGCGACGCCAGCAGTTCCTGGCGCGCCTTGGCCGATCGAGACTTGTCCTTGAGGACAATCTCGAGTTCGGGGTGAGCGGCGACCGTACGGCCGAGCAAGAACAGTTCTTCCTCGACTGCGTCGAGTGTTCCCGCTTCGGCCGCCGACTTGAGGTAGGCCTCGCGGCCGAGGAGTTCAAGCCCGTCCAGCAGGTCCGAGGTGCTCGACCAGTCACGGCCGACCGCCTCGACCACCACGGCCAGAGTGCCGGCACCGATCTGGCTGCCGAACAATTGGCGTGCCAGACCCTGCCGGACATCCACCGGTGCGGAGATGTCGCCGAACGCGGTACGCAACGATCGCTCGCTGTCGAGGAACCCGACAACTGCGAACAGGTCGGAACCGATCTGCTGCGCAGTCGTGGCGGCGTCGCCACCGGCTGCTGAAATCGTCTCGGCCAGGATTGCCCGGGTACCGCTCAAAGCGTCGCGGCTGGCTGCGTACATCGCCTTCACTTCCTCTGCGCAGAAGTCGCGTCGAGCTCGGCCAGGAACCGGTCAACGGTCTGTCCGCGCTTGGCGCTTTCTTCCAGGTGCTCGCCGACGATCTTCTCGGCCAGGTCAACAGCGGTCCGACCGAGGTCCGACCGGAGTTCGGTGACGATCTGATCGCGTTCGGCCTTCAGCTGCGAGCGGCCTGCGGCAACGATGCGCGCGCTTTCCGCTTCGCCTTGAGCCCGGAGCTCGGCGATGATCTCTTGTCCGCGTAGCCGTGCGTCCTCGCGAATCTGCGCGGCGACTGCACGGGTTTCGAGCAGCTGCTCTTCACGCTGCTTGAGCAGGGCGTCGGCTTCGAGTTGTGCATCAGAGGCCCGCTTGAGTCCACCGACGATGCCGTCGGTGCGCTCTTCGAGAACCTTCTGAGCCCGTGGAAGAACTAGCTTCCAGAAGACGAGTCCCACAATCACCAGGGCCACGATGGACCAGGTGATGTCGTAGGTCGCAGGCAGAAGAGGATTATGCGATTCCTCTTCGGCGGCGAGAATCAAGGAGTTGGCACTCATCGGATCAGAAGATGAAGCCGGCAACCAAGCCGATCAAGGCCAGCGCTTCGGTGAATGCGATACCGAGGAACATGGTGGTACGCAACTGGCCGGCGAGCTCCGGCTGACGCGCGGTGCCCTCGATGGTCTTGCCGACGACGATGCCGATACCGATACCGGGGCCGATGGCAGCCAGACCGTATCCGATGGCGCCGAAGTTGAGTTCGCTGATCTCACCGGTTACTTGCGCGAGGTTGCTCATGGTGTTGGATCCCTTTCTTCTTGATCCGCTGGGCGAGGTTTAGCCGCAGCGGCCAGTTTGTTGGTCGAGATGTATTGGGGGGTAACGCTTCGGTCAGTGTTCCGCGGCGTGATCAGCCAGGTCGATGTAGACGGCAGTCAGCAAGGCGAAGATGTATGCCTGCAACACGATCACCAGGAGTTCGAAGAAAGTGAAAGCGATGCCGCCGAGCAATGCCGGCAAGCCGAAGATCCAGGTCCAGGCTTCCGTGGTGAAGAAGAAGTACTGGGTGGCGCTGAAGAACAGTACCAACAGGATATGACCGGCAAGCATGTTGGCCATCAGACGAACCGTCAGCGTGAACGGCCGCAGAATGAAGGTCGAGAGGAACTCGATCGGGATCAGGAGGATGTGCAGCGCGGGCGGCACGTCCGGGACCACGATGCTCGACTTCACGTAGCCGAGGAAGCCGTACTTCTTGATGCCGACGTAGTTGAAGACGATGTACGCCAGCGCGGCCAACACGATCGGCATACCGATCAAACCGTTGGACGAGATGTTCAGCACCGGGATCACGCCGGAGAAGTTCAGGAACAACACCGTGAAGAAGATCGTCACCAAGATCGGGAGGAAACGCTTCCCGTTCTCTTTCCCGAGGACACTCTCTGCGATCTGGATACGGACGAAGTCCAACGCCATCTCGCCGACGTTCTGCAAGCCGCGAGGAACCAGTTTCGGGCTCCGGAAGGCCAGCAAGAAGAAGACGACGCAGACGCCGGCCATCAAGAGCCGGATCAGCATCAGACGATCGAGTTCGAAGATCGTTCCTTCAAAAAGGACTGCATCAGGGTAAAAGTCGGACAGCGAGGGTGGGTGGTATCCCCCATCGTCTGCCGCGAGGTTCAAGACGCTCAGCACTCTCTCCCGTGCTCTGGCCACAGGCAGCGTGCCTGCAGTTCGACCGGACATAAGTTCAGATCTAGCAAAAAGTTCTTCTCAGATTTCATGCCGTACACGGCCCGGGGAACTCCCCTGGGCGAAAGTCGCATTCCTGCGCCTTCTCGCGTCGCACGGCAGTCTGAGTACCGGGCTGGTCAAGTCCGGTTCTCTTCTGCGGGCCAACGATAGCAATACGGTAGGTGACCCTCATAGTTCGGGTATCCGCCGGACACCAATACTACCCTGTGTAGTATGTCCGGATTCAATCCTCGTCGTCAATGTCACCCTCCGGGGCGACATCGACGTACGGGATTTTGGTGGTCATGACCGCGTAGGTTTCGCACGCCAGGACGATCACCATCGCGATGAGTGCGGTGACCCCGAGGGCGACATGATTGAGCGAATCAACGTTGCTCAGCGCCGCGAGGGCGAGCATGGCCAACAACAGTTTGAGCAGCCACGTGCCCATCAGGATCGCACCGCCGGTCGTCGGGGACGCATTGGCCGTCAGCACCACGACGACGACCGTGAACAGGATGAATCCGCCGCCGAACGCCGCACCCACCAACGCTCCCCAGAGGCCCTCGGTGCCGTCTATGAGCGCCCAGGCGCCCGCGCTGATCACGGTCAGTACAACAAGTCCGAGCGCGCCGTAGCGGATCGCCTTCTGCAACGGGGTGATCGGTCTTGCATCATTTGGGGTGGTCAGTGCTGGTTCAGAAGCTTCGTTCACCCTTCCAGGGTAAGGGTCGTTCAGGAAGCGCCGGTACTCACACCCGCCCGGTGCCGGTTCCGTAGGCGGGGAACGATCGTTGCGAGCATCGCGATGATCAGCCCGCCACCGAGGACCGGGAGCACCACAGACGCCGAGAACAGCGTGCTGGCAGCAGCACTGAAGGCGAGGACACCGACCCACAGGTAGATCACCAGCACGACGCGGCGATGGGAGTGACCGAGTTCGAGAAGCCGGTGATGCAGGTGCATCTTGTCCGGTGTGTAGAACCCGACACCGGCACGCGTTCGCCGGATGACCGCAAGCAGCATGTCGAGCATCGGGATGAACATGACCGCGGCCACCAGGATGATCGGCGAGAGCAGGGTGAAGACATCGGCCGGGCCGTAGGCGTTGATGGCGATCCGGCCCGACGCACTGGTCGACGCCGCGGCCAGCATCAGGCCGATGAGCATCGAACCGGAGTCGCCCATGAAGATGCGCGCCGGCTGGAAGTTGTGTGGGAGAAAGCCGAGGCAGGCGCCGGCGAGGATCACGGCGATGAGGGCCGGTGGGTAGTAGCTGACATCACCGCCCTGATCGTGCAGAAGGCCCAGGGAGAAGACGCAGATGGCCAGCGCCGCGATCAGCGCCAGGCCCGCCGCCAGTCCGTCCAGCCCGTCGACGAAGTTCATCGCGTTCACCGTCGCCACCGTGACCGCGATGGTGAGCAGCCCCGACTGCAGCGGGTCGAGGACAACGGTCCCGATGTCACCGAACGGCACGTTCACGACCGTCCAGCTCAGCCCCATGATCACCAGCACGCCTGCAGCGGTGAGCTGGCCGACGAACTTGGTGAGCGCGTCGATCCCCCACCGGTCATCGATGATCCCGACCAGGACGATCACCCCGCCCGCCACGACGACGGCATTCATGTCGTCGGTGTAGTCGAAACCTCGCGTCAACGCGGGCAGTTCGCCGGCCAGGACCATCCCGGCGAGCACACCCAGGTACATGCCGACACCGCCGAGTCGGGGTGTGGGCACCGCGTGGACGTCACGGTTACGCGGAACCGCGACCGCACCGGTCCGGGTCGCGACAACCCGCACCACGCCCGTGATGAGGTACGTGATGAGTGCGGCGCACAGTCCGACCAGCATCAATTCACGCAGCGGCACACCCGCGCCGCTACTGGTGAGACCGGACTGGGCGGCAATCAACACACCACTGCCCTCATTCAACGTTGTCGAATAGGCCACGGATACGGACGCTACCGGGGGTCCACATGCGGGTCAGACCCGAAGACTCTCGACCTCGGTGCCGAGGACCTCGGCGATTTCTTCGGCGCTGATCGCGCCTTCTCGCAAGATCTTGGGTGTGACATCGGTGAGGTCGACGATCGTCGACGGCACCGCTTTCGCGGCGGGCCCACCATCGAGGTAGACCGCCACGGACTCCCCCAGTTGCTCGCGCGCCTGCTCGACGGTGGTGGCCGGCGGCTGCCCGGAGACGTTGGCACTGGACACCGCCATCGGACCCACCTCACGCAGCACCTCGATCGCCACCGGATGCAGCGGCATCCGCAGCATCACGGTGCCGCGGGTGTCACCGAGATCCCAGGCCAGCGACGGCGCCTGGTGCACAACCAGACTCAGACCTCCGGGCCAGAAGGCGCGGGTCAGTTCGCGGGCGGTCGGTGACACCGACAGGACCAGTCCGTCGATCGTCGACCAGGAGCCGACCAGGACCGGCACCGGCATGTCACGACCGCGGCCTTTGGCGGCCAGCAGGCTGTTCACGGACTCGGAATCGAAAGCGTCACAACCGATTCCGTAGAGGGTGTCGGTGGGCATGACGATCAGGCGTCCGCCTTTGACGGCGCCGACCGCGGCGCGCAGGCCGGCGGACCGGGATCCGGGATTGCTGCAATCGAACGTAGTGCTCACGGCGTCCATCCTTGCACGTTGACGGTCTCCGATCAGCGACGCATGGCGGTGACGAATCGCGCACGGCCGACGAGATCGGGTTTCTGGGTGATCGCGTCGAAGTGCCCGCTGTCCCCGAGCGCCGCCATCACCAGGTCACCGGTGCTGTCGTCGTGCTCGATCCCCACGGCGCAACCCGGTCGCAGAATCCGCGCGACAACCGAGATCATCGGTGTGATCACCGACATGCCGTCGGCTCCACCGAACAACGCCAACGCGGGATCGTGGTCGGCCACCTCGGCCGGCAGGTCTGCACCCTCCGGGATGTACGGCGGGTTCGAGACCACCAGGTCGGCAACGATCCCCGGCAAGATGTCCGGGTCGGCGGCATCACCCTGGTGGACCGTGACCCGTTCGCGAACCTCCACGGGCATCCGGGACAGGTTGTGGGACAGCCATTCATGGGCGTTGTCGTCGATCTCGACCGCATGGACCCGCGCACCGGGATGGGTCGCCGCCACGGCCAGTGCGAGCGCGCCGCTGCCGCTGCACAGATCAACGACCACGGGGCGGGCGATGTCCTCGATCTGGGTCACCGCCCACGCGTAGAGCAGTTCGGTTTCCATCCGCGGGATGAAGACCCCCGGGCCGACCTCGATCTCGATCGGCCCGAACGCGACGTGACCGATGATGTGCTGCAGCGGTTCACGTTGCGCACGCCGATCGACGAGTTCGCGATAGCGGGTGGCCTCGGCATCGGACAGGTCGTCGACGGCGATCAGTTCTCCGACCGAGCGGTCCAGCACAAACGCCAACAGCAAACCGGCGTCGACCTGCGCGCTCGGTACACCGGCCGCGGTCAGCTGTGCGACGGCCGCCCGGCGAAGAGCCCTGGCGTTCACTCCGCCTCGAGGCGGGCCTGACGATCCGCGGCGGCCAGCGCGTCGAGAAGCCCGTCCATGTCACCGGCGAGCACAGCGTCGAGGTTCTGCGCTTTGTAGCCGATCCGGTGGTCGGTGACCCGGTTTTCGGGATAGTTGTAGGTGCGGATGCGCTCCGAGCGGTCGACGGTGCGGATCTGGGCGGCCCGCCCCTGCGAGGCCTCGGCGTTGGCGGCCTCTTCGGCAGCGGCCTGCAACCGGGCCGCGAGGACCTGCATGGCCCTGGCCTTGTTCTGGAGCTGTGAACGTTCGTTCTGGCAGGTCACGACGATCCCGGTCGGCAGGTGCGTGAGCCGGACCGCGGAGTCGGTGGTGTTGACGCCCTGCCCGCCCTTGCCGGAGCTGCGGTAGACGTCGACCCGCAGATCGGACTCATCGATCTGGACCCGCTCGACCTCATCGGGTTCGGGGTAGATCAGGACACCGGCGGCCGAGGTGTGGATGCGACCCTGCGATTCGGTGACCGGGACGCGCTGAACCCGATGCACGCCGCCTTCGAACTTCAACCGGGACCAGACACCGTCCGGACCGTCACCCTTCGACTTGATCGAGATGGTGGCCTCCTTGTACCCGCCCAGGTCGGACTCGGTGACACCGAGGATCTGGGCCTTCCAGCCCTGGCGCTCACAGTATTTGAGGTACATCCGCGCGAGATCGGAGGCGAACAGCGCCGACTCCTCGCCACCGGCGCCGGACTTGACCTCCAGCACCACGTCGTCGCCGTCGTGCGGGTCGCGTGGGGAGAGCAGGTCGGTCAGCGTTTGATCGAGGGCTGCGACGGTCTGCTCGAGTTCGGGGATCTCGGCGGCGAAAGCGCTGTCGTCGGCCGCGAGTTCGCGCGCTGCTTCCAGATCGTCCTGTGCGGCCTGGAGCTTTGTGTAGGTCGCCATGATCGGCGCGAGTTCGGCGAACCGCTTGCCCACCCGCCGCGCGGCCGTCGGATCGTCGTGTAACGACGGGTCGGACATCTGGCTCTGCAAGCCGGCGTGCTCGGCAAGGATGTCGTCGATCGCGGACGGATCGGAAATGCTCATGACCTGATTCCTTGACGGTGTGGCTACGACACCCGAATGGAGAGCGGGTGACCGGAAGTGGGCTGTTGAAGAAAAAAGAAACCGGCGCCTGACCTGCCGCAGGGCAGAGTCAGACGCCGGTTGTACAAGCTAGTTGTCTGCTGCGTCTTTCTTTGCAGCGGCCCGCTTGCCGTAGCGCTTCTCGAAGCGCGCAACACGGCCACCGGTATCGAGGATCTTCTGCTTGCCCGTGTAGAACGGGTGGCACTGCGAGCAGACCTCGACGTTGATCCGACCCGACACCTGGGTGGAGTGGGTCTGGAAAGTGTTCCCGCAGCCGCAGACCACAGTGGTCTCGACGTACTCGGGGTGAATTCCCTGCTTCATTTCTGGGGTCCCTTTCATGGTCGCCGGGTCACCTACGCGGATCGCAGGTGTGAACCGGAACCGGACTCGACCGCTCAGTATGCCAGAACAGCCTCCCGACCTGCGAATCGCTGGTACCAGTTGAAGGTCTGTCCGCTCTGGCGGCACGATAACCTCAACAACAACGACGCGCCCGGGTTCATTCCGGCCGGACAGGTATCACGGTGACACACGCGAGACGATTCGCAGCAACTGCATTTGCACTGGCCATCGGGTTGACGGCCTGCAGTTCCACACAATCGGACAGTGCCGAGGGAAGTTCGGAGGGCGCATCACCGTCGGCCTCGGACAGTCTCTCGCTCCTGGACTTCGTGCCGAGCGGACTCAATCCCGATCCCACCGATCAGATCGACGGCGTGCTGAAGGTCTACTACCCGCCGCCGGCCCATGTCGAGCGTGAGGAAAAGGTGCGATACACACATGCACCACCTTTCGGTGGAACCCACGACTGGGCCTGGGCCGGATGTACCGGCGTGGTCTACCCGATGGCGATCCGCAGTGAAACCGCCGTCCACTCGCTCGAACACGGCGCCGTCTGGATCACGTACAACCCCGATGTGGACGCTGAGACCGTCGACAGGCTGGCCGAGCGCGTCGCGGGGGTGGAATACACGCTCATGTCGCCGTATCCGGGTCTGGATCAGCCGATCTCCGTGCAGTCCTGGGGACATCAGCTCAAGGTCGAGAGCGCGGATGACCCCCGGATCGACCAGTTCATCACCGCGACCAAGCAGAACGCGCAGTCGAACGTATACCCGGAGGATCCGACCGCGGCCGCACATCCGACCCCGGGAACCAGCTGTACCGCGGTACCGGATGCCTTTGATCCCGCCGATCCCCCACCGTTCGAACCCGGACCGGGCACGATTCCCGAAACCAAACCCCAGACCTGACGGTTCTGACCCCGTCGGCGGGTTCTGACAGGATGGTGGCCCGGTGGCCCGGCATCGACGCCGATCACAAATCGATCAGACAGGTGTGAACGTGAAACCAGCGGTACAGCTCGCCGCGACCGGATTGCTACTGGTCATCGGCCTGAGCGCATGCAGTTCGTCGCAGAACGGCGAACCCCTGGCAGCAACCACCGGTGGCGAATCGGCAGGCAGTTCGACCCGGGATTTCGAACCGACCGGTTCCAATCCTGATCCGACCGATCAGATCGACGGTGTCCTCAAGGTCTACTACCCCGCCGCCGAGCACGTGACCGACAGCCAAAAGGTGAAGTACACGTACACCCCACCACTGGGCGGGCGCCACGACTCGGTGTGGGCAACCTGCACCGGTGTGGTCTATCCCGTTGCCATCCGCACCGAGAATGCCGTCCACTCCCTCGAGCACGGCGCCGTCTGGGTCACCTACAACCCCGACGACCTCGACGCCGACGACATCGCCGAACTCGAGCAGCGCGTCGATGGCCTGAATTATCTGCTGATGTCCCCGTATCCCGGTCTCGACCAGCCGATATCGCTGCAGTCCTGGGGTCACCAGCTCAAGGTCAGCGATGTCGACGACGAGCGGATCGACCAGTTCATCACCGCCACCCGGCAGAACACGCAGCCCGGTGTGTACGACGAAAGCCCCTCGGCGACCGGCTATCCCGAACCCGGTGCCACGTGCGCGACGGTACCGGGACGATTCGACCCCGCCGATCCCCCACCGTTCGATCCGGGACCGGGCACCGTCCCCGAGAGCTGAAACAAAAAACCCACCTCTTCCGGACCGGAAGAGGTGGGTTTGTCGTCAGGTCTGGGGACGGGTTCAGTCGTCCTTCATGTTCCCCGCTGCGGTCTTCTGCACCTGCATGAGGAACTCCATGTTGTTCTTGGTCTTCTTCAACTGGCTGACCAGCAGGTCGATGGCCTGTTGCGAATCCAATCCGGAGAGCACCCGGCGCAGCTTGTGCACGATGGAGAACTCCTCGGGCGAGAGCAGCAACTCGTCCTTACGGGTACTGGACAGGTTGACGTCGACGGCCGGGAACACCCGACGCTCCGAGATCTTGCGATCGAGTTTGAGCTCAGCGTTGCCGGTGCCCTTGAACTCCTCGAAGATCACGGTGTCACCGGTGGAACCGGTCTCGACCAGTGCCGAGGCGATGATCGTCAGGGAACCACCGTTCTCGATGTTGCGGGCCGCACCCAGGAAACGCTTCGGCGGGTACAGCGCCGTGGAATCGACACCACCGGAGAGGATTCGACCCGACGCCGGGGAGGCGTTGTTATACGCGCGTCCCAGTCGGGTGATCGAATCCAGCAGGACGACAACATCTTTACCGTCTTCGACAAGACGCTTGGCCCGCTCGATCGCGAGCTCGGCGACCGAGGTGTGATCTGACGGCGGCCGGTCGAAGGTGGAGGCGATGACCTCACCCTTGACCGAACGCTGCATGTCGGTGACCTCTTCAGGCCGCTCGTCGACGAGGACCACCATCAGGTAGCACTCGGGGTTGTTGATCGAGATCGCGTTGGCGATGTTCTGCAGGATCGTGGTCTTACCCGCCTTGGGAGGCGAGACGATCAGCGCACGCTGGCCCTTGCCGATGGGCATGACCAGGTCGATGACGCGGGTAGAGATCCGATCGCTGGTGGTCTCCAGACGCAGTCGCTGGTTCGGGTACAGCGGGGTCAGCTTGTTGAATTCCGGTCGCCGCTTGGCGGTTTCGACGTCGGCACCGTTCACCGAGTCGATCCGGACCAGCGGGTTGAACTTCTGCCGCTGATTCGACTGGTCGCCGTCACGGGCGACCTTTACCGCACCGGTGATCGCGTCACCGCGACGCAGTCCGTTCTTGCGGATCAGGTTCATCGACACGTAGACGTCGTTCTGCCCGGCCAGGTATCCGGAGGTCCGCACGAATGCGTAGTTGTCGAGGACGTCGAGAATGCCCGCCACCGGCTGCAACACATCGTCGTCGGAAACCTGCGGCTCGCCGCCGCCACCGGGACCGTCGGTCCGATCGCGTCCACGACGACGCTCGCGGAAGCGGCGTCCGCGCCGTCCGCGGCCGTCACCGTCTCCGTCGTCGTCGGGACCGTTGTCGCGATTGTTGTTGCGCGGACCGCTGTTCTGGTTGCCGGCGTTCCGGTTGTCGCGATCGGCGGTCCGGGTGTCGCCACCGCGGTTGTCGCCACCACGGTTGTTTTCGCCACGGTTGTTTTCGCCGCGGTTGTCGCCACCACGGTTGTTTTCGCCGCGGTTGTCGCGGTCTGCGTTGCGCGTATCGCCGCCCCGGTTGTCCCGGTTCTGCCCGCTGTCGCGGTTCTGTCCGCCGGACTGGTTGTCACGGGACTGGTTGTCGCGGGACTGGTTGTCGCGCCCGCCCTGGTTGTCGCGAGCACCGCTCTGACCGTCCCGGTTCGTGGCCGTACGATCTTGACCGTCGCGTCCACGACGACGTTGACGGCGGCCATCGGAACCATCGCCGGACTCGTTGTCCTCAACCGATTCGGCGCTGACCTGCGCCGGAGCGTCGGAACCGCTGTCCTTCGACGCCGATTCCGCGCTGTCGGTCGAGGCGCCACGGCGCCGCTCACGGCGAGCCGTCTCCACCGGGGCCGCCTCGGCATCGACCTTGGTGGCCGGAGCCTTCTTGGTCTCCTGCACGGCCTCGGCCGGTGCGGCGGACTCGGTCTTGGCCGACGTCTTCTCGGCGGGCGCCTTGGCGGCCGCTGCCCTGGTCTTCGCAGGCACAGCAGCAGCAGCGGTGGAGCCACTCTGGCGCTCCTTGATGGCCGCGATCAGGTCGCTCTTGCGCATACCTGACGTGCCTTTGATGCCGAGCTCGCCGGCGAGGCCGCGCAACTCGGTGAGAACCATCCCCGACAGGCCGGTGCCACGACGACGTTCGGCCTTCGGAGCATCGACTCCGCCGAGGTCAAGTGTGTTTTCCGCACCCTGTGCAGTGATGAGGTCCGTATCCGTCAACGGATATCCTTTCCTTCCCCCGCCGGTAGATTCGCGGGGGCAGTGTTTCTCGCACCCGCAGACCAGGTGAGAGGTGCCGCTATTTGGAGCGGTCTTTTAGGCTTTTGTGTCGTATGCCGCGCTTCGATTTCACGGAAGGACGCCCGCGGGCTCTGACCGTAGAATTTCACATTTCTTGTGAGAAGCACGCGTGGTGAAACTTTCGCGGCTGGACGGGTACATGCTAACCACGATCAACAGTATGAGCAACACCCATCGATGACGGCGTGTTCCCTGACAGCAGATGAGCCAGCTGACCCGGCCGCTTCTCAGTGTACGACTACTCCCGGCGCGATCTCTACCTCGTCGATCACAAATCCCAGTTCAGCCGCCTTCTCGGACGATCCGGCGGGCATGGGCGACGTGGTAAGCGCCAGCACGGTCGGGCCGGCGCCGGAGACCGTGGCGGGAACACTCCGCTCTCGTAGCCAACGAACCATCTCCGCGGTGGCAGGCATCACCGGGGCGCGGTAGTCCTGGTGCAGCCGGTCCTCCGTGGCGGCGAGCAGCAGGTCCGGGTCGGTGGTCAGCGCCACCACGGTCAGTGCGGCACGACTGACATTGAAGACTGCGTCCACCCGCGCGACCGCGTCGGGCAGGAGCCCGCGCGTGACGGCCGTGGACGACTCGACCTGCGGAATCATCACAAACGCCCGGATGGACGGATGGACATCGAGCTTTCGGGCGAAGTAGCGCACCGCACGCGGCGCGTCGGTCTCCAGCGCCGCAGCGGCCTCACCGCACTCGCCCTCCGACCACGACACGACGGCCGCGCCGAGAACACTGGCCGAGGCGTTGTCCGGGTGTCCTTCGAACTCCGAGGCCAGCTGCACGAGTGCATCGGTCGACAACGGGGTGCCGACCCCCGCCGCACGCACCAGTCCGGCCGCTGCGGCCAGTCCCCCGACAACTGCCGATGCCGATGAACCCAGCCCACGCGAGTGCGGAATGCTGTTGCGGCACTCGACATCCAGACCCGGCGCCGTGACACCGGCCGCCTCGAGACCACGGTTGATCGCACGAACGACCAGGTGGCGTTCGTCCAGGGGCACCCCCTGGGCACCTTCGCCGCTCACGCTGATCCGCAGGCCGGGGCCGGAGACGGTCACCGAGACGTCGTCGTAGATACCCAGCGCGATACCCAGCGAATCGAAGCCGGGGCCGAGATTGGCACTCGATGCAGGCACGCGAGCGCTCGCCTGCAGCCCCACAGGCAGAACAGGGTTCATTTCGCGCCCGTCAACTCGCGAGCACGTTCGGTGCGGCGGGCGGCCGGCTGATCATCAGTTCAGCCCGAGTGCGGCAGCGACCGC
The DNA here is from genome assembly GCF_059553375.1 of Williamsia sp. z71. Taxonomy (NCBI): domain Bacteria; kingdom Bacillati; phylum Actinomycetota; class Actinomycetes; order Mycobacteriales; family Nocardiaceae; genus Williamsia; species Williamsia sp. z71. The sequence continues at coordinate 21,089 of NZ_JCANWX010000007.1, forward strand.
CACCGGGTCGACCGGGATCGCCTCGACGGGCGGAATGCCCGCCAACGCGGTATCAGGGTCCTTCAGACCGTTGCCGGTGACGGTGCAGACCACCAATTCACCTGCGGAGATCCAGCCGTCGGCGCGTGCGGCCAGCAGACCGGCCACGCTCGCGGCCGACGCCGGCTCCACGAAGACACCCTCACGGCCGGCGATCAGCCGGTATGCCTCGAGGAGCTTTTCGTCGGTGGCGGCGAGGAACTGGCCGCCGGACTCGTCCTTGGCCGCCACGGCCTGGTTCCAGCTGGCCGGAGAGCCGATGCGGATTGCGGTGGCGATGGTTTCGGGATCCTTCACCGGGGCACCGGTCACCAGCGGCGCAGCACCGGCAGCCTGGACACCGAGCATCCGCGGCGTCGAACCGACAACACCATCGCGGTGGTATTCGGTGTAGCCCTTCCAGTACGCGGTGATGTTCCCGGCGTTGCCGACCGGCAGTGCGTGCACATCCGGGGCCCGGCCGAGCACATCCATGATCTCGAACGCCGCGGTCTTCTGACCCTCGATCCGCGCGGGGTTGACCGAGTTGACCAACTCGATCTGCGAGAACTCTGCGGTCGCCTTACGGGCGAGCTCGAGACAGTCGTCGAAATTGCCTTGCACCTGAATGATTTTCGCGCCGTGCATGACCGCCTGGGCGAGTTTGCCCATCGCGATCTTGCCCTCGGGGATCAGCACCGCACAGGTGATCCCGGCCCGGGTCGCGTACGCCGCGGCCGAAGCCGAGGTGTTGCCCGTCGACGCGCACAGGACTGCGGTCTTGCCGTTGTTGACGGCGTTGCTGACGGCCATCGTCATTCCGCGGTCCTTGAAGGAACCGGTCGGGTTGAGGCCCTCGACCTTGAGATACACCTCGCAGCCGGTGATCTCGGACAGATGCGGGGCACTGATCAGCGGGGTGCCGCCTTCGAGGAGGGTGACAACCTTCCAGTCGTCACCGACCGGGAGCCGATCCCGGTAGGCCTCGATCAGACCCGGCCATGCACGGTGCACAGCAGCTGACTCACTCATTGGTACCCTCCAGTCGCAAAACACTCGAAACACTCAACACCGCATCCAGCTTCTCCAGCGCCGCAACGGTTTCCGACAACGCCGCGTCCGGGGCACGATGGGTCACCACAACCAGGCGGGCATCCGCGCCGGCACCTTCCTGGCGCACCGTGGAGATGCTGATGTTGCGCGAGGAGAACTCTCCGGCAACCGTTGCCAGAACGCCGGGCTTGTCGGCAACCCGCATCGACACGTAGTAGCGGGTACGCACATCACCCATCGGGGCGATCGGCAAAGACGCGTAGGTCGATTCCAGTGGGCCGCGCCCACCGTGAACTTTGTTCCGTGCGGCCATGACCAGATCTCCCAATACTGCCGATGCGGTCGGGGCACCGCCTGCGCCCTGGCCGTAGAACATCAACCGGCCGGCGTTCTCCGCCTCGACGACCACTGCGTTGAAGGCGCCGTTCACCGCGGCGAGTGGATGCTCCAACGGAACCAGCGCGGGGTAGACACGCGCCGAAATCCGTTGCGTTCCATCTTCATCGACGATCCGTTCACAGATCGAGAGCAATTTCACCGTGCAGTCGAGAGCGTGCGCCGAAGCGAGGTCGTCCGCGGTGATGCTCGAGATGCCCTCGCGATAGACGTTCAGCGCGGTCACCCGCGAATGGAACGCGATCGAGGCAAGGATCGCCGCCTTCGCCGCAGCGTCGTAACCTTCGACGTCGGCCGTCGGATCGGCTTCGGCATATCCGAGTCGGCCCGCCTCGGCGAGGGTCTCGTTGTAGTCGCTGCCGTCGGCATCCATCGACGAGAGGATGAAGTTGGTGGTGCCGTTGACGATTCCGGCCACCTTCGTCACCGTGTCACCGGCGAGCGACTGCATCAGCGGACGGATCACCGGGATCGCGCCGGCCACGGCCGCCTCGAAGTAGAGGTCGACCTTTGCCGCCGCCGCGGCCGTCGCGAGCTCGCCGGTGTAGTCGGCCAGCAGCGCCTTGTTCGCGGTCACCACGGACTTGCCGCTCTGCAATGCCTCCCGGATGAGCATGCGGGGCGGGTCGATACCGCCCATCAGCTCCACCACGATGTCGACGTCGTCGCGTGCGACCAGTTCTTCGGGCTTGTCGGTGAGCAGCGCCGGGTCGATACCGCGAGACCTGGCCAGGTCGCGGACCGCCACACCACGAATTTCCAGCGGTGCACCGACGCGGGCCGTCAGATCTGCGGCGTTCTCGGTGAGGATGCGCACCACCTCGGTACCGACGTTGCCCATTCCCAGTACCGCAACACCAATGGCGCGCGTGCCGTTCTCCGTCATTCGTTCACCTCCAAGCTCAACAAATCTTCAATGGTCTCGCGCCGCAGCATCACCCGCGATGCACCGCCCTGCACTGCGACCACGGCCGGCCGGGTCACCATGTTGTAGCGGCTCGACATCGTGTAGCAGTACGCACCGGTCGCACCCACCATGAGAACATCTCCGGGTCCGACGTCGCCGGGCAGCCAACAGTCCTTGACGATGATGTCACCGCTCTCGCAGTGCTTTCCGACCACGCGGCTGACCACGGCGTCGGCGGTCGAGATCCGGGAGGCAAGGCGCACATCGTATTCCGCCTGGTACAGCGCGGCCCGGATGTTGTCGCTCATCCCGCCGTCGACGGACACGTAGCGGCGATGGGCCCCACCCGGTGAGATCTGGACGTCTTTGACGGTGCCGACCGTGTACAGCGTGACACCGGCCGGTCCGGCGATCGCGCGACCCGGCTCGACCACGATGGTCGGCGTCGGCAGCCCCATGGCCGCCGATTCGGTTTCGACGATGCCCGCGAGCTTGTCGGCAACTTCTTCGACAGGCGGCGGATCGTCGGACGGCAGGTACGAGATACCCAGTCCACCACCGAGATCCAGGATCGAGAGCTGGGCGGCCTTCTCGACCCCGAATTCGGCGACGACATCGCGCACCAGTGACAGCACCCGGCGAGCGGCCAGTTCGAATCCGTCGACATCGAAGATCTGCGATCCGATGTGGCTGTGCAGTCCGACCAGACGCAGGTGTTCGGTCGCGAAGACGCGGCGAACCGCGTCGATGGCCATGCCACCGGCCAGGGAGAAGCCGAACTTCTGGTCCTCGTGCGCGGTGGAGATGAACTCGTGGGTATGGGCCTCGACACCGACCGTGAGCCGGATGAGGACGTCCTGGACCACGCCGAGGCGGCCGGCGATCTCATCGAGGCGCTCGATCTCGATCATCGAGTCCAGCACCACGTGCTCCACACCGGAGGAGGCGGCCAACTCGAGTTCCGTAACCGACTTGTTGTTGCCGTGCAGCGCAATCCGGTCAGCCGGGAATCCCGCGCGCAGGGCAACGGTCAGCTCCCCCGCCGAGCAGACGTCCAGCGAGAGCCCCTCGGAATTGACCCACCGCGCGATCTCCGACGACAAAAACGCCTTGGACGCGTAGTGCACGTGCTGCGGGGCACCGAACGCCTTGGCCATCGCGGCGCAACGGGCCCGGAAGTCGTCCTCGTCGATGACGAACAGTGGCGTTCCATACGTCTGCGCCAGTTCGGTCACCGGGATGCCGCCGATCCGGGCGACGTCGTTGCTGTCGCGATCAGTCCCCTGGGGGTAGACGTTGGCCGGCAACTGCGCCAGATCGGCCGGGCTGTTGGGACGTTCGGCAAGCCGGGGTTCGGCGAGGAGCTCCGCGTGAAGCGGGCCTACCGGGTTGGCGCTCACATTCTCTCCGGTGCGCTGACGCCGACCATCGCCAGACCGTTGGCGATGACCTGCTCGGTGGCGCCGCACAGCGCCAACCGGGCGGCGTGGATGTCGGCCGGTTCCTCGTCGCCCTGGGGCAGCACGCGGCACCGATCGTAGAACTTGTGGTAGGTACTGGCCAGCGCCTCGAGGTAGCGGCAGATGCGGTGCGGTTCACGCAGTTGCGCAGCCGTGTCGACCACTGCCGGGAAGTCGCCGAGGGTTCGGATCAGATCGCCTTCGGCCGGATCGACCAGCAACTCGAGATGATCAGTGGCGGCGACCAGACCCAACGCCGCCGCGTTGCGGGCGATGGCGCAGAGCCGGGCGTGTGCGTATTGCACGTAGTAGACCGGGTTCTCGTTCGACTGGCTGACGAGCAGGTCCAGGTCGATGTCGATGTTGACGTCCACCGAGGACCGGATCAGCGAATAGCGGGCGGCGTCGACACCGACCGCCTCGACCAGATCGTCGAGGGTGATCACGGTTCCGGCGCGTTTGCTCATCCGGACCGGCTGCCCGTCCTTGACCAGGTTGACCATCTGGCCGATCAGGACCTCCAAGCGGTCCGGATCGTCACCGAGCGCGGCTGCAGCGGCCTTCAGTCGCACCACGTAGCCGTGGTGATCGGCGCCCAGCATGTAGATGCAGAGGTCGAAGCCACGATCGCGCTTGTCCTTGAAGTAGGCGATGTCGCCGGCGATGTACGCGGCTTCACCGTCACTCTTGATGACCACCCGGTCCTTGTCGTCACCGAAGGCGGTGGAACGGAGCCACCACGCACCGTCGTTCTCGTACAGGTTGCCGTTGGCCTTGAGCTCGGCGATCGCCTTGTCGACCTGGCCGGACTCGAACATCTTGTTCTCATGGGTGTAGACGTCGAAGTCGGTGCCGAACTCATGAAGATTCTTCTTGATCTGCCCGAACATCAGGTCCACGCCGCGCGAGCGGAACGTCTCGAGACGTTCGGCGTCCGGGCGATCGAGCACATCGGGTACCTCGGCGACGATCTGTGCCGCGATGTCGTTGATGTACGCACCCGAGTAGCCGTCTTCGGGGGTCGGTTCACCCAGTGCTGCGGCCTGCAGCGATCGCGCGAAACGATCGATCTGGGCGCCGTGGTCATTGAAGTAGTACTCGCGGGTCACCGCGGCACCGGCGGCCGACAGAACCCGGCCGAGTGCGTCACCGACCGCGGCCCAGCGGGTGCCACCGAGATGGATGGGGCCGGTGGGGTTGGCCGAGACGAACTCGAGGTTCACCTTCAGGCCGTCGTAGTGCTCGCTGGTGCCGTAGGCGTCACCGGCCGTCAGGACGTCGGCGACGACCGCGTTCTGCGCATCGGCGGCCAGGCGGATGTTGACGAAGCCGGGTCCGGCGATGTCGGCGGTGGCGATACCGTCGCGGGAGATGAGCTCGGTCGCGAGCCATCCGGCCAGCTCACGGGGATTGGCTCCGACCTTCTTGCCGAGTTGGAGCGCGATGTTGGTGGCGTAATCGCCATGCTCAGGATTTCGTGGGCGTTCCACGACAACAGACTCCGGCAACGCGGACACGTCGAGTCCGTGGTCGGTGAGCACTGTGGAGGTGGCGGCATGCAGGAGTACCGCGAGGTCGGCGGGGGTCACGATGCACCATCCTATTGGCCGACCGACGTCCAACGACAATCGCATTGGCTTGACACCGGTCACTGCCGGAGCGGTCGGTGGGTTCTTGTCAACACTCGGCCCGGTGAAGACGCCCACGTAGACTCTCATATCGCCGGTGACCAAGTCGGCAGTGCGACGTCCGCTCTCCATAGAATTGCACCGAAAGAGATCCATGGCTGACGCCAAGAACAAAGGCAACATCCCGAAGAGGCCCGCGGGCTCCGGGAAGAAGAAAAAGGCTGGTCAGATACCGGTGGTCAAGGCCGGCGGTGGCCGTCAGGTCCCGTGGGGCACCGTCGGTGGAGTACTGGTGGTCCTGCTCATCGTCGCCGGACTCGCCATCTATCTGATCCCCAAGTACGAGGACAAGCAGGAGGTCGCGCAGTACACGCCGTCCTCCTCGAATCCGGATCCTTCGGACAAGATCGAAGGCGTCACCAAGATCTACTACCCGGCCGGTCAGCACGTCGAACCGACCCAGCGGGTCGCCTACGACCAGTCGCCGCCGTTCGGCGGGCCGCATGACGCCGTGTGGGCGACGTGTACCGGCATCGTCTACCCCAACGAGTTGCGGACCGAGAACGCGGTCCACTCGCTCGAGCACGGTGCGGTCTGGATCGCCTACAACCCCGAGACCATCGCCCCCGGCGACCTCGACATCCTGAAGTCGAAGGTCGAGGGTGAGTCCTACATGCTGCTCTCGCCGTACCCGACGCTGGACCGGCCGATCTCGCTGCAGTCCTGGGGCCACCAGCTCAAGCTGGACTCCGCCGGCGACCCGCGCGTCAACCAGTTCATCGAGGCGCTGCGCCAGAACAGCAACACCGGGGTCTACCCCGACTACCCGGACGCGACCGCGTATCCCGAGGTCGGCGCGCAGTGTGCGGCGATCCCCGGATCCTTCGATCCGAGCAACCCGCCGCCCGCCGATGTCGGTCCGCTTCCGGCCGACGCGATCCAGATGGACGGCGCCGGCACCACGCAGGCCACCGATGAAGGCGGCATGGTTCCGACCGCGCCGAACCCGGCAGGCTGATGACGGCACCGGACGAGGGCCCCCGCGACGACACCGATCGGAACGCCACCGATCGGGATACGCCGCGCGGTCATCGGAGTCAGCAGACCGCGGTGCTCGTCCTCGGTGCCGTCGCAGTACTGCTCGTCGGAGTGGTGGTGGGGCTGTTGCTCCGCACCACGTTCGACGGCGATGATGGCGACGGCAACCGGCCCGCGGGGGATTCCGCCGCGGTCGGTTTCGCGCAGGACATGAGTGCGCATCACCAGCAGGGCGTCGAGATGGCCACGCTGGAGGTGTACGGCGGCAGTGATCCGCAGGTCCGCAGCCTGGCCTACGACATCCTGACGACGCAGGTCAATCAGATCGGTCAGATGCAGTCGTGGCTGACCCGCTGGGATTACCCCCTCGACAATTCCGACGATCGCATGGCCTGGATGACCGATGGCGGGGCCGGCCACGGACACGGCGGGTCCACCGAGGAGGGTTCCACGGAGTCCGGCATGGACATGGCGATGTCCGGTGCGTTGATGCCGGGGATGGCCACCACCGAGGAGATGAACAAGCTGCGATCCCTACAGGGCAGCGAGCTCGACATCTACTTCCTGCAACTGATGTTGCGCCACCATCAGGGCGGTATCGGGATGATGGAGTACGCGGTGGATCCCGACCATGTCAGCGAGGACTACGTCCGCGAACTGGCCCAGCAGATGATCAACGTCCAGAGTGCCGAGTCGGAGACGATGACAAAGATGCTCGAGAGTCGGGGCGCGGCACCACTTCCGATGAACTGACCGCGACAAGCGTCCGATCAGCCCCGCACGACAAAGCCCCTGTCCGAAGCCGGACAGGGGCTTTGTGTTGCTCGCGGGGGGCGCCTCAGCGCAGATTGCGCCGCTGCTGCACCGGGACGCTGCGGCCGTGGATCTTCTCGTAGGCAGCCCGGTTGGCGTCATGCTTGCGGACCCGTTCGGGGCTCTCGAGGTCAGAGGGCAGACCGTGGAGTTCGAGCCGGTGCTCCCGGTTCATCTGCATGTAGGCACTGCAGTAGAACAACGCCAGGATGAGTCCCAGCAGGATCATCGCCAGTCGCAGATAGATCGGTCCCGGGAAGAGCAGGAACAGCGCAAAGACGGGCAGGAACGGGATCATTCCGCGTAGGAGGTGCCGTGGAACCCGCCAGCGACCCGTCAGGTCGTGCCGGACCCAATCCTGCAACTCGTCGGGCAGCTTGCGCCCCCAGCTGTAAGCGATCCACTGCCACGGGTTCGGCCGTCTGCGCTGCGTCATCTTGTTGCTCCTGAAATGCATTGGAACCCTAAGGTTCCAGGGTGATCGTGCCGGTGGCGATGGCCGCTTCCGCCGCCTGGTTTACAGTGCCCAGGACCCGGTGCAGCTCTTCGAGGACGTCCAGGTCGACACCGAGCGTCCGGACGACTGCGAACGGGATCTTCTCCGCTTGGGTCCGGAGTTCGCGGCCGGTCTCGGTGAGTTCGACAACCAGTTGCCGTTCGTCGGTGACGCTGCGGGTGCGGGTGATCAATCCGGCTGTCTCCAACCGCTTGAGCAGTGGCGAGAGGGTCGGCGAATCGAGCCGCAGGGCTTCGGCGATCTCACGTACCGACATCGGCGCCCGCTCCCAGAGCGCCAGCATCACCAGGTATTGCGGGTGGGTCAGTCCCAGTGGTTCGAGCAGCGGCCGGTAGACACCCAGGACCGTCCGGTTGGCCACGGCCAGTGCAAAGCAGACCTGACGTTCGAGGGCCAACGGGTCGCCCTCGATCAGCAGTTCGTCAGACATCACACCTCTTTGCTCGTGCCGACATAGTTATTGCACTAACTATATGCGCACGAAGGATCTGCTGCACAAGTCCCGAACGATGGCCTGACGGACCATCTGCGACTTTAGGTGAACCACAACAGCATTGAAGACGTCTCGACGGTGAACCGCGGAGTCCGCGTGCTCAGCGAGTTCGGCGAACGGGATCTCGGCCGGGAATCGACGTGACGCGGAAAGAAAAAACGGTCACGCCAGAAAGAAGAAAAGTGCCCCCGGCAGGATTCGAACCTGCGGCCTTCCGCTCCGGAGGCGGACGCTCTATCCCCTGAGCTACGGGGGCTCATCGGGCGAGGATCAGCGTAGCGCATCAGACTCGGCCAACCCAAAACGCCAGGACGAGTTGGTCTCAGACGGCCACCAGCTGCGCTCCCCCGACACCGGAATAGCGGGCCGGGGTACAGGTCAGGACGATCACCTGGGTCTGCCGGCCGGCATGCCCGAGAACGGTGGCCATGCCCGCCAATCGGCCCGGGTCGGTGTACCCGAGTGCGTCATCGATGATCACCGGCACACCGTCGACCGGGTCGACCAGCACTGCGCAGGCCAGCCGACTGATGATGCCGAGTTGTTCCTTGGCTCCCCCGGACAACGACTCGTGGTCGACTGTCACGCCGTCGAGGGTTCGGGTGGTGATGCGCAGCTCCTCGTCCACACCGATCTGCAATGTCGGGCCGAACACGACTTTCCCGAGACGCAGGATCTGATCGGAAAAGGGTGCGACGTATCGCCGCCGGGTGTTGTCCCGGTGACGTTCCAGTGTCTTCATCAACAGCGCAACAGCATCCGCCCGCGTCTGGACCCTAGAATATTCCGCTTGCGCACTCTCCAATTCGGTTGCGGCCCGGTGTAGTTGATCGAGCTTGCCGTCGTCACGCCGAATGTCGATGCGCGCTCGGAGCTCGTTGATCTCATCGCTGAGCGACTTGAGTTTGGGTTGTCCCTGCTCGACCACCGCAGCCTGGTTCGCGTACCGCATCTCCAGGGTCTCCAGATCGGCGTCGGCGATCTGCGCGTCGATCTGGACCAGCGCCCGCTCGGCCTCGGCCAGCTGGCCGAGTAGGTAGCCGCGGCGGCGCGCCAGGTCGGCGTCGTCGGCAGACTCGGTCAACTCGGCGCGTTGCGCCTGCAGTTCGTCACGTTGCCTGCGAAGTTCTGCGGCGTTGTCCCCCAGCCTGCGCATCTCGGCATCGAGACCGCTTCGGCGGCTGCGTAACCCGGTCGCAGTCTCGGACAGTCGGGCCACGGCGGCGGCCGCCAGATTCGATGCCTGCTCGACCTCTGCCACATCGAGGGCGTCCTCGGACCGGGCATCGGTCCCACCCAGACGCTCACCGAGTTCGGAACATTCGGCACGCAGGGCAACCTCGTCGTGATCACCGAGGATCCCGGCGAGCTGCGCCTGCTGAGCCTCGAGCGCGCTCTGTGCCCGCTCACGCCGACGCACAAGCGCTCGAAGCTCCGCGACGTCCTCGACACCACGCTCGGACAAAAAGCCGGCCAGCGCCCGCTGCGCCTGAGTCACGCGGTGCGCGAGCGTCGCCGACTCGGCGCCGGGCGAGACCACCACCCGAACCACACCCGCCACTTCGACGACGGTCTCACCGGTGACGGCGAACTCGGCATCGCCGGCGGCCGGTCCGTCGGCATCCGACTTCCTCGTGACATCGACGACCCCGTCGCCCAGTCGGGTGATCGACATCGTCGCGGCTGCGGCCTCGGCCTGCGCGCGAGCAACCACCACGTCGTTCAAAAGCGCCTCCGCAACCGGTATCTCCTTGCTGCCGTAGGCAACCGACGCCACCTCGCGGCGGCAACGCGCCAATTCGGCATGTACCCGGTCGACACGTTCGAGAACGCCGACGAGTTCGCGGTGGCGGGCCCGCGCGCTGTCGAGGCGCGCGCTCGCACGTGCCGCCGCCACCTGCTCGGTTGCCTCCACGTCGTTGCGGCGGGCGGCCTCGAGACGCTGATCGACCGCCTCGACCTCGCGGACACAGTCGTCGAGTCTTTCGCGCAGTTCTTCGAGCGCCCGATCAGAGCCCTCGATACCGCTGTCGCGGTCGGCGATCTGCCGGTCGATCTCGGCGCGGGCCGCCACGTCGCGGTCGAGCAACGCGAGTTCTTGGCCGATCAACCGCACCGCCTGCCGCGCATCGTGGTGGCGGCCCTGCAGACCGGCGGCCTGCTCCCGTTCCGAACTCAAAGCCGCCAACTCGACCGTGGCCAATTCCACGGCGTTGGCAACCTCCCGGCGCGAGTCGGTCAGCGAATCCAGTCTGGACGAATCGCCTGCAATCTCGGCCATGACCGCGACCATTTCGGCATGACGGGCCTTTGCGGCATCCAAATCGGCGGCTGCCGCGGCCAATTCGCGGGACGGCCGACCCTGCGACGCGGTGAAATATCGTTCGTATTCGGTCCGGACCCGATCCATCAGGACCGCATTACCCTCGGCACCCTCGACGTCACATTGGACTGCACCGCCGGCGGCGTCGAGAGCCCGCGACAACGCCGAACTCCCACCGAGATCACCGACGCACGGGTCGGCAGACTGCATCAGGCGCAGCGCCTTGAACAATCCCATGTCGACCGCACCGTCAAGGATTTCGGAGACCCGGTCATGAGCGGTGCGCCCGCTGAGTTGTTCCGGCGCCGGTTCGTGGATCACCAGTTCGGTGCGAGCCGCCCGGTTGAACTGTTTGGTATACGTGAATCGGTAAGGGCCACAGCTGATATCGGCCTCCACCAGGCTGCCGGCATCAACACCGGCCGGCGCCACCGCCCGCACCCGGGTGCTCTTGCTGTCGGAACGGGTCTCCAGCAGCAGGTCCAGCGCCTCGATCATCGACGACTTGCCGGCCTCGTTGGCGCCCTCGACAACCGTCACGCCCACAGGAGCAAAATGGATCTCTCGCTCGACGATCCCCCGAAAATTGCTGAGCCGCAGCCGATGCAGCTTCACCGGCGATCCCCTGCCAACCGGAACAGAAGGGCCAGTGCCTCCTGTGCAGTGGCCGCCTCCGAATCGGGGCCGACGGCGACGCTCGACAACTCGGCCACCGCATCGCCGATGAAACCGCTCAGGGCCAGCTGGTCGAAATCATCCGGTCCGGGCCGGATCACCAGATCGTGTTTCAAGGCCCAGAACGTCTGGGCGGCAAACCGGTCCGCGAACTGATCGAGCATCTCGTCGAGCTCTGCCCGCTGCGTGATGGTCACCGCACCACACAGCGCGAGCTGGACCACGGTGCGCGTCTTGTTGTCGATGGCGTCCAGCCGGTGGCGCAGCTCGACGATGTCGTCGGCGCCGTTCACGTCGTGCTCGATGGTCCGGAATGACCACTGGCCCACCGCATGCGGCGTCACGGTCACCGATTGCGGGCCGGCGTCGGGATCCTGCCCGGGCAGACCGGCGCCGCGGGTGAGCGTCACCACCAGCGCCTGCCCCGGATCGGACTCCTTGTGGTCGTAGTTGGTGACCTCTTGGGCACCGGAGTACCAGATGCGCCCGGTTCGACCGACTTCGGTGGCCGAGTGCCGATCCCCCAGTGCCACGTAATCGACCAGTCCCTCGTCGATCGCCCGTTCCAGATCGCCGACACCGATCAGCGTGGGATCGTCGGAATCGGGTGCGAGGTAGTCGACGCGACCGTGGCCGGCGACGATTCGGATGTCCTCACCGGGCGACAGACCGTCAATTTGCCTGGCCAGCAGATCCGACAAGGGCACCTTGGTGGTCCACGGCGCCGCGATGATCCGGATGCCCGGCCGCACCTGCACCGGACCGGGGGTGCCCAGAACGTGCACGTTCGTCGGCAGGTGTTCGGTGAACACCCGGGAGCTGTAGATACTCGATGCGTCCATCGGGTCGTGGTTGCCCGGCAGCAGATACACCGGAACCGGCACCTGCGACAGTTCGTCGAGGCTTTGGCGGATCACCCGGGAGGAGACCTGCCGGTCCTCGAACACATCGCCGCACACCAGGACGAACTCGGCATGATGCTGCGATGCCAACTGACCGATCCGGCCGATCGCCTCTTGACGGGCAGCTGTGTACCGCGCCTGCGCATCGCCTTTGAGGAAATGCCGGGTCATGCCCAACTGCCAGTCGGCAGTGTGGATGAACGTCACCTCGGTGGCGGGCTCGAACAGTGGAAGCGCGACACTCACAGGTGACTCCTCTCTCGGGGTTTCGTCGGCAACTGCGACGATCCTACGAGGGCGCTACGACAGAGCGTTGGACCTGCCGCGGTGGGTCACCGACCGATCAGCCCCGCTCGCTGTCCACCGTCACCATTCCGGCGACCGCCACCACGATGACGCGGGTGCCTGCGGTCACCTCGTATCCGTACTCTGAGCCGCCGTCGTCGTAGAGACTCTCCCGGCCCTGTATCCCACCGTCGGCGTCGACCACCACGATCTCGCAGAAACCCGGCACCGCCTGCGCCGAACAGGAGAATTCCACCAGGTCGCCCGCGGGCGCGGGTTCGATAACCGCGATCCCGGCCCTGATCGCGTCGCTGACCGGTTCCACCTCGACGACGACCTCGTCGTCGGGCCCGAGGTCGGCGACCGGCTCCCGATCGACGATCCCGGAGAAATCCATCCGGGTGAGCGCTGCGAGCAGATCGCCGTCGAGTCCGGCAATCTGCTCCTGGATGATCCCGATCCAGTCGAAGCCGGTCGCGACCGGGCTGATCTTCCAGCCACCGTCGGCCGGCACCGCCACCAGGTGACCCAGTGCCGAATAGAGCCCGGCGGCGAAGCCACCACCCCCGGAGACGCAGACCTCCTCGCTGTCCGCGGCCGAATCGGTGCTCAGACAGTCCCCGTCGAACACGATGTCCGCAACGGCGTCCCCGTCACGGGCCGTCGCGCGGATCCGGTCGACCCTCACGCGCGCCTGCCCGTCCTCACCGGGGCTCACGCTGTACGCGATGTCCTCGATCTGCACCGCGATCTCGTCAGCGAACCCCAAGTCGGCGTCCGGACCGAGTTCGCCGTTGATACCCGCGGCGTAGGCCTTGAGCAGGCGGGATTCCACACCACCCATCGCGTCGGCGACATGGTTGATGTCGGACGTCTCGATGGTCCTGATCAATCCGTCGACAAACCCGTCGGCTGCGGCCCGCGGTGAGTCGTAGGTGATCTGCGATTGGCCGGGATCGACTGTTTCCCACCCTGATTCCTCTGCGATGTACTGGGCTGCGGTGAATGCCGGACTGACATACCAACTCCCGTCCCGTCGCACCGACATCAGGAACGGGGACTGTTCGTCGCCCCGGAGCAGCATTGTGTCCCTGCCGGAATCCCGGTCGGTGCCGGTGGTCAGCGAATAGCCGACGGATGGACCGTCGATCGAGATGGTGACCTCGATGGCGCCGCGTTCGCCGGTGTCGAGGGCAGGGATCTGGTCGGCGACCGATTGCACCGTCCCGGCGTCGATCGTCACCACGATCTCGGCGCGATCGATCGAGACCTTCGCGAGGTCGCCGCCAAGGGCCTGCGACGACACCGACAGATCTGACACATCGATCTCGACGCCGTCGAGTTGGTCGGCCACCGTGTCCGACGACAGACCGGCCTTGCGTTGAACGTCCACCGAATCCTCGAGCAATCCGGCCAGCTGATAGGTCTCGTCCGGTGGCAGCAGCACACCGAGCCTCGTCCAGTCCTTGTCTTCCAGGGCATCGAGGAACTCCTCGACCGATTCGGTCGCGGAGGTGGCGCCATCAACCCCGGACACCAGTATCCGGTTGATCAGGAAGCCGCACACCGCCAGCGCAGACACCACCACGACCACGAGCAGCGCCTTGAACAGTCCGGTACGGGGCTGCACCGACACAACGCGGTCGTCGGGGTTCATCGCGGGCCCTGCGGTGGCGAAGCTGCCGTTTTCCTTCCGGTCGCACCGCTGTCGTGGCGGTGCCACGGACCGAACCCATCCGACGTGTCCGGCGTGTCCGCCGGTCCGAACATCGCCGGCGCGAGGGCTTCTCGCCAGATGATGAACACCGGTACGACAACCGCGTTGAGCCACAACGCCATCGGCGCGGGCTGATTCCAGTCGACCCGAAGGCTCATCAGGAGCAGGACGGCGAGCCCGCAGGCGAACAGGATCACCGTCAGCAGCAGCAGGGTCTTGCGCTGGTCGGCATGGCTGCCCGACAACCGATCTCGGGTGAGCACTGCCCCGGCCAGGGCGATCGTGAAGAACAACAGCGCGCCGAGTGTCGCGGCCGACGCGGAATAGAGCGTGAGCCGAACCACCGACAACGCAACCCACAATGCGGAGACCGCGGCCACCAGACCCAGTGGCGGCCCGTAGTACTGCGCCTGGGTCCACGACGGACGGGTGGGCAACGCCGGCGACAGTGCGGCGGCCCCGATCCCACCGAGCAGGCCCAGACCCAGGTGGGACAACTGCACGGTGTCCACCGACAGGTACGGCATGGCGGGCAACGAGACCATGATCGCCCATCCGGCAACCGCCCAGGCCGGCAGCGAAAGTGCCAATCCGGCACCCGGTCTGCCGACCGCCGCGGCCCAGATCAGCCGGCCGATGATGACCAGCCAGACCAGGGCGGCAAGTGCATCGACCAATGGGTTGAGCACCCCGACCCGGAGCCCGGCGACCGCATCGATGCCGTCGAAGAAGCGAAAGACCGAGGTCGACGCGCCGGCAACGGACGACACGGTGAACAGCACTCCGAGACTGATCAACACCAACCGCGCCTGCAGACCCTCCCGCGAAGAGGCGCCGGGAGCCAGGTCGAACAGATCCGACCGGCGCGGTTGGGCCGCCAACACCGCCCCGGCCAGACCGATCCACACCGCCGGACCCAAACCGGTACTGCCGTAGGACACTTCGAGCCATCGGCTCAGGACGTCCCAGAACAAATACACCGTCACCAGAACCAGGTACGGCACCCCGGCGACCAGTTTCGCCGTCCGCAACCGCGCCGGGGACCAGGTCGGCCCGAACAGCCCCCGCCGACTTGCCGCAGGCAACAGCAGTGACAACAACGAGATCCCGGTGATGAGCGCCGCGTCCACCCGAAGCAACGCAACCGAGTCGGCGTTCCAGTCCAGACCCAACGACACCAGCAGCGCAACCGCCGCGACGACGTCACGCATTCGATCGGCCCAGGTGGGAACCGCCTCTGGCAACATCTGCGTTCCTCCCCCACAACCCCCCGAAGCAAGGGTCATATCGTACGACAGTCGTCAACAAACGCGAGTCCGCGGTCAGCGGCTCTTCCGGCCCCGGTGCAACTCACCGGCCGCCGACCGGGCTCCGGCGAGGGGATACTGATCCCATGTCCTTCTCCCCGCGTGAACGTGCGCTCGCCGCGACGATCAGCGGAGTCCTGTCTGCCGCGCTCGGTGTCGGCGTCGGTTACCTCTGCGCACTCCTGGTCGATCGCGGCGCGGCCCCGCTTCACGCGGTCGGCTCCGCAGTCATCGACGGCGCGCCTGCGTCGATGCGTGAATGGGCCATCGACACATTCGGCACCGCCGACAAACCGGTCCTCCTCATGTCGATCGCGGCGATCATGGCACTGCTCGCAGCCCTCGCCGGGCCAGCCGAACTGAAGCGACCGCCGGCCGGACCGGTGATCTTCGGCGTGGTCGGCGCCGTCGGGATCGCTGCCGCGCTGGACCGGCCGACCGCGGCGTGGACCTGGGCGCTGCCCACCTTGCTCGGCGTTGCCGTCGCGATGATCGCGCTGCACATCCTCATGCGTCGCATTCAACCCGGCACCCCAAGCGCCGCAACAGCTGTGACGCCACATTTGGATCAGTCGACCGACGAGCACGAAACACGCGGCGTCGCACCGGAGGTCGAACGACGACAGTTCCTGGTCGGGGCCTCCACCGTCGGTGGTGCCGTCGCGGTCACCGGACTCGGCGGGTGGATGCTGTGGCGCACCACCGGCTCCGTCGGCGCCGATCGCGCCGCCTTCGATCTGCCGTCCGCCGCGAACACGGTGACCACCGTCGCGCCGGACCTCGATGACGTCACCCCGTTCATCACCCCCAACAAGGACTTCTATCGCATCGACACCGCGCTGACCGTCCCCCAGGTGAAGAGCGATTCATGGTCGCTGCGGATCCACGGGATGGTCGACCGCGAGATCCGCATCGACCTCGGTCAATTGCGCCGCGACCACACGGCATTCGACGCGGTGGTGACGCTGACGTGTGTGTCGAACAGTGTGGGCGGAGATCTGGTCGGCAACGCCAGATGGACCGGCTACCGGCTCCGCGATCTGCTCGCCATCGCCGGACCGGCGGACGACGCGGACATGGTCCTGTCCACCAGCGCGGACGGATGGACGGCCGGCACACCCCTGACCGCGCTGACCGACAACCGGGACGCGATGCTCGCGGTCGGCATGAACGGACAGCCGCTGCCCGTCGAGCACGGTTACCCGGTGCGCATGGTGGTTCCGGGTCTGTACGGGTACGTCTCGGCCACCAAATGGGTGGTGTCGCTCGAGGTCACCCGGTTCGATCGGGCCCGGGCCTACTGGACGACACTCGGCTGGGCGGAGAAGGGCCCGATCAAGACCAGCTCTCGGATCGACGTACCCCGGCCGAACTCCTCGGTGGCCACCGGACCGGTGACGGTGGGTGGCGTTGCCTGGGCCCAGGGCCGCGGCATCCGTGGGGTCCAGGTCCGCGTCGATGACGGCCCGTGGAACGACGCCGAGGTCCTGGCACCGGATCTTCTCGACGCCTGGCGGTTGTGGAAATGGGACTGGGACGCCCAACCCGGCACACATGAACTGACCGTCCGGTCCATCGACGGTGACGGTCAGCCACAGATCGAGGCGCAGGCGCCGTCGGTTCCGGATGGAGCCACCGGCCTGCACACCATCGCGGTGTCGGTGGCCGGCTGAGCTACCTGGGTGAGGCGGAGTCGGCGATCAGGCCGGCCACGAGCGAGAGTGACCTGCGTGCAGCGGCATCGTCGCGATCGACCAGCCACCACTGCACTGTTCCGAAAAGCATCTGCAATGCAGACCGAACCAGGGTTCGATCATCGATGTCCCACTTCATCTGACAGCGCTCACCGATCTCCGATAGGTAAGCGCGCCCGTACTTCTCAGCGGTCTGGTGTTGCACCAGAGCCTGACCGGCAGAGGCCGAACCGCTCGGCTGCCGCAACGAGAACAGCATCGATTCGATCATCAGTAACCAGCGATCAGGGAATTCCGCGGCGCGGCGCCACACCCCGGTGAGCGCCTCCTCGACCCAGGTGTGCAACGCATCTCGGCCGGTCTCGAGGGTGCCGGTCGGGATCGAACCGGTCAGCGCCTCGAGTTGTTCGGTGATCACCTTCTCGATCATCGCCGCGACGAGCTGCTCTTTGTCGTCGAAGCAGTAATGCACAACGCCCAGTGAAACTTTGGCCTCTTCGGCGACGCCGCGCACGGTCACCGCGCTCATCCCACCGCGATCGGCCAATGCCAGGGCACTCTCCACCAACTGTGCCCGACGATCCTCTACGGACAGACGGCGCGGGCCCGGGACGTCACTGTGCATGTCGCCCAGTACATCCCGCCCGCGCAGCTCCGTCAAACGCCACCGCCGGCGGGGATGTCGGACATCTTTGCCTCCCCCGGCGTGGGCGGGGTCGGATCCGGATCACCTGATGCGCCCATATGCCGAGGTCGGGCAAAGAACAGCGCCGCAACCACACCCAGAAGCAATGCGGCCGCGGGCAGCAGCAGCGTCTGCCCCATCGCCGTCGCGAAACCATCGCGCACCTGTTCGGGCAGACGCCCGGTCACATCGTCCATCGAGTTGCCACCGAATTGCGGCAACTCTGCTGCCAGACGGGTCTGGATCAGGGCTCCGACAGCCGCACTGCCGAGCACCGAACCGATCAGGCGCGTGGTGTTGTAGACGCCAGACCCTGCTCCGGCACTGCTCATCGGCAGATTCCGGGTGGCGGTCGCCGCCAGCGGCGCCCAGATGCCGGAGCTCGCGACACCCATGAGGCTCACCGGTAGGAGCAACTGCCAGATCGGTGTGGTCGGGGTCGCGATCACGGCGATCCAGCCGATCGCGATCGCGTTGAGGAGGAACGCCGTGGTGACGATGTACCGCGGGTGGATCCGGTCTACCTGCCGACCGACGATCGGGGCCAGAACACCGGTCAGGACCGCCATCGGAATCGTCAACACCGCCGATTCGGTCGGGGACAGGCCACCGACGAGCTGTAAGTAGTACATCAGCGGGACCATCATGCCCGCGGTCGCGAAGCCCATCGTCGCGATGCCCAGACTCGCCAGCGAGAAATTGCGATCACGGAAGAGGTTCAACGGAACCAGCGGTTGGGATCCGGGTCGCAGTGTGACCATCTTGTGCTGCCAGTAGACAAACAGGGCGATCAGCACCAGACCGACGACGATCAGGGCACAGATCCACCCGGCCCAGTCGTACTTTTCGCCGTCCTGGATCGCGAACACCAGAGCGGCCAGACCGACACCACTGAGTCCGACACCGATCAGATCGAAGTTGCGTTTGTTGGTCGGCACCGTGGGCACCAGCTTCCAGGCCAACACCAAGCCGATCGCGCCGACCGGCACGTTGACGAAGAAGATCCACTCCCAGCCCAGACCATCGACCAGGATTCCTCCTGCGAGTGGTCCGACCAGCGTCGCCACTCCGGCGACGGTGCCCCACACGCCCATCGCCGCACCGCGTTTGTCGGCCGGGAACATCCGGGTGATCAGGGCCATGGTCTGCGGGGTGATCAGCGCGGCTCCCACGCCTTGGAGCCCGCGGGCGATGATCAAGATCTCGATCGACTGCGCCAGGCCACACAGGATGCTCGCCAGCGTGAAGACAATCAGCCCGAGCTGGTAGATCCGCTTGGGTCCGAAGCGATCGCCGAGTCGGCCGGCGAGGAGCATGGGCACCGCGTAGGTGAGCAGATAGGCGCTCGAGACCCAGATGACGCCGTTGACGTCGGTGTCCAGGGCCTGCTGGATGGCCGGCTGGGCAACGGCAACGATGGTCATGTCGACCAGGATCATGAAGAAGCCGATGCACAGCGCGCCCAGCGCCGGCCATGGTCTGGTGGTGATCGGCGCGTCGGTCTCCGCGGTGGGACTACTCACTGCTTACCTCGTTCCCTGACCGGGCGATCAGCCCGGTGCTGTCTTGACGACCCTGCCGGGGGTCGGCGTTTCGCAGTTGCAAGTACTCCGGCAGCCACATCAATTCCCCGGTCGCGAGCCGCGTACGCAGCTGCTCCAGCCAGCTGATCTGAGCATCGAGGACTGCCCGTCGGCACCCGACGTCGAGCAGGAACATCTCCGGGTGCCCCTGTCCGAGAGCTTCGGACATTGCTGCCGCGATGTCCGCGAGCTCGGCGCGCATGATCGTCAGACGTTCGTCGAGCAGCGCCACGACCTCGTGCCGACCCAGGGTGTGGGCCTCTGCCAGAGCCAGATAGAGCGCGGGATACTCCGTGGCCGGAGTGCGCAGCATGGATACGAGCGCACCCTCCAACGCCTTGCGCCCCTCCCCTGTCACCGCGTAGACGGTTCGCTCCGGTCGGTTCCCGTCTCGATGAACATCACTGACCTGCAACAGGTTTCGACAGCAGAGCCAACCAACGGTGTGATAGAGCGAACCCGGCCGCAGTTTTGCGAACCGATCTTCCTTGCGCGCTCGAAGCGTCTGCAACATCTCGTAGGGGTGCATCGGTTGTTCGACGAGGAGCCCGAGGACCATGACGCCCAACGGTGTCAACGCCGCGGCTGCCACTGCTGGTCGAGCGTCCATACAGATACCCCAGACCGTTATTCGGCGCCGAATACTCCGTGCGGAATATACCGCGAGAAAGAGCTCATGCCCAGACCTTTTCCGGACGGCTAGTCTGGAAAACGATGAGCACTCAGGCGAGGACCTCCGAAGAAAGTTCGTCCGACGGAAGCGTGCCCGATGGGAATGTGCCCGGCGGCTACGTGACCGTCGGCCAGGAGTTCGTGCGCGACACCAACTACATCGACGACCGGATCACCCGGGACGGAATCGGTCCTGCCGGTGAGACGTTTCCGGCCCAGGCCGGTCGCTATCGCCTGGTCGTCGCCCGGGCCTGCCCGTGGGCCAACCGCGCGATGATCGTGCGCCGCCTGCTCGGCCTCGAACATGCCCTGTCCATGGGCATGTGCGGACCCACCCACGACGCCGACAGCTGGACATTCGATCTCGACCCCGGAGGCATCGACCCGGTCCTGAAGATCCATCGCCTCAAGCAGGCCTATCTCACCCGCTACCCCGACTATCCTCGCGGCATCACCGTGCCGGCGATCGTCGACATCCCCACCGGGGCCGTTGTCACCAACGAATTCCGGCAGATGACCCTCGACTTCTCCACCGAGTGGGTCGATTTCCATCGAGAGGGTGCACCGGACCTCTACCCGGAGAACCTGCGCGCCGAGATCGACGAGGTGACCGACGTGATCTTCACCGACGTCAACAACGGGGTGTACCGGGCCGGATTCGCGGGCAGCCAGGACAGCTACGAGCAGGCCTACGACCGGCTGTTCGCCCGCCTCGACGACCTGTCGGAACGGCTGAGCGGGCAGCGTTACCTGGTGGGCGACACCATCACCGAGGCCGATATCCGGCTGTTCACCACACTCGTCCGCTTCGACTCGGTCTACCACGGCCATTTCAAGTGCAACCGTTCCAAGCTCAGTGAGATGCCGGTGCTCTGGGCCTACGCCCGCGACCTGTTCCAGACGCCCGGGTTCGGTGACACCATCGACTTCACCCAGATCAAAGCGCACTACTACATCGTCCACAGCGACATCAATCCCAGCCGGATCGTGCCCCGCGGTCCCGACCTGTCCGGCTGGCGCAGCGACCATCACCGCGAACATCTCGGTGGCCGCCCCTTCGGCGATGGGACCCCACCACCGCCACCGCTGCCCACCGAACGTGTACCCGCCGGACAAGGAGCTTGAAAACGTGGCAAAGAAGCAACTTTCGTCGATCGGCAACGGCAATGCGATCGGCGCGACCCGCAAAACCGAAGGCATGATCGACTCACTCGTCGACCACGCCCAGCATCTGCAGGCGCCCGCGGTCACCAAATACATCCAGCGCCTTCGGCGTGAGCATCCGCAGGAGTCCCCCGCCCAGATCATCGAACGCCTCGAGAGCCGGTTCCTGCTCGCCGTCACCGGCTCCGGTGGCGCGGTCGGTGCGGCGGCGGCGTTCCCCGGCATCGGGACGATGGTGTCGCTCGCCTCGCTGGGCGCCGAGACCGCCTTCTTCATCGAGGCGTCGGCGCTGTTGTCACTGGCGATCGCCGAGGTCCACGGCGTTCCGCTCCACGACCGGGAACGCCGCAAGGCCCTCGTCCTGACCGTGGCGTTGGGCGAGTCCGGTCTTGCCGTGGTCCGGGACTCACTGGGCGCCAAATCCGGCACCCTGGCCAGGGCGTTCGGTGGATTCATCCCCGCGCCGGTCCTGCGCACGCTCAACCAGAAGCTGCTCCGCACCTACTTCAAGAAGTACGCGCTCCGGAAGCTGCCACTGGCCGCGGGCAAACTGCTCCCCGCCGGTTTCGGTGCGGTCATCGGCGGCGTGGGCAACCGCGCACTGGGCCGGATCATCGTGAACAACTCACGGCAGGTCTTCGGACCACCGCCGCCCTACTGGCCGGTCCGTGACCCGAATGTCCCCCTCTACGCCGTGGGCAATCCACAACATGCCGCGGACAACCCGCAGATCCCCACCTCCGGCGATGGGCCGAGCGCTAGTTGACCCGACCACACACCGCTTCGGCCGGACCCGGCTGGATCCGACGGCTCGCCGGCGAATGCCTGCGCCACCGGCGGCTGGTGGCGATCACCCTGGGTGTCACCGCTCTGGCAGTGGTCATCGACCTCTGCATCCCACTGCTGACGAAGGCGGCGATCGACGAGGCCACCGGCGTCGCCGGCCACGGCTACACCATCGGTGCGATCGCGCTGGTCATGGTGGTCCTGGCGTTCGTGCGATACGGGTGCCAGTACGGTCGTCGGCTGACCGCGGGCAAACTCTCGCTGAACGTGCAGAACTCGTTGCGGCTCTCGGTCCTCGAGTCGGTGCTGCGGACCGACGGGGCCGCGCAGGACCAGATCCGCACCGGTCAGGTCGTCTCGCGGTCCATCACCGACCTGCAACTCGTCCAAGGTCTGCTCGCGATGGTGCCGCTCTCACTCGGAGCCGCACTCCAGGTGGTCCTCGCCATCGGCGTGATGTTCTGGCTCTCGCCGGTGCTGACCGTGGTCGCACTGTTGGTCATCCCCCTGGTGGCGGTCATCGCGTTCAACAGCCGCAGACGGATGTTCGCGGCCACGTGGTCGGCGCAGCAGGCCGCGGCGGATCTGGCACAGCATGTCGAAGAAACCGTCACCGGAGTCCGGGTGGTCAAGGGATTCGGTCAGGAAGATCGCGCGGTCGACGAACTCGTCGGGTATGGCAGGCGCCTCTATTCACTTCGGCTGCGGGCCGCGAAGGTCAACGCTCGTTTTGCACCCGTGCTGGCCGCGGTGCCGCAACTGGGCATGGTCGCGATCATCGCGCTCGGCGGATACCTGACGATGATCGGGTCCATCTCGATCGGCACCTTCCTGGCCTTCGCCACCTACGTCACGACGATGACCGGGCTGGCCCGTGTCCTGACCTCCCTGATCGTCTCCGCACAGCTCGCCCGCGCCGCCGTCGAACGCGTGTACGGCGTGATCGACCAACCGGCAGATCCAGGTCTGGCGGCGACGGGACTGTTGCCCGACGGTCCACTCGGACTCGAGCTCCGAGACGTCACGTTCACCTACCCCGGCGCCACCCAACCGGTCCTGCATGACCTGGATCTGTCCATCGCGCCCGGTGAGGTGGTCGCGGTCGTCGGGACCCCGGGCTCCGGCAAATCGACGCTGGCCATGCTCGCCGACCGGTTCTATCGCCCTGACTCGGGTTCGGTGGAGCTGACGACGCCGGGACCATCCGACGCGCCGGGCGCCCGCACCGCCCACGACATCGACACCATCGCGACCCAGGAGCTGCGCGGCGCTGTGGGCGTGGTGTTCGACGAACCCTTTCTGTACTCCGACACCGTCGCCGCGAACATCGCCCCGAACGCCCACGTCGGCAAGTTCGACCAGGACGGTCCCATCCCGGCCGGCGTCCTCGAGGCCGCCGCCCAGGCCCAGGCCACCGGTTTCGTCAGCGCACTCGAGGACGGTTTCCGGAGCATCGTCGGTGAGCGCGGACTGACCCTCTCCGGCGGTCAGCGACAGCGGATCGCGCTGGCGCGAGCGCTGTACACCGACCCGCGCGTCCTGATCCTGGACGACGCCACCTCGGCGGTCGACGCCCAGACCGAGGCGAAGATCTTTGCCCACCTGCGCACCTCCACCCGCACGATGCTGCTCCTGGCCCATCGCCGATCGACGCTGTCCCTGGCCGATCGGGTGGCGGTGCTCGACCGCGGCCGGATCATCGACATCGGAACCGAGGCCGAACTGACACAGCGTTGTCCCGAGTTCCGCGCGCTGATGACCACCGACCTCGACGCTCTCGACGGCGAACTCGCCGACGACAATTCTCCCGACGAAGCGTTTCTCGACCACCCCGCGCTCGACACGTCGGCGCTGTGGCCGGCCGACGCACCCGACGCGGTCGAGCCGGCCCGGGCGGTCACCAACGCGATCGGCGGCCGGGGTCGCGGTGGCGGTGGCGGCATCGCGGGAGCACTCGGTGCCATGCCCGCGACACCTGAACTCCTCGAATCCGTGGCCGCCCTGCCGCCCGCCGACGAATCGCCGCCCGTGGACGACAGCGACATCCGGCGGGACCGTCCCGACTTCTCGCTGCGTCAGCTGTTGCGGCCCGTTCGATGGCTGCTGGCCGCGGTGGTCGTCTGCATCTCGATCGACACCCTCGTCGGTTTGGCGTTTCCGACCATCGCCCGGTTCGGGATCGACGGCGCGACCGACGATCAGTCGGGTCGCCTGTGGTTGGCCACCGGCCTCGGACTCGTGGCCGTGGCCATCGGATTCCTCGCCGCCGCGGTGATGACGGTGATCACCGCCCGAAGTGGCGAGCGCGTCCTCTACGCCCTGCGCGTCCGCAGTTACGCCCACCTGCAACGTCTCGGGCTGGACTACTACGAACGGGAACTGTCCGGGCGCATCATGACGCGGATGACCACCGACGTCGATGCACTATCGACGTTCCTGCAGACCGGGCTGTCGTCGGCGATTGTCAGCACCCTGACCATCGTCGGGGTCGGGGTGGCGGTTCTCCTGACCGATCTGTCGCTGGGTCTGCTCATGTTGGTGGTCTTCCCGCCGATCATCATCGCGACGATCGTCTTCCGCCGGATCAGCTCGCGTGCGTACACCCGGTCACGGGAGTTGATCAGCGAGGTCAACGCCGACTTCCAAGAGAACGTGGGCGGTGTCCGCACCACGCAGGCCTACCGCCACGAAGGTTTCGCGATGGCCCGCTTCACCACCCGCGCCGCGACCTACGTCCGGGCCCGGATGGTCTCCCAGCAGGCGATCTCGATCTACTTCCCGTTCATCACACTGATGGCAGATCTGGCCACCGCCGGCATCATCGCGGTCGGCGCCCATCAGGTGGCCCGCGGCCAGACCAGCGCCGGCACGCTCGTCGCTTTTGTCCTCTATCTCGGAATGCTCTTCGGTCCCGTTCAACAGCTGTCCCAGGTGTTCGACAGCTACCAGCAGGCGCTGGTCGGACTCCGCCGCATCTCCGACCTGCTGGCGACCCGCAGCAGTGTGCAGTGCCCGGACAGCTACGGGTCACGTGACGGCGGACCGGGGACGACCATCTCACCGCCGCCGGGTGGTTTCGAGGGCCATGCCGAGCTCCGCGAGGTCACCTTCCGGTACGCCGGTGCGACCCGGGACGCCCTGTCGCGGGTCGACCTCGATCTGCCCGCCGGGACGTCCCTGGCACTGGTCGGTGAGACCGGTGCCGGCAAATCGACCATCGTCAAACTGCTAGCCCGCTTCTACGACCCGACCACCGGTTCGGTCCGGATGGACGGCACCGACATCCGCGACTTCCGGCTCGGCTACTACCGGTCCCGCCTCGGCGTGGTGCCCCAGGAACCGCACCTGTTCACCGGGACCGTGGCCGGAAACATCGCCTACGGCAGGCCGGATGCGACCCATGACGAGATCGCAGCGGCAGCGTCGGCGGTCGGCGCCCTGTCGATGATCGCGGGCCTGCCCGGGGCGATGAACCATCCGATCGGGGAACGCGGCAAGGGCTTGTCCTCGGGGCAGCGGCAACTGATCGCCCTGGCCCGCGCCGAACTCGTCGACCCGGACCTGCTGCTGCTCGATGAGGCCACCGCCACCCTGGACCAGTCGACCGAGCGCCGCGTACTGGCCGCCGGACGTCACCTGACCGGGTCCCGGACGTCGGTGATCGTCGCGCACCGACTGGCCACCGCGGCCCGCGCCGATCGCATAGCGGTGGTGTCCGACGGACGTATCGTCGAACTCGGAACACATCGGGAATTGCTGTTGTTGAATGGTCGGTACCGTGCTTTGTGGACTGCTGGTATCACACCCGATGAGGCCGAACCAAGTGACCCACGCCACGAAGGCAGCCAACCGGCATAGCCTCGTAGTCCACTGGGGTCTAACCTTGTTATCTGGGACTTCGCAAACGCACGTAGGTCGGAAACGCACGCCGACCAATTAATGAATTGAGGCGAGATACTGCCGTGAGCAGCAGTTCGATTTCAGACTTCGGACAGAACGAGTGGCTGGTTGAGGAAATGTACCAGCGCTTCCAAAAAGACCCGACCTCGGTTGATCCGAGTTGGCATGAGTTCTTGAAGAACTACGCCGCCGAGGCCAACGGGGCAAAAACAACCACCGGCGGCACCGCCGAGACGACGCCCGCCGCCGCGGCCAACGGTTCGGGTTCGAACAAGCCGGCCGTCGATCCCACGCCCGCGAGCAAGGCCGCAGCGGGTCAGTCGGAGACCAGTCGCGACGGATCCAACGCCACCACCACACTACCCTCGGCCAAGGCCACCACCGCCCCTCCGGCGAAGGCAGAGACACCCAAGGCCCCGGCCAAGGCGAAGTCACCGGCGCCCACCAAAGACAACACCGCCTCGAAGAAGCCCACTGCAAAGAAGCCGGCTGCCCCGGCCGCCACCGAGGATTCTTCTCAGGTGATGCGCGGCGCAGCGGCCACGGTCGCCAAGAACATGTCTGCGTCATTGCAGATCCCCACCGCGACCAGTGTGCGTGCGATCCCGGCGAAGCTGATGATCGACAACCGGACGGTCATCAACAACCATCTGGCGCGCACCCGCGGCGGCAAGATCTCGTTCACCCACATCCTGGGTTACGCCATCGTGCAGGCGATCAAGTCGTTCCCCAACATGAACCGGCACTTCGCCGAGGTCGACGGCAAGCCGAACATCGTCACACCTGCGAACACCAACCTCGGCCTGGCCATCGACCTCCCCGGCAAGGGTGGGTCGCGCATGTTGGTGGTCGCCGCCATCAAACGCTGCGAGAACATGAACTTCGCCGAGTTCCATGCCGCGTATGAGGACATCGTCCGCCGTGCCCGCGAAGGCAAACTCGCCGGCGACGATTTCGCCGGAGTCACGATCTCGCTCACCAACCCCGGCACCATCGGCACCGTGCATTCGGTCCCGCGTCTGATGAAGGGCCAGGGCGCCATCATCGGCGCCGGCGCGATGGAGTACCCCGCCGAGTTCCAGGGCGCCAGCGACGAACGCATCGCCGAGATGGGTGTCGGCAAGCTGATGACCCTGACCTCGACCTACGATCACCGAATCATCCAGGGCGCCGAGTCCGGCGACTTCTTGCGGAAGATCCACGAGCTGTTGCTCTCGGATGACTTCTTCGACGAGATGTTCACGACGCTGCACATCCCGTACGAGCCGATCCGGTGGCGTCGCGACATCTCCGAAGGTGAAGTCGACAAGAACGCACGGGTGCTGGAACTGATTGCGGCATATCGCAATCGGGGTCACCTGATGGCCGACATCGATCCACTGATGCTCGATTCGGATGCGCGCGCCTCCCATCCCGACCTGAACATCATCACCTACGGGCTGACACTGTGGGATCTCGATCGCAGCTTCAAGGTCGGCGGATTCCACGGCGAGAACAAGATGAAGCTCCGCGACATCTTGTCGATCCTGCGTGATTCGTACTGCCGCCACGTGGGTGTCGAGTACACCCACATCCTCGAACCCGAACAGCAGCAATGGCTGCAGGATCGGGTCGAGATCAAGCACGTCAAGCCACCGGTGGCCGAGCAGAAGTACATTCTGTCCAAGCTCAATGCCGCGGAGGCCTTCGAGACCTTCCTGCAGACCAAGTACGTCGGGCAGAAGCGCTTCTCGCTGGAAGGTGCCGAGGCCGTCATCCCGATGATGGACGGCGTCATCGACCAGAGCGCCGAGTACGGCCTCGACGAGGTCGTCGTCGGAATGCCGCACCGCGGCCGCCTGAACGTGCTGGCCAACATCGTCGGCAAGCCCTACTCGAAGATCTTCACCGAGTTCGAGGGCAACCTGAACCCGTCGCAGGCACACGGCAGCGGCGACGTGAAGTACCACCTCGGCGCCGAGGGCAAGTACTACCAGATGTTCGGTGACAACGAGATCCTCGTCTCGCTGACCGCCAACCCCTCGCACCTCGAGGCGGTCGACCCGGTTCTCGAGGGCCTGGTCCGCGCCAAGCAGGACCTGCACAACAAGGGTGGCGAAGAAGAGTTCACCGTCCTGCCGCTGATGCTGCACGGCGATGCCGCGTTCGCCGGTCAGGGTGTGGTCGCCGAGACCCTCAACCTGGCCATGCTGCCCGGATACCGCACCGGCGGCACGGTTCACATCGTGGTCAACAACCAGGTCGGCTTCACCACCGCACCGGAATCGTCGCGGTCGTCGGAGTACTGCACCGATGTGGCGAAGATGATCGGTGCGCCGATCTTCCACGTCAACGGCGATGACCCCGAGGCCTGCGTGTGGGTGGCCAAACTGGCCGTCGACTACCGGCAGAAGTTCAACAAGGACGTCATCATCGACCTCGTCTGCTACCGCCGACGCGGTCACAACGAGGGTGACGATCCCTCGATGACCCAGCCGGCCATGTACGACGTCATCGACACCAAGCGCAGCGTCCGCAAGAGCTACACCGAAGCCCTCATCGGCCGCGGTGACATCTCGCTCAAAGAGGCCGAAGACGCCCTGCGCGACTACCAGGGCCAGCTCGAGCGGGTCTTCAACGAGGTCCGCGAACTCGAGAAGTACCAGGCCGCACCGAGCCCGTCGGTCGAAGCCGATCAGGCCCTCCCGGTGAAACTGGAGACCAAGGTCAGCAAAGAGACCGTCGAGCGGATCGGCGACGCCTTCGCCAACGTGCCCGAGGGCTTCACCGTCCACCAGCGGGTCCAGCCGGTGCTCAAGAAGCGCCAGGACATGTCGCGTAACGGCAACGTCGACTGGGCGTTCGGCGAGTTGCTCGCCTTCGGCTCGCTCGTCGAAGAGGGCCGCACGGTCCGGCTGTCGGGCCAGGACTCGCGTCGTGGCACGTTCACCCAGCGGCACTCGGTGCTCATCGACCGGGAGACCGGCGACGAGTACACCCCGTTGCGCACGATTGCCGAGACCAACCCGGACAACCCCGGCCAGTTCCTCGTCTACGACTCGTCCTTGAGCGAGTACGCGGTCGTCGGTTTCGAGTACGGCTACTCCGTGGGCGATCCCGACGCACTCGTGCTGTGGGAAGCCCAGTTCGGTGACTTCGTCAACGGAGCCCAGTCGATCATCGACGAGTTCATCTCGTCGGGCGAGGCCAAATGGGGCCAGACCTCCGATGTGGTGCTGCTGCTCCCACACGGTCACGAGGGCCAGGGCCCCGACCACACCTCGGGCCGCATCGAGCGGTTCCTGCAGTTGTGCGCCGAGGGTTCGATGACGGTCGCTCTGCCGTCGACGCCGGCCAGCTACTTCCACCTGCTGCGGCGCCACGTGCTCGACGGGATCAGCCGTCCACTGGTCGTCTTCACCCCTAAGTCGATGCTGCGCAACAAGGCCGCGGTCTCCCCGATCTCCGAGTTCACGGACGGCAAGTTCCGCTCGGTCATCGACGATCCGTCCTTCGACGGTGGCGGCGATCGCAGCAAGGTCGAGCGGGTCCTGCTGGTGTCGGGCAAGCTCTACTACGAGCTGGCCGCCCGTAAGGCGAAGGACAACCGCGACGACATCGCGATCGTCCGTATCGAGCAGCTCTACCCGGTGCCGCACAAGCGCCTGAAGAACGCGCTCGAGCAGTACCCGAACATGAAGGAAGTGTTCTGGGTCCAGGAAGAGCCGAAGAACCAGGGTGCCTGGCCGTACTTCGGCCTCACGCTGCCGGAGATGCTGCCTGAGTACTTCAGCGGTTTGCGGCGGGTGTCGCGTCGTGCGATGTCGGCACCGTCGTCGGGCTCGTCGAAGGTCCATGCCGTCGAGCAGCAGGAGATCGTGGATACCGCGTTCGCCTGATCCAACCCCCCGATAATGTGCCCTTTTGGCGGCGCCCACCTGGGCTTTTAGTCGCCAAAAGGGCACATTTTCGGTATCTGGGGGGGTGTCCGGGGCTAGTCGTCCGCGGTGGCCAAGGTGCCGGCGGTCATCGCCAGCAGCGGCAGGGCCTGCGTGATCAGTTCGATGAGGGTCTCGCGGGTGACACCGGTGTCGTCGAGCAGCCACCGGACCGTGACCTGTTCACTGAACGTGACCCAGCCGTGGACGGCCAGTTCGAGGACCGGTGTGCGCTGCAGATCGAGTAGATCGGCCAACCCCAGGACCCGCTCGGCCATGACCGCGCGGGTGTCGTCGGCGACCTTGCGCATCGCCGGATCCGACGCGCCGACGCCCTGCAGGATCGCCAGATAGGCCGACCGATTCGCCGACACGTAGTCGATGAACGCCGCGAGAGATGCCCGGGCGATCGCCAGGGGATCCTCCAGGCTCAGATCCGGTTCGGTGCGTTCGAGCATCCGCTGGCTCTGTGTGGTCGTCAGCGCCACCAGAAAGTCCTGTTTGGACTCGAAATAGTGGAACAGCAGAGCGCGCGAGACGCCTGCCGCCTCGGCCACCTCCTCGACCGACACCTGATCCAGCGCCCGGTCGGCGAGCATCCGCAGCCCGTGTTCGATCAGCTGATCGCGACGGGCCTGCGGGCTCATTCTCGTACGGCGGGCGGTGGTCATGACAGCCGATCTTACTGACCTTCTGTCAATAAGATGTCCCGACCCTATTGACACTCGGTCAGTAGTGGGTAAGTTCGTACCCATGAACGTTGTAAAGATCGCCATCATCGGCGCAGGCTTCTCCGGACTCGGCGCCGCGATCAAGCTGCGGCAGCAGGGTATCGACGACTTCGTGATCCTCGATCGCGGAAGTGACTTCGGCGGTACCTGGCGCGACAACACCTACCCCGGTGCCGCCTGCGATGTGCCCTCACACCTCTACTCGTACTCGTTTGCCCTCAACCCCACGTGGAGCCGTTCGTTCTCCCGGCAGCCCGAGATCCACCGGTACATCAACGCGGTCGCAGACCAGCACGACCTGGAACCGAATACGCGCTGGAACACCGAGGTCACCAACATCGCCTGGGACGAGGCCGCAGGCCAGTGGGCCATCACGACCTCTGCCGGTGAATACCGCGCGACGTTCGTGATCGCCGGCGTCGGCCCCCTCTGCGAACCCAAACTTCCCGACATCAAGGGCATCGCCGACTTCACCGGTGAGGTCTTCCACTCCGCGCAGTGGAACCACGACTACGACCTCGCGGGCAAGCGGGTTGCGGTCATCGGCACCGGTGCCTCGGCCATCCAGATCATCCCGGAACTGGCCAAGGAGGTCGGCCGCCTCGACGTGTACCAACGGACAGCGCCATGGGTACTGCCGCGCGCGGATCGCCCGTATTCGGCGGCCGAGAACTGGGCGTTCAAGAACATCCCCGGGTTACAGAAGGCCGTCCGCGGCGGTATCTACGCCGCACACGAGCTGGTCTCCTTCGGCCTGACGCACGCTCCCAACGTGCTCGCCCCGGCCAAGATCATCGGCAAGCGGAACATCGCGCGCGGCATCTCCGACCGCAAACTGCGTGCCGCGGTGACCCCGAACTGGAAGGTCGGATGCAAGCGCATCCTGCTGTCGAACACCTATTACCCGGCACTGGGCCAGGAGAACGTCGACCTGGTCACCGACCCCATCAAAGAGGTCACCGCCACCGGGATCATCACCGCCGACGGGGTCGTCCGGGACGTCGACGCGATCGTCGTCGCAACCGGCTTCCATGTCACCGACTCCCCCGCCTTCGAGCACATGATCGGCAAGGACGGCGCCAGCCTCACCGAGGTCTGGGATGCGAACGGGATGAACGCGTACAAGGGCACCGCCGTCCACGGGTTCCCGAACCTGTTCCTGATGGTGGGTCCCTCGACCGGCCTGGGCCACACCTCGATGGTCTACATGATCGAATCCCAGCTGAACTACCTCGGGGACTTCCTCAATCTGCAACGCAAGTATGACCTCGCCCGCGTCGAGGTCCGATCCGATGTGCAGCACGACTACAACGTCGGTATCCAGAAGAATCTGAAGTCCAGCGTCTGGGAAACCGGCGGCTGCGCCAGCTGGTACAAGGACGCCTTCGGCAATATCACGACGCTGTGGCCGGGATTCACGTTCAACTACCGCCGCATCACGCGGGAGTTCGACCTGGCCGCATACGACACCTCGAGTGCCCCTGCCGGTGTGCCCGCCCGCACAGCGGCCGAATCCGCCCGCCCCGCAACAGAAACGGTGACATCATGAAGGATTTCAAGGGCAAGGTTGCCGTGGTGACCGGGGCCGGATCCGGCATGGGACGCGACCTGGCACTGCAATTGGCAGCCAAGGGCGCGCTCGTGGCGATCAGTGACGTCAACCCCACCGGGCTCGACGAGACCGAACGACTCCTCAAAGCACAAGGAGCGCAGGTTCATTCACAGCTGCTCAATGTTGCCGAACGGGAAGCCGTCCTCGAGTACGCCGACACCGTCGCGGCGCATTTCGGCAAGGTCAACCTGGTCATCAACAACGCCGGGATCGCCCATCACGGTGAAGTCGAGATCACCGAGTTCAAGCAGTACGAACGTGTGATGGACATCGATTTCTGGGGTGTGGTCAACGGGACCAAGGCCTTCCTCCCCCACCTCATCGCGTCCGGTGACGGCCACATCGTCAACACGTCGTCACTGTTCGGGATCCTGGCCATGCCCGGCCAAAGTGCTTACAACGCGGCCAAGTTCGCGGTGCGCGGGTTCACCGAATCGCTGTACCAGGAGATGCGGATCGCCGGACATCCGGTCCAGGTCACCTGCGTGCACCCCGGCGGCATCAAGACCGCCATCGCACGCAACTCGACGGTGTCCGAAGGCCACGATCAGCGCGGTGCCGCCGAGCTCTTCGACAAGAAGCTGGCCCGGACGACCTCCCCGCGCGCCGCCGAGATCATCATCGCCGCAATCGAGAAGAACCGCCCCCGGGTGCTGGTCGGCGCCGATGCCAAGGTCGTCGATGTCCTGGTCCGCGCCGGTGGTTCGCTCTACGAAGTGGTGATCTCGAAGTTCGCAGGCCGTGTTGCGCCGAAGCCGCAGAAGGTGCCGCACGATCCGTCGGCAGTACTGTGATCGCCCTACCGAGAACTGCACTGACCCTGTCGATCCCGGCCAGCGAGCGCCTGCTCAAGCCCGCTTTCCGGTTGGCCTTGAATGCGCGCTTGGCGCCGGCGGTACAGCGGCGACTGCTCGACGCCGGCGCGCGGCTGGTTCCGCCGTTGCCGGATCAGGTGATCCGCAAGATCGTGCTCGGTGGCCTGCCCACCGAACGGATCACCGTCGGACCGACCCAGCATGCGCAGGCGATCCTCTACCTGCACGGCGGTGCCTACGTCACCGGTTCACCGAAGTCCCATCGCGGTTTGACCACCAGTCTGGCGGCGGCCACCCGGGCCGAGGTCTACGTCCTCGATTACCGTCTGGCACCGGAACATCCGTGTCCGGCGGCCGTCGACGACGCGGTGGCGGCATTTCGCGATTTGGTGGCGCGCGGATACGGACCCGAATCCATCGCCATCGCCGGTGACTCGGCAGGCGGCGGGTTGACCGTGGCAACCGCTCGAGTGCTGATCGACGAGCACGGCCTGCGACCGGCGGCGCTGGGACTGATCTCACCGTGGGTCGATCCCGCCGCCCGGCAGGGCGACAACGGCACCGACATCGTGGTCAATGCCGCCTGGGCCGACCAGAGCGCGCAGATGTACCTCGGTGACGGCAATCCCGACGATCCGAGGTACGCACCCGGGCGCGGCGACCTGACCGGGCTACCGCCGACGCTGATCCAGGTCGGCCGACCCGAGATGTTGCTGCAGCAGGTCACCGACTTCGCCACCCGCCTCGGGGCCGCCGGCGTCGAGGTCACGCTGAGCGACCTGGGTCCGCTGTGGCACGTTGCGCACGTGGCCGCACCCCTGATGCCCGCCGCCGCGGCAGCCGTCGACGAACTCGGCGACTACCTGGGCAGCCACCTGACCCGGAGCGGCGCGGGCGTCGAAACGTAACCGTCGATCAACTGCTGTGTTCGGCCAGCCAGCGACCGGCCACCGCCGACACATCTGCACCCCCGTCGACCTGCTCCGACATCGTCGTCAGGTCGGCGGTGGTCAGCTCTCCGGCGACCTTGTTCATCGCCCGGAACAGGTCTCGGTCCAGGGCGGCGGTCCGGAAGACCGGAACCAGGTCCGCCGCGCGCAAGGCGTCGTCGGTATCGGCCAGGGCCTGCAGCCCGGAATCGTCCCCGACCACACCGAGCGCCGAGAACAGGCCTGCGGCCCGGCCGGCCGCGACCTCGGCGATCGCCTCGTCGACATCGAGCACCACCGGCGGTGCGAATGCGCAACCGGCACTACCCAACTCGCTCAGGGTGATCGGGTCGGGCTCGACAACGGTGACCAGCGGCAACCCGGCCGGTAGCGCAGCGCAATCGGACAGTTCGTCGACGTCGGTGGCCGTGGCCAGTTCCGACGAGATGTACACGAGCGTCTTGTCCTGCACCGACGTCGCGTCACCCACCGAAACACCTTGCGGTAACGCCTGATTCAACTCGTTGTAGACGTCCTCGGTGCTGCGACCGGCAGCGCCGGGATCGAGCTGGGCGAGCAACTCCCCCGACCAGGCCGGCATCAGATCGACCGAACGCTCGTCCATCCCGGCCAGCAATTCCGCGTAGTCGCCCACCGGATGGTCGTCGGAGACGTCAGCACCCGCGTTCCGCAACGCACCGGCGTAGATGGCGGTCACCACGCGACTCGGCGTGTCCGGGGCCGATCCGGTGACCAGCGGCTGCGCCGCCGGACCAGGTTCTGAGCATCCCACCAGGATCAGCGAACCGGCCAGCACCAACGCCGGCAGTATCCGTCGAGCGCCGCGGGTCATGAAGCCGTTCACTCAGCGACGACCCGGGCAACTGCGGCGGCGACGGCCGGCGCAACCCGTGGATCCAGCGGGCTCGGCACGATCATCTGCGCCGACAGATCGTCACCGAGCACCTCGACGATCGCGTCGGCCGCAGCGAGTTTCATCGCCTCGGTGATCCGGCGGGCGCCGGCGTCCAGCGCACCCCGGAACACGCCGGGGAAAGCCAGCACGTTGTTGATCTGGTTGGGGAAGTCGCTCCGACCGGTGGCCACCACCGCCGCATACTTCGCGGCGATCTCGGGATGGACCTCGGGGTCCGGGTTCGACAACGCAAAGATGATGGCATCGGAGTTCATGGTCGCCAACGCCTCCTCGGGCACCTTGCCCGCGCTGACGCCCACGAAGACGTCGGCACCGACCAACGCATCCGACAACGTTCCGGTGCGCCGGTCCGGATTGGTACGTGAGGCCAGCTCTGCCTTCACATCATTGAGGTCGGTGCGTCCCGAGTGCACGATGCCCTTGCTGTCGATCACGGTGACGTCGGTGATGCCCACGGCCAGCAGGATGTTGGTGCAGGCAACCCCCGCCGCACCGGCACCGGAGATCACGACCTTGAGGGAGGCACGGGTCTTGCCCAGCAGGTTGGTCGCCGCCTTGAGTGCGGCCAGCACCACAATCGCGGTGCCGTGCTGATCGTCGTGCATCACCGGGCAGTCGAGAGCCTCGATCACCCGCTTCTCGATCTCGAAGCAGCGGGGCGCGGAGATGTCCTCGAGGTTCACCGCACCGAATGAATGCCGCAACCGAACCAGGGTTTCGACGATCTCATCGGGATCCTTCGTGCTCAGGACCAGCGGGATCGAGTCGAGGCCGGCAAAGTTCTTGAACAGCGCAGACTTGCCCTCCATCACCGGCAACGACGCCGCCGGACCGATGTCACCGAGTCCGAGCACTGCACTGCCGTCGCTGACGACCGCCACCAGACGATTGGTCCAGGTGTAGCGGCGGGCCAGCTCGGGGTCGGCCGCAATCGCACGGGACACCTCGGCGACGCCGGGCGTATACGCAATGGACAACGCCCGCTTGGTGTTGAGCGGCGCGGTGATGTTCGTCGACAATTTGCCGCCTTCATGGCCGGCAAAGATCTCCTCGCGGGTGATCGTTGTTGCTGCACTGTCATCATTTACGGGCGATTCGACGCCCCGGGGCTCGGTCACGGCGACAACGCTACTTCAGATGACCGGGCTCACACCTGCGGACCTCCGGATCGTGAGCATCAGGCAACATTTGGGCCGGTTCGCCTCACTAGCCTGCGACGATGAAGCCGCGCACGGAATCGGCGATCAACTGGACCGCGATCGCGGCGAGCAACAGACCCGCGATCTTGGCCATCAGGGTGATCCCGCCGATACCGAGCAGCTTGATCAGGACCGTCGAGAAGCGCAGTGCCGCGACCAGCACGATGTGGACGGTGATGATCGCCGCACCGATGGCGAGGTATGCCGCGGTCTCACCGTCGGCCTGACTCACGTTGACGATGACCGCCGCGATGGCGCCCGGGCCGGC
The DNA here is from genome assembly GCF_059553375.1 of Williamsia sp. z71. Classification (NCBI taxonomy): domain Bacteria; kingdom Bacillati; phylum Actinomycetota; class Actinomycetes; order Mycobacteriales; family Nocardiaceae; genus Williamsia; species Williamsia sp. z71. The sequence continues at coordinate 57,513 of NZ_JCANWX010000007.1, forward strand.
GAGCAGCGGGGTCCCCAGCGGTACCAGGGCCACGTTCACATCGTCGGAGACCGACTGCGGATTTCCGGCGTTGCCCAGGCCGGTCAGCAACTGCAGCGCCACCAGGAGCAACAGCAGTCCCCCGGCGCCCTGCAACGCGGGGATTCCGATGTGCAGGTAACTCAATATCGCGTTCCCCGCGATCGCGAACACCGTGATCACCAGAAAACTCACAGCCGGCGCCTGCCAGGCGGCCCGGTGGCGCACCGCGGGTGGACGATGACCCACCAGCGACAGGAACAGCGGCACCTGGCCGGGCGGATCCATGATCACCACGAGGGTGATCAACATCGTCAGGTAGAGCGTGGTGTCGAAGCCCATGGCGCACAGTCTCTCACCGGGGCCGCGGCCCCGGCCGGTGACGTCGCCCGGTGTTGCGGGGGGCGTAACATCTTCGAGGGGTCGAACGGCGTTCGACACCCGCAACGAAGGAGACAGTCATGCCCTCGCGGCCACATCTTCGCCCCGGCGCGGTCGAACCGAAAGCCTCGGCGTCGGTGCCGATTCCCCCGTCCCGGGCGGTGGTGGACTGCGCTGTGTATGTCGACGGTCACCGTCTGCCCGGTATGCGCACTTTCGCCGGTGCCCTCGAAGAGGTCCGGACGAATGGCCGCGGTTTTGTCTGGGTCGGACTGCATGCACCGGACAACCGCCAGATGGAAGGTGTGGCAGGGGCTTACGGCCTCCACGAACTCGTCGTCGAAGATGCCGTCCTGGCCCACCAGCGCCCCAAACTCGAGCAGTACGACAACATCTTGTTCCTGGTTCTCAAAACCGTGAAATATGTTGAATACGAGACAGTTCAGGTCTCCAACGAAGTGGTCGAAACGGGTGAGATCATGGTCATCTCGGGCCCGGACTTCGTCATCACCGTCCGCCACGGTGACCACACCGGCCTGGCGGGGGTCCGCAAGCATCTCGAAGCCCGTCCCGAACTTCTCGCGCTCGGGCCCAGCGCGGTCATGCACGCGGTGGCCGACCACGTGATCGACACATACGTCGACGTCACGGCCAGGATCGAGCTGGACGTCGACGCCATGGAAGAGGTCATCTTCTCCCCTGGCCGGCGGGTGGAGATCGAACCGGTGTATCTGCTCAAGCGCGAGGTGATGGAGTTGCGGCGGGCGGTGGATCCGCTCGACGCGGCGCTGCGCCGCCTGACCGGCTCCGAGGACAAGCTGGTGCCCAAGGAAGTGCGCCGATACTTCCGCGATGTCCTGGACCACCACAGCAGCGTCAACGAACAGATCACGAGCTACGACCAGGTGCTGACCTCACTGATCGATGCCGCCCTGGCCAAGGTGGGCATTCAGCAGAACACCGACATGCGCAAGATCTCTGCGTGGGTTGCGATCGCGTCGGTGCCGACGATGGTCGCCGGCATCTACGGGATGAACTTCGAGAACATCCCCGAGCTGCAATGGAAGTACAGCTACTTCATCGTGCTGGCCTTCCTGATCGGCGTCTGCACCGCACTATGGCGGACATTTCGCAAAAATCATTGGCTCTGAACGCTTTTCACGCTCCAAAATATCTGTAACATTCTGGCGCGTGCCTTCCACGCCCGAGCATCTTCCTCCGATGATTGGGCACCCTCGTCACACCGGTCCCCCGGCGACATCTGGGCAAACCGGCCCGCGAGGTGATCACCCTGGAGCATCTCTCCGATGGACGCCTGACCCTGGGCGTCGGTGCCGGATACCCGTATTTGCCTGATTACGCCGCATTCGGCGACGGCAACGACCCCGCGGTGCGAGCGGCGACACTCGACGAAGGACTCGACGTCCTCGCGCAACTCCTGAGTGGGTCAGCCCCGGCTCTGACCCCCCATCGAGGGGTCAGCCGATGGTGGCGCCCGCGCGGACCGGATCGCGGACGTCGATGCCCGCTTCGGCCCAGGCACTGCGCAGGGCGTCGAGGCCTTTGAGCCGCACCCATGCGGCCTCGTTCGCCGTGATCGGGATGGCCCGGAAGAAGTTGACGTCTTCGAGGTCGCCGGGCAGCGGGCACGGCGCGATCACATCGGCCTCCAACACCACGGCGGTGCAGTTCGAACCCTCCCAGAGCGGCTCACCGAGATCGATCAGACCGTCGGCAGTGAGCACCAGACCCTCGACCGCGGGTGCTGCCGCCAACATCGCGACGCTGCGATGCAGTCCCGCCAATGGCCCCGAGGCGTGCATCCGGACCACGATCTCACCACGCGGACCGACCGTCGGATCGACCAGCATCTGATCGGGTTCCCCCATCGGGTGACGGCTGCAACCCAGTGAGACATAGGCGACCTCGTCGTCGCCATCACGTTCGCCACCGGTGAATCGCAGCACATCAATGGATTCCAGACCGAGAAAGGTCACCGAGGCCCGCTGTGGCTGCGAACCGGAGAATGCCTGCTGAAGGTGCGCCGACACCACTTCGATCACCGACACCGCAGAATCGCTCATCACACTCCCTAAAGTCGCAAACACCAGTAAAACACCATCATCTTCGGCATCCCGACGGCCCCACGGGGCTAGGGTCGATGAGATGGCTAAGGTCGGTGAAGTGGTACGTGTACTCGCGGTCTCGGACGAAGTCGTCGACAGCCTCGGGCATGGGGTGGCCGACGATCTCGCGCCCGACCTCATCATCGCTGCCGGGGACCTTCCCTTCGACTATCTCGAAAAGCTGATGACCCGGTTCGAGGCACCCTGCGTCTTCGTGCCGGGTAATCACGACCGCGACCTGACCGGTTTCAAACGCACACGTAGCGGCTGGACCCGGGCCGGGCTACCGACCACGGACCCCGGTCCGCAGGGCGCGGTGAACGCCGACGGCCGAATCGTGACGGTCGCCGGGCTGCGGATAGCCGGGCTCGGCGGCAGCATCCGCTACAACGAAGGACCCAACCAGTACCGCGAGGTCACTCAGCGCCGGCGAGCCAAACGGCTGGCATTGCAACGATTCCGCTACCGCCTGCGCCCGGGGTCCGGTATCGACATCCTGCTGACACACAGCCCACCACGCGGTATCGGAGATGCCGAAGACGGACCCCATCGCGGCTTCCGGTGCTACCTTCCGCTGATCTACCGCCTGCGCCCACAACTGTTGGTGCACGGGCACATCCACCCGCATGGGCAGACGCCGATGGACCACACGATCCTGCACAAGAAGCGCAAGCTCGGCGGAACGCTGCGTTCGAGCACGATCGCGATGAACACCGTCGGGTACAGCGTCTTCGACATCGAACCGGGCGGCGGCGAGATCGTGATCCAGCGGAGGCGACATGGCTCGTGACACCGGATTTCCCGGCCCCGACGCAGAAAACGACTTCAGCAGACAACGGCGTAAAGCCGAACTGGCGCGCCTGTCGGCCTGGCTGACCCGGCAACCGGCCGACGTCAACACGGTTCTGCCGTTCGACGAAGTCGTTGCCGCACTGGGCAAGACCGGAGAAACCTATCTCGGGCTGGTCGCGGTGGAGGTCGCCACGATTGTCGGCAGCGTCGATCGTACCCGCGACTTCGACCGCAACTTCCGGCCGACGTCGGCCCGGATCAGGGAACGGTGGCAACGTCTGGCCACCGCTCAACGCCGAGGCGAATCCGTACCGCCGGTCCAGCTGTATCGCATCGGCAGAATGCATTTCGTCATCGACGGTCATCATCGGGTGTCGATTGCGATCGCCCGGAAGTTCACCACGATCGACGCCTATGTCACCGAAATCCACACCCGGATCTCACCGGAAGGGATCACCGCCCGCTCCGACCTGATCATGAAGGATCACCGACGGCTCTTCCTGTCCCGGGTCCCCTTGGAAGGCAGACAGCGCGAGGCGATCTCGTTCGACGACCCTTTCGACTACGCCGAGCTGGCCGAGAACGTCGAAGCGTGGGGCTTTCGCCTCAGTCAGGAAACCGGAAACTTCCTCCACCGCGTCGAGGTCGCGCGCCGGTGGTTCGGAGAGGAGTTCCTACCGGTGGTCAGGATGGCTCGACGCGCAAATGTCCTGCCCGACATCGAGAGCGACGCCGAACTGTATCTGTGGCTGGCCTGCGAGCGCTACCGCCTGGTGCGCAGACACGTGTGGGACGAGGAGATCATCGATGAACTCCTCACCCACTCACGCCGTCGACGCAAACTTCCCTGACCGGCCGGTAGCTCTACAGGCTGAGGTTCGCGCCGCTGTGCTGGTCGAACACCAGCACCTTCGAGGTGTCGTAGTACAGTTCCGCCTGCTGTCCCTTGGCTATCGGCGATTCGGGCGAGAGCCGCGCGATCAACTGACCGCTACCCATCTCCGATCCGGCGTCGGCCGCGATCTCGGCCAGCGCGGCCGATGATGCCTGTCCACCCTCGATGTTGAAGTACGCGTAGTTGTCCGAACCCATCGACTCGAGCACCGTGATCTTTGCGTCGAATGTCGCACCCCGCGACTTCGCGATCGCGTCAACCAGACTCGCGTCCTCGAAATGTTCGGGCCGGATACCGATCAGCACCTCACCGTTGCTCTTGACCTGCTTCGCGTTGTCGACGACCTTGCCCATCTCGGTCGGGACGACCTCCCCGATCGCGGTCTCGATTCCGGTCTGGGTCAATCGCCCCGGAAGGAAGTTCATCGACGGGGACCCGATGAATCCGGCGACGAACAGATTCGCCGGCGAATTGTAGAGCTCGGAGGGTGTACCGATCTGCTGGACGTTGCCCGCCCGCAGCACCACGACCCGGTCACCGAGGGTCATGGCCTCGGTCTGGTCGTGGGTCACGTAAACCGTGGTGGTTCCCAGGCGCTGCTGCAGAACCGCGATCTCGGTCCGCATCTGCACGCGCAGCTTCGCATCGAGGTTCGACAGCGGCTCGTCCATCAGGAAGGCCTTGGGCGAACGAACGATCGCCCGGCCCATCGCCACCCGCTGCCGTTGACCACCGGACAGGTTCGAGGGCTTGCGGTCCAGGTACTGACCCAGGTCGAGGATGCGCGCGGCTTCGTCGACCTTCTCCGCGACCTCGGCCTTGGACATCTTCGCCAGGGTCAACGGGAACGCGATGTTCTGACGCACCGTCATATGCGGGTACAGCGCATACGACTGGAACACCATCGCGATGTCGCGGTCCTTGGGCGCCTTCTCGTTGACCCGCTCGCCGGCGATCCGCAATTCCCCCGAGGTGATGTCCTCGAGGCCGGCGATCATGTTGAGGGTTGTCGACTTTCCGCAGCCGGAAGGGCCGACCAGAATGACGAACTCGCCGTCGGCGATGTTGATGTTCACATCGTTGACGGCCACAGAACCATCTGGAAATTTCTTGGTCACCTGATCCAGCACGATATCGGCCATTGGTTATCCCTTCACAGCGCCGGAGGTCAGACCGGCAACGATTCGACGTTGGAACAGAAGGACAAAGATGATGATCGGGATCGTGATGACAACAGCCGCGGCCGCGATCGATCCTGTGGGTTCTTCGAATTGGCTGCTGCCGGTGAAGTTCGCGATCGCCACCGGAGCCGTGATCGACCTCTCCGTCGACGTCAACGAGATCGCCAGCAACAGATCGTTCCAGGCGAAGATGAAGACCAGGATCGCCGCGGTCACGATGCCCGGTGCGGCCAGCGGGGCGATGACCTTGCGGAAGGCCTGTGCCGGGGTGGCACCGTCCATCTTCGCGGCCTTCTCCAGCTCCCAGGGAATCTCCCGGAAGAACGCCGACAACGTGTAGATCGCGAGCGGCAACGCAAAGGTGATGTAGGGCAGGATCAAACCGGCCCAGGTGTCGAACAGTCCGAGCCGGCGCTCGATGTTGAACAGCGGCGTCACCAACGAGATCTGCGGGAACATCGCGATCAAGAGCGCCGCGCCCACCAGCGTCTTCTTGCCCGGGAAGTCCAGGCGGGCAATGGCATAGGCGGCCATCGTGCCCAGCGCCACGGCGATCACCGTGGTGATCAACCCGATGCCGATCGAGTTACGCAGCGCCGAGGTGAATGCGCTGGTCTCGAAGATGCTGGAATAGTTGTCCCAGGTCCACTCGGTCGGGATGAAGTTGCCGTCCTTCACCGAGCCCGGCGGTTTGAACGACAGACTCACGATCCACAGGACCGGGATCAGCGCGTACACCAGTACCAGCAGGTTGACGACCGACCATCCGATCCGGCGTCCCATCAGAATATTCACCGGTGCCTACCGCCCCTCGTTGTCAGAGCCGGGCGCCGAGGCCCCGAACAACTTGATGAAGATGAACGCGATGATCGCCACGCACAGGAAGATCAGCACGCTGATCGCGGAGCCGACTCCCAGGTTGAACGCCTTGAAGAGGTTGTCGTAACCCAACATCGAGACCGAATAGGTGTTGTTGCTGCCCCTGGTCAGGATGTAGATGTTGTCGAACACGCGGAAGGCATCGAGCGTGCGGAACAGCAATGCCACCAGGATCGCGGGCTTCATCAACGGAAGAATGATGCGCCACAACCGGGTCCATGCCCCGGCACCGTCCATCTGCGCCGCCTTGAGCAGATCGTCCGGGACCAACGCGAGTCCGGCCAGGAGCAGCAAGGCCATGAAAGGTGTTGTCTTCCAGACCTCGGCGAGGATGATGATCGCCAGCGAAGGCCACTGCTCGGTGAGCGGGGCGCTGCCCTCCGGCAGGAGATTCGCCAGGTAACCCGTACCCGGCGTCCACGCGTAGTACCACGAGAACGCCGCGACCACGGTGACGATGCCGTACGGGATCAGCACCACTGTGCGGATCGCGCCCTTGGCAAAGAGAGTGCGGTGCATGACAAGTGCGATCGCCATGCCGAGAACCAACTCGATGGCGACCGACACCACGGTGATGAACAGGGTGATGCTCAGTGCCGTCCACCAATAGCTGTCGGTCAGGACGGTTCCGTAATTGGTGAACCAGATGAACTCGTCGTCGCCGGGCGCCGACAGGCTGGCCTTCTGCAGACTGAGCCAGAAGGCGTACACGATCGGGTAACCGGTGACCAGGATCATCATGATCACCGCCGGGGTGATCAGCCAGAGGCCGAGGCGCCGCTCGGCCCGTTTGCCCTCACTGAGCGGCGGCTTCTTCTTTTTCTTGCTCGGCGCGGATTCCCGGTCCAGAGTTGCGGTCATGGGATCAGTCCCTCCCCTTGGATGGCCTTGTCGACCTGCTCGGCGAGTATGTCGACCATCGGTTCCGGATCCCACGAGCCGACCGGACTGAGTTTTGCGGTGATCAGCGTCGAAATCGCCTGGTAATCAGGCGAGGCCGGTCGCAGTGCGGCCGAATCTGTCTCCAGCTGCGCCTTGATCGCGTCGCCCATCGGGTAGGCGGCCTGGAACTCGGGGTCACTGTAGATGGACTCGATCGTGGGAGGCGTACCACCGCTGATCGAGTACAGCTTCTGGGACTGCTCGTCGGTCAGGCACTCAGCGGCCTTGAACGCCAACTCTTTCTGTTGCGAGGTGTCGGCGACCGCGATGTTGACCCCGCCGAGCGTCACCCTCGACGGCTGGTCGGCCTCCACACCCGGGTAGCGGGCGAAATCGAACTTCGTCTGCACGAGCTCGTTGGCCGGTGCGAGTTCCGAATCGGCAGGAGGGTTGTCCGGATCGGCGAACATCGGTCCGTACTGCTGCTGCACCTCTTTCAGGAATGCAACGTCTCCGGCGGCGGAGTTCGACCGCATCGACGGGAACACGAACGGCCAGTTGACCTCGAAGGTGGCCAGGCCGCTTTCCATCCCGAGCCGCGCCGAAGACTCGTCGCTGTTCGTGATCGAGGGATCCCGGCCCGGCGCGGTGGCAACGGCTTTGAGCGTCTGCAACGCCTTCAGGGTGGCGGCCCGGTGCTCGGGGGTGTCATTGAGGGTCTGCTTCTCCGGGTCGTCGGGATCGAGGACCTGTCCCCCGGCGCTGACCAGAACCGAGTTGAACCACACCATCAGTCCCTCGTACTGCTTGCCCTGCACCATGATGTAGCTCGGCCCACCGGCTTTGCGGATCTCTTCGTTCTCGACCAGCATCTGATCCCACGTGGCCGGCGGGGTGGGCCGGTTCAGATATTGCTGCAGAACGTCTTTGCGGTACCAGAGCAGCTGGGTGTTGGTCCAGGTCGGGATCGCGTAGAGACGCTTCTGCTCGTCGTCGTCGGTCTTCCACAAGGCGGTCTCGACGGGACCGCCGAGCGTGGTCTCGGTGACCTTGGCGGCCAGGTCATCTGGGACCGGCTCGATCCAGCCCGCGTCGGCGAACTCGGCGGTCCACACCACGTCCATACCCATGAGGTCGAGGCCCTTGTCGTTCCCGGCGAGCCTGCGCGCCAACTGCAACCGCTGGTCGTCGGCGGCCTTGGGAAGGGCGACCGTCTTGATCTTGTATTCGCCATTCGAGTTCGCGGTGCAGGTATTTGCGGCCTCTTCGATGAATGTGGCGCCGTCCGCTGGCGCATATATGTTGATCGTTCCGGCGGTATAACCGGAACTGCAGGCGCTGATCACCGGGAGAGCCACAGCGATTGCAGCGCACGACAATCCGAATTTCTTGAGTCCGCCGTATTTCTTCGTCCCCGGACCCTGGGACGCCGCTCCGTCAAAACCGGTGGACAATTTCCCGTCCACGGGGCGATCGCCTGTGCGCTTCACGCAGCCTCCTCGATGCGTTGGAGGTGCGTGCGGTCTTCCAAGCACACACCTGAATGCCCAGCACTCACGTTATAGGCGTCAAATAGTGACGCGCAGCACTATGGACATAGTTGTACCCAGAAGTGGTCGTCCAGGGCAAGGCCACGTCGTTCCAGGCGTGTCGCAGCGTATTCGGCGGATCGGGCGGACCCCCCGTGGGCCGGGATCCGGCTACGGCTGAAGGCGGGTCAACATGTCGCGGGCCCGTTCGGCACTCTTCGGATCGCACAGCACGTCGTAGCGGCCGGCGACCAATTGCATCGTCGACGCGAAATCCCGTTGCCCCCTGGTGGCGGCATACGGGATCGACGTCGACACGACACCGAAGATGACGCCGCCGACGAGGCCAACGATCAACGGCATCAAGGGATCCTCGACCACGATTCCCACCAGCAGGCCGAAGAACAGACCGAGCCAGGCGCCGGAGACGATCCCGCCACCGATCACCTTGCCCCAGGTCAGTCGCCCCAGGACGCGTTCGACCTGCATCAGGTCGACGCCGACGATGGTGACGTCCTGAACCTCGAAGTTCTCGTCGGCGAGGAAGTCGACCGCGCGTTGGGCTTCGGCGTAGGTCGTGTACGAACCGATCGGCCACCCCTTCGGCGGTGTGGGCAGCCCTGGTCGTGGAGTGGGTCGCATCGGATTGCTCATCGTCACCGTGTCCTTGGTCGAGGTGCTCGGGGGTCTGGGTGCTCGGGGGTCTGGTTATCGGGTCTGCGTACTCGGTCGGCCCGGATGCTGCTTCAGTTCGTCGAGGACGCGTCGGCGGATGTCCGGGTCATGCCCGCGGCCCGCCCCTTGGCGGCGATCACCTCGGCCATCTTCCGGCTCGCCTCGTCAATCATCTCACCTTCGAAGCGGACCGCACCACGTTCGCCACCGGCGGCCGACGTGGCGTGCGCGTACGCCTCGAGCAGGTTCTCAGCGGTGTCGTAGTCGGACTGCCGCGGACTGAAGACCTCGTTCGCGATCTCGATCTGGCTCGGATGGACCACCCACTTGCCGTCGTAGCCGAGCGCCGCCGACGCCTCGGCGACCGCCCGGAAGCCCTGCGCGTCATCGATTTTCAGGTAGGGCCCGTCGATGGCCGTCAGACCGTGTGCGCGGGCCGCGACCAGGATCGTCATCAACACGTGATGATGCGCATCTCCCCGGGTGTAGCCCTGCGGTTGTTCGCCCACCGCCAGGCTGCGCATGCCCAGGGAGGCCATCATGTCGGCCGGGCCGAGTACCAGCGAACGCAATCGGTCACTGGCCGAGGCGATTTCGTTGATGGCCGCCAACCCCTGGGCATTCTCGATCTGCGCCTGCACACCGATCTCGCCGACCGGCAGTCCGGCGTTGATCTCCAGTTGGCGCAGCAGCAGGTCCAGTGCGGTCACCTGCGCGGCCGATGTCACCTTCGGGAGCAGGATCGAATCCAGGTGGGCACCGGCACCGCGGACCACGGTCACCACGTCGTCGAGGGTCCACGGTGTGGTCCAGTCATTGACCCGGACGACCCTGGCCTGTCCCGCCCAGTCGGAGGCCCCGAGCGCCGCGACCACGGCAGCACGCCCGTCCGCCTTCGCACCGGGTGCCACGGCGTCCTCGAGGTCGAGGAAGATCTCGTCGGCGGGCAGACCACGGGCCTTCTCGAGCATCCGCGAACTGCTGGCGGGGACGGCGAGAATGGACCGGCGGGCGGCGGCGGGCATGTGACTCCTCGGGACGATGGCGTGGCGTTCGTTCAGTTGCTGGCGACAAGAGCTACGCAGGATCACACCCCGGGTGGTCCGAACGGGGATGCTCGATGCGACCACGTCTGATTCTGCCCGGGATTGATTCTGCGCATGTCCGATTCTGCCCGGCGCCGATATCCGTCATGAACGTGGCCGTACCGGTGGCGCTACCGGGAAGGCCGAAGGTGCCCAACTACCCTTACGTCCATGGCAGCGGTGAGCAAGGCATTCGTGGCCAGGCTGGCCGGTCTGGCGGTGATCGGACCGGATGGTGAATCCATCGGTCGGGTCCGCGACGTGGTGGTCTCGATCAGGTTCGGCACCGGACAACCCAGGGTCCTGGGACTGGCGGTGGAATTGACCACTCGGCGTCGCATTTTTGTACCGATGCCGCGGGTCACCGCCATCGAACCCAACTCCGTGACACTGAGCACCGGTACCGTGAGCCTGCGCCGCCTGATCATCCGTCCGGGTGAAGCGCTCGTCCTCGGCCAGATCGTCGAATCGCGTGTACGTGTTGATGATCCGGACCTCGAGCATCTGCACGGTGAGGATCTGACGGTCGTCGACGTGGCGATCGAGCGCCGACGCACGCGGGACTGGGTGATCTCCCGGGTGGCGGTCCGCGGCGCGCGGACCCGGCTCGGCCGACGTGGTGAGACCCATGTGGTCGAGTGGAACCACGTCCTCGGCCTGACGCAGAGCGCACTGGCGTTGCCCGGGCAGGGTGTGGCCCAGATCCTCTCGCAGTTCGATGGCATGCGGGCCGCCGATGTCGCCCATGCGCTGCGCGAACTCCCCGCCAAACGCCGCCTGGAGATCGCCTCCGCGCTGGACGACGAGCGCCTGGCCGACGTCGTCCAGGAACTGCCCTCGGACGACCAGACCGAATTGCTCACCCATATGAAGGTCGAGCGGGCCGCCGACGTCCTCGAGGCCATGGACCCCGACGACGCGGCCGACCTGCTCGGCGACCTGCCCGACACCGAGGCCGAGGTGTTGCTGCAGCTGATGGATCCGCAGGAATCCGAACCGGTGCGCCGGCTCATGCGCCACTCACCCGACACCGCCGGCGGCATGATGACCACCGAACCACTCGTGGTGACCGCCTCCACGACGATCGCCGAGGCGCTGGCCCGGGCCCGCGACCCCGACCTGACCCCCGCCTCGGCGTCCCTCACCTTCGTGGTGCGGCCACCCACCTCCACACCGACCGGCAAGTATCTCGGCTGTGTGCACATCCAGGCGCTTCTGCGAGAGCCGCCGGCCAATCTGGTCGGTGGCATCCTCGACGATCGGCTCCCCTGCCTGGGGTCCGAGGATTCCCTGGAGAAGGTGACCCGCTACTTCGCGACCTACAACCTCGTCTGCGGACCGGTTCTCGACGACGACGGGCATCTCATCGGCGCGGTCACGGTGGACGATCTCCTCGACCATCTGCTGCCCGAGGACTGGCGCGAGACCGAGGCCGACGACGATGTCGACGATGACGCCACCACCGAAAGGATGCGGTGATGAGTTCAAACGGGTCGGAGCCTCGTGTGAAGGACCGTGCCGAGCGGCAGAGTGCACGGTCGGCACGTCGGCTGGACACCCCCGGGGAGCGGCACCGGTGGAGTCTGAATCTCGATTCGGACGTGGTCGGCGTCTACAGCGAACGCGTCGCCCGGTTCCTCGGCACCGGGCGTTACCTCGCCATCCAGACGATCCTCGTCATCGTCTGGATCTTCCTGAATCTCGCGGTTGTCACGCTGCAGTGGGACCCGTACCCGTTCATCCTGCTCAACCTGGCGTTCTCCACCCAGGCCGCCTACGCCGCCCCGTTGATCCTGTTGGCCCAGAATCGTCAGGAGAACCGCGACAAGGTCTCGCTCGAGGAAGACCGGGTCCGGGCCGAGCAGACCAAGGCCGACACCGAGTTCCTGGCCAGGGAGCTGGCCGCGGTCCGGCTCGCGGTCGGCGACACCGTCACCCGCGACTACCTGCGGCGCGAACTGGACGATCTGCTGACCGAATTGTCCGAGCGCATACTCGGCGAGAAGGCCAAAGCCGAGGAGTCCAGGAAAACCGGTGCCCCGCATCCCGATTGACGTCCGGCCCGGCGGTCTCGCCCAACCGCAGGATCGCCAATAGTTGTCCACCCGTGACAAATCGATTTTCACATGCACGTCAGTAACAAATATGTATCGTGGTTCACATTCGCCCGGTTCCATTCCGGGTGTCGGGGAGATGAACCAGGAGCATTCGCGTGCAGTGGGGTCGAATCCAGATGCTGACCGGTTGTGCGGTCATCGGTGTCGGGGTGCTGGCTGCGGTCACTTCGAGTTCCCAGATCGGTCCGGCGCCGGCGTTGTCTGCCGACACCGAGGTGGACGACGTCGTCCTGGCCGCGGAGATACTGCCCGCGGCCGCTCGTCCTGATCTGGCCTTCACTCCGCCGCCTCCGCCGCCCGAGGCCGCCGCAGCACCCACCTCGGCGGCAGAACCCCAACGAATACCCGCCGCAGCGCTCCCGGCCGGACCGCTCGGGATCCCGGGGATCGTTCTGCACGCCTACAAACTCGCCGAGCAACGAGTCGGTGCCGAAACCCCGCAGTGCAAGCTGCCGTGGTTCCTGCTCGCGGCCATCGGCCGAATCGAATCCGGACATGCCGGGGGCGGCAACGTCGACAGTTCCGGTACCACGCTGACCACGATCGCCGGTCCCGTGCTCAACGGCACGGTGGCCGGCAATGCCGTGATCACCGACACGGACGGCGGGCGTGTGGACGGCGACATCAAACATGACCGGGCGATGGGCCCGATGCAGTTCATCCCGTCGACCTGGGCCGCCTGGGGCTCGGACGCCAACGGCGACGGCATCGTCAATCCCAACAACATCTTCGACGCCACGTACTCCGCCGGCCGTTACCTCTGTTCCGGGGTCACCGACATCATGTCGGAGAAGGTGCGGGTCAGCGCGGTGCTCCGGTACAACAATTCGATGGAGTACGTGGCCAACGTGCTCTCCTGGGCCACCGGATACGCCACCAACGCCGCGCCCACCGAAACGGGCCCGCTGCCGGATCCCCGACCGCCGAGTTCGAGCTCGAGTTCGTCGTCTTCGTCGTCTTCGTCGTCCTCCTCCAGCAGCTCCAGCCCGTCGGAGAGCCCGAGCAGCAGTTCATCTTCGAGCTCGTCACCGCCGCCCACACCCGGGCCATGCGTGATCGTCTGCCTCCCACCGGAACTGCAGTCGCTGCTGCCGACGCTGCCCGCTCCTTGATCGATGGTGGCCCGCTGGGCCCCGTCCCGACCGGCCGGATCCGGCGAGTTTCGGTGCGCGCGTAAACTGATCGCCTGATGACACAAGCAACATTGCCGACCGAGTCAGCGATTCGCGCAGCTCTGGCCAAAGTGAACGACCCCGAGATCGGTAAACCCATCACCGACCTGGGCATGGTCAAATCGATTTCGATCGCCGCCGACGCAAGCGTGGCCATCGAGATCTACCTGACCACGTCCGCCTGTCCGCTACGCACCGAGATCACGCAGCGCGTGAGCACCGCCGCCGCCGACGTGCCCGGTGTCGGAACGGTGTCGGTGGAACTCGACGTGATGAACGACGAGCAACGCACCGAACTGCGTAAGAGCCTGCGTGGCGACCGCGCCGAGCCGGTCATCCCGTTTGCCCAGCCTGGTTCGCTGACGCGCGTGTACGCCGTCGCCTCCGGCAAGGGCGGTGTCGGTAAATCGAGCATCACCGTCAACCTGGCCGCGGCGCTGGCTGATCGCGGGTTGAAGGTCGGTGTGCTCGATGCTGACATCTACGGTCACTCGGTCCCCCGGATGCTGGGCAATGACGCCAAGCCGACGCAGGTCGAGAAGATGATCTTGCCGCCGATCAGCCACAACGTGAAGTTCATCTCGATCGCCCAGTTCACCAGCGGCAACACCCCGGTCGTCTGGCGTGGGCCGATGCTGCACCGGGCACTGCAGCAGTTCCTCGCCGACGTGTTCTGGGGCGACCTGGACATCCTGCTGCTCGACCTCCCGCCGGGCACCGGCGACGTGGCCATCTCGGTGGCACAGCTCATCCCCGGTGCCGAGATCCTGGTGGTCACCACCCCGCAACAGGCCGCCGCCGAGGTCGCCGAGCGCGCCGGCGCGATTGCTCTGCAGACGCGACAGAAGATCCTGGGTGTCGTGGAGAACATGTCGTGGATGGAGCTTCCCGACGGCAGCCGGATGGAGCCGTTCGGTTCCGGTGGCGGCGCCAAGGTCGCCGAACGACTCACCATCGCGGTCGGCGCCGAGGTGCCTCTGCTGGGCCAGATCCCGCTCGACCCCGCCCTGCGCGAAGGCGGCGACGAGGGTGTGCCGCTGGTGCTCTCGGCTCCCGAATCCGCGGCCGGTGCCGCACTCCGTCAGGTGGCCGACAAGATCGCCGTCCGCAAACGGGGCCTGGCCGGCATGAACCTCGGCATCGACACCGCCCGCAGCGTCGGCAAACCGCTACTCTGACCCGCCGGGGCCGGACCGCGGTCATCGGCGGAGCAGCAGTTCCACTCCGTCGATGATCCGCGCGAGGCCGAACTCGAACGACCGGGCCGGATCGCCCATCGATTCGTAGGCCTGGCCGGCGGCCTGCCCCACCCGCCGCGAGATCGGGTAGTCGCTTCCGGCCATCAGCCGCTGCAGGACGGGCGCATTGATCTCCCACCACTGGACGTCGGTCATCCCGGATTCGGTGCGCGCACCGGCCGCTTCGATGGACGCGCGGGCCGAACTCTCGGCGAAGCCGGTCAGTACCGCGATCGTGTTGTCCATCTCCAGATCGTCCAGGCCCACTCCTTCAATCGCCTCGAGTTGCCATTCGAAGCGCGCCGACCCGTTGGGGCCGATCCACGGCCTGGCCCTCTGCGCGTGCAAAAGCCATGGGTGCCGGTGGTATTCGTCCCACAACTGCCGGGCGACCGCGACCATTCGATCTCGTAGATCACCGGTGTGGGCCGGGTAGTCGACCTCTCCGGCGACCTCGTCGACCATCAGTCCGATGAGTTCGTTCTTGCCCGGGACGTAGGTGTAGATCGACATCGCCCCCAGTCCGAGCCGTTGGGCGACCTTCCGCATCGACAGTGCCGCGAGCCCCTCCTCGTCGGCCAGTGCGATGGCGGCTGCGATCACCTCGTCGACGCTGACGCGCTGTCTCGGTCCGCGCGACCCCTGAGGCCGACCTACCTGATGGCGCCAGAGCAGCCCCAGCGTCCGGTCGACTTCCGACGGGCCCGGCGAATCATCCATCGGTCCACACTATCCCGTGGGGTGTACGGCGAAACCCTTCACGCATCCCGGTACCGCGTACGGATCAGAGAAGCCCGACGACCGATCAGGTGGCGTCCCAGCGGTCCACGCCGGTCGCCTCGACAGCCGGGGCGGGCGCCGCAGTCGGCGTCTTGGACAACGACGGCGCGGCAGGCTTCTCGAGGGAACCCGGCGAGAGGACCTTGGCGTTCTCGTCGGTGGTGGGCAACGGCTGGGATACCGGTTTGACCTTGGTCTGCGCGTCGAAATTGCCGGTGAAGAACGAATCGTCACCGTCGAGCAGATGCTTGGTGATGACCTTGCGAGGGCTCATCCCCCGCAGTTCGTTGAGTTCTGCCAGCGGCTTGCGCAGGTCCTCGAAATCAGCCCCGAGGTCTTCTTTGAGCTGACTGGTGGCGCCGGTGGCGTAGTCACGGGCCTGGCGCACCGACTTCAGCGTCCACTTCAGCGCATCGGGCAGCCGCTCGGGACCGAGGATCACCAGACCCGCGATCATCAAGATCAGGATTTCGCCCCACCCAACGCTGCTGAACACGGGTTCCAGATTACTGGTAAGTGAGCCGCTGTCGAATCGACCGGGCGATCTGACAGGAACCTGCCAGAGAACCTCTGAATCGGAGGAGCTGTCCGGGACTCGGTCACCGGCTCTCAGTCAGAGGCGGGGGTGACGGTTCCCTCGAAGGTCCGGCCGTCGCGCCAGTATTCGAACTTCACCGGCTTGCCGATCTCGGATGTGCGAACGGCCACCGTCAGTTCGTCGGCGTCGTCGGTCACCCGGCCGTCGAACTCGGTGATCACGTCGCCTTCGCGGATTCCCGCCCGCGCCGCGGGCGAACCCTCGACGACATTGCGGATCTGGGCCCCGAGAACCTGGTCGTTGCGGACGGAACTCGCATTCACACCGATCTGGGCGTGGACCACCCGGCCATCCTTGATCAGCGCCTGCGCCACCGGCAGGAACTCGTTGACCGGGATGGCGAAGCCGAGGCCGATCGAACCGCCGTTCGGTGCCAGGCCAGCGGTGTTGATGCCGATGACCCGGCCCTGGTCGTCGACCAGTGGACCACCGGAGTTGCCGGGATTGATGGCGGCGTCGGTCTGGATGGCATCGATGACCGCATCGGTGTCCGACGTCTCGTCCGGCCGAAGCGGTACGGCACGATCGATGGCGCTGATGATGCCGCTGGTGACCGTGCGATCAAGGCCCAGGGGTGCTCCGAAAGCCACCACCTCTTCGCCGATCTGCAGTTTGTCCGAGTCGCCCAGCTTCGCGACGGTGAGGTTGTCGACGTTGTCGACCTTGAGGACCGCGAGGTCGGTACGGATGTCGCGGCCGACGATGCGCGCCGGCACGCGGGTGCCGTCGGAGAAGACCACCTCGAGTTTGGCGTTGCTGTCGTTGGCGGCCATCGAGATCACGTGGTTGTTGGTGACGATGTACCCCTCGTCGTCGATGACAACGCCGGACCCGGTGCCACCACCGTTGGGCAGCCGCACGTCGACCATGACCACCGACTTCTCGACGGCTTTGGCCACGCGCGCCACCTGGCTGCGTGGTTCGGCCTCGTTGTCGTCGTCGCCACCGGACAGGCTCACCGTGTCCGAGTGCAGTGGTGAGGTGACCTCCGCCGTCAGTCGGCCGATCAGTCCGCCGACCACGCCGACGAGCACTGCGATGACGGCGAGCACTGCCAGGGCCTGCCAGCTGACCTTCCGGTCGAAGAGGACTTCGCGTACACCGAGCTTCGGGCCGGGTGTGGTCGGTTCCGGGGGCACCTCGGTCTGCACGGCCGGTGCACCGAGGCCGGCAGCGGCATCGGGATCGCGCCACGGGTCCTCGGGTTCGGATCGAGCGTCCACCTCACCCGCGACCTCGTCCGGGTCTCGCTGCAGGGAGTCTGCGCCGTCGGGCCGGGAAAACGCCTCGCGCAACACCGGATCGGGATTCGACACGACCGGCTGGGGGCTGCGCGACGGAGTGTTCTCCGACGGCGCGAACGCGCCGCTGACACCCTCCGGTCGCCCGAACACCGCGGCGGTCTGCGGCGGCACGGGTGGACGCTCGTTGGGTCGCGGACCCAGACGTGGGGCCTCGCCGATGTTGTCCGGCGAGGAGGAAGGAGGTGTTGCGCCGGGGCCGTACTTGTCAGTGTCGGTCACTGGGCCGCCCGGTCATCCGGTCTCATGAAAAACTCGAACCCCTCGCTCGCGGCTATTCGGTCGCAGACCCACCGGCACCGCCGATCGATCCTCACCGAGGCTACCCGGCGGTCAGCACAAAACAATCGCGGCGCCGCCGCAGCGGACAATCGCGGCACCGCCGCAGCGGACAATCGCGGCACCGCCGCAGCGGACAATCGCGGCACCGCCGCAGCGGACAATCGCGGCACCGCCGCAGCGGACAATCGCGGCACCGCCGCAGCGGACAATCGCGGCGGCCATCGTCAGCGGTTACGCCGGCGCTGGTCCCGATGCGGGGGAAAGGACGGCGCATCGCGCAGCGACTCGTCGGGCGCGGCGTGCGACGGATCGGCGGTCGCGCGCAGGTCGATCTCGCGGGTCGGGATCTGGTTGAGCGCGCCCAGCAGACCTGCGGGCATGACGATTTCTCCGGAGCGTCGCAGTGCGGCGCGCGCCGAACTCTGCGCATCGACTTCTGCGCGGCATTGCGCGCACAACTCCAGATGTTGAGAGGCACGCATGTAGGCATTCATCCGCAGCTCGCCGTCCACGTAGGCGGCCACCGCCTCGGTGGCGAGATGCTCGGTGGACAGGAATCGACGTCCGCCGATACTGCCGGGTGCTCGATAGTTCTTGTTGGCCGAGACCATCGACGACGCCGGGAACCATCCCAGCGACCGTCGCCGGTTCCGCATGGCCTCGGGACGATCCCCGTTGCCCGTTGGTTCGGCGCCGTTCGAATCTGCGGGGCCGGAGTCTTCGGGTGTGCGTTCACTCACCGCAATCACTCCTTCCTCTTCCGTGCCCACCGGATTCCTTGACGGACAGGACAATCCCGCGGGGCATCTCGACAATTCGCCTCGACTCTACGGACTCGGACGCAATCTTGCCGCGTCCACGTCCAACATCGATAACGAATTCACATCCCCTCGGGTTCCCGGTCGGGCAGGTGGATCAGGAGTCCGGCGTCATCACCGATCTCCCCGAGTGGTGACCACTCGCCGCGAGGTGTCCGCGGATGGCCTGCCGGCCACGGTGGATGCGGCTGCGAACCGTGCCGAGCTTGACGCCCAGGGTTGCGGCGATTTCCTCGTACGACAAACCTTCGATGTCACACAGGACCACCGCAGCACGGAATTCGGGCGCCAGGGAGTCAAGAGCGCTCTGCAGATCGGGGTCGAGGTTGGCGTCATTGAAGATCTGTTCGGGATCCGGGTCGTTGCCCGGTACCCGGTCGTAGTCTTCGGGAAGCGCTTCCATCCGGATCTTGTTCCGGCGCCGGACCATGTCGAGGAACAGATTGGTGGTGATGCGATGAAGCCAGCCCTCGAATGTGCCGGCCTTGTAGCTCGAGAGTGACCGGAAGACCCTGATGAAGGTCTCCTGTGTCAGATCCTCGGCGTCATGCTGATTGCCGGAGAGCCGGTAGGCCAACCGGTAGACCCGATCGGCGTGTTCCCGAACCAGCTCATCCCAGGCCGGCATCAGGTTCGCGTCGCCGGTGGCGTCGAAACGCGCCGTCCCGGCCTGTGCTTCTGTTGAAAAATCGTTGGTGTCGAACACAGCGAGAGTCCCGTTACCGTCTTCGCGGTTGGTCTCTGTCACGATCTGATCAACTCTCTTCCCAGGACCGGTGGAATGCTCCGGCCATTTGATACGCGCACTGATAGTCGAGATTTGTTACCGGAGGCAACGCCGACACCTGGCCGGTTGTTCCCCCTGACCCTGTCCGACCGGGGTGTGTACGCACTATGAGCGGCCTGAGTGTTCCCTGAGAGTCCCGCGACCATGGCGATCGACTTCGGATACCGCTGCTCAGCGCGCCTAGGCGGCCAATCCGGCGGGCGGCGCTAACCTCAGATCTGTGTCCGATGAGAGCCAGCCCGCCAACACCGATTCCCCGCCGCCTGTCATCGACCCAGCAGTGCTGAGCAGCTACGCCGAGGCCGCGATCGTCGAAGACGAGGCGCTACGCCTGGCCCGCGAGCGTTCCGACGAACTCGGAGCGCCCTCGATCACCCCGGCCGTGGGTGCCGCACTGTCGCTGTTGGCCCGGTTGGTCGACGCGAAATCCGTGGTCGAGGTCGGCACCGGCGCCGGGATCAGCGGACTGTGGCTCCTCAACGGCATGCGCACCGACGGCGTGCTGACCACCATCGATTCCGAAGGCGAGTACCACCGCGCGGCAAAGATGTCGTTCAACACCGCGGGCATCAGTCCCGGTCGCACTCGGCTGATCAACGGCCGCGCGGCCGAGGTGCTCCCCCGCCTCTCCGACGGCGGCTACGACCTGGTGTTCATCGATGGCGCGGTCACCGACCAGCCGCGGTTTGTCGCCGAAGGACTCCGACTGCTGCGCGATGGCGGGGTACTGGTCGTCCACAACGCCTCGGCCGACGGGACCGTCGCCGACCCGGCCACGTCCGATCAGGCGGCGCTCGCGGCGCGCGAAGCGGCAATGCTCATCGCCGACGACGATTCGCTGCTGCCGGTGGTCATCCCACTCGGCCGGGGACTCCTGGCAGCGGCCAAGGCACCCGCCGCCGACTAGCCACCCGGTTTTGGCTGGGCGCCGTGTGGTCAGGTGCTCGGTGTCATCGCGGTGAGTTCGGGGTATTTGGGTGCGATCGTGTCGCCGGTGGACACGCCCAGGAGCCGGCGGCCCACCCAGGGCATCGCGTGCTCGACCGTCCACTGCCGACTGTCCCGACGCCGCTGTGTCGGCGAGACCGGTTGTGGCGGACCGAGTTCCACCGGAACCAGATCGTGTTCGACGCCGAGCGCGTCGAGCACTTCGATGGCCATGTACACGTGTCCGGCCGTCGACATGTGCATCCGGTCGAACTCCCACATACCGCGTTCGCGGAACGCCCGCATCCGCCAGAAGTCGACCAGCGTGAGGTTGCGACGGTCGACGACCTCGCGCAGCAACTCGTTGTAAACCGCGAATCGGCCACGCAGCGCCCCGAACACCGGCTTGTTACCGGTGTCGTGGACCGTGAAGGTGACCACCCTCGCGCCGGTGTCCTGCAACCGGCCGATCGCTGCGTCGTAATCCTCGATCAGCGTGTCGATGTCGACGTTCGGCCGCAACAGGTCGCTGGCGCCGGCACTGATGGCGACCAGGTCCGGCTTCATCTCCACGGCCGGACCGAGCTGTTCGGACACGACCGCCGACAACAGCCGCCCGCGGATCGCCAGGTTCGCATACCGGAACTCCGGATCGGCACGGGCCATCACCTCGGCCACCCGATCAGCCCAGCCCCGCACCCCGTTCGGGCAGCGGGGCTCGACGTCGCCCACACCCTCGCCAAACGAATCACCGAGGACGACAAAGCGTTTGAACGATGGCGAGGCGACGGTGTCAGACATCTGTCGAGAACCTGATTCCACCATCGGGGATCTTCACCCCTGGCCAGACCCGCGCCCCGCGAAGCAGTTCGCAGCGGGCCCCGATGTCGGCGCCGTCGCCGATCACGCCATCCCGGATCAGGGCACGCGGTCCGACCCGGACCCCGAAGCCGATGATCGAGCGTTCGATCACCGCGCCGGCCTCGACCACCGCACCATCGAAGATGACGGCGCCGTCGAGTCGTGCGCCGGCACCGATCTCGGCCCCACGGCCGACGACCGTGCCGCCGATGAGCAACGCTCCCGGGGCCACACCGGCGCCCTCGTGGACCAGGTATTCACCGCGAGGCCCGCTCAGCGCCGGCGACGGCGCGATACCGCGCACCAGATCGGCACTGCCGCGGACGAAGTCCTCGGGGGTACCCATGTCGCGCCAGTAACCGGAGTCGACGTAGCTCTGCACATGCGCCCCGTCGGCAAGCAGTCCGGGGAAGACCTCGCGTTCCACCGAGACGGGCCGGTCGGCGGGGATCTGCTCGATGACCGAACGGTTGAAGACGTAACAGCCGGCATTGATCTGATCGGTGGGCGGATCCTGGGTCTTCTCGAGAAACGCGGTGACCCGGCCCGTCTCGTCGGTTGGCACACAACCGAATGCCCGTGGATCCCCGACCCGCACCAGATGCAACGTCACCTCGGCGCCGGAGGTCTGATGGGTGTCGATGATGGAGCGGACATCGGTGCCACACAGGACGTCGCCGTTGAAGACCAGGATGGTCTTGGCGGTCAAGTGCCCGAGCACGTTACGGATACCGCCACCGGTACCCATCGGTTCGGCCTCGTGCACGTAGGTGATCGACAAGCCCATCTTCGACCCGTCGCCGAAATGCTGTTCGAAGACCTCCGATTTGAACGAGGTTCCCAGCACGACCTGTTTGATCCCGGCCGCTTTGATACGGGCGAGCAGGTGGGTCAGGAACGGCACACCCGCCGTCGGCAACATCGGCTTGGGCGCCGACAACGTCAGCGGACGCAGGCGAGTTCCCTTGCCGCCGACCAAGATAACGGCCTGGACATCATCTGTCAGGGCGTCGGTCGCCGGGGATGTCACACCATCATCTGGGGTCACTTTGCACCTTTCGTCGAGCTGTCGGTCGTCGAGCTGTTTACTGAATTTTCCTTGCGGGCAGCATGTTTGGCCGCCGCAACAACCACCGCCGAGCGCGCCGCGAGTCCTGCGCGCAGGGCGAGCCGCAGCGGCGCCTGCCACCAGTGCGGGTGCCGATCGGCCTGGAACCGATACGCGCTGCGATGGTGTGCAGGCAACATCTTTCCCGGATCACGTCCGGCCGCATGGCCTTTCGTGTGCAGAACCTCCGCGTCGGGTACGAACACGTTGAGCCAGCCGGCCCGGCCGAGCCGGTCACCGAGATCGACGTCCTCCATGTACATGAAATAGCGGGAATCGAAACCGCCGATGGAATCGAAGGCCTCACGCCGCACCAGCAGGCACGACCCGGACAACCACCCCACGGCGCGCTCGGACACGTCGACGGCATCCTGCCGGTACGCCGCGGTCCAGGGATTGGACTTCCAGATCGTCCCCAAGATCGCATGTCCGGTTCCGGAGACCAGGTTCGGAACCCGCCGCGCCGACGGATAGATCGTGCCGTCCGGTTCGCGGATCAATGGGCCCAGTGCCCCGGCCCGCGGCCAGCGATCCGCCGCGTCCAACAACCGGTCGATCGAACCCGGCGCCCACTCGACATCGGGGTTCGCCACGATCACGTATTCGATGGCCGGATCCACCTCGGCAACGGCGCGGTTGACCGCTCCGCCGTAGCCGATGTTGCCGCCGGTGTGCAGCAGCGAGACGTGGTCGTACCTCTCGGCGGCCAGCTCGGGCGCACCGTCATCAGATCCGTTGTCTGCCATGATCACCGCCGGCGTACCGGTCATCGCGTCATCGAGCGTCTGGATGAATCGCGCCAGGTAGTCGCCGGACGAATACGTCACGGTCACCACTGCGACGCGGTCGGAAACCTGCTCATCAGTCACCGCCACAGGGTAGCCGGACACCTCGTGAGTCCCACCCATCACGCCCTGCCCGCCGGTCAAGCGCGGACCGCGGCGGCCAGAGCCGAGCGCCAGTCCCGCAGGGGTGTCAATCCGGCCTTCTGCCAGGACTGACCGGACAACACCGAGTACGCCGGACGTGGCGCCGGGCGCGGGAAGGCTTCCGACGTGGTGGGCAGCACCCGCGCCGGGTCGGCGCCGATCTCCGCGAAAACGGCCTGTGCCAGGTCGAACCAGCTGCAACTGCCGGCGTTCGTGGCGTGCAGGATCGTTCCGGTCGCCGGTGACCCGCCGGCGCAGATCTGTGCGGCGAGCTGCAGCAGACCGTCGGCCAGGTCCGCCGAGTAGGTCGGTGATCCGACCTGGTCGGTCACCACCGACACCGTGTCGCGTTCGCCCTCGAGGCGGCGCATGGTCGCGACGAAGTCATTGCAGCCGGGCGCGCCGGTGTACACCCACGCCGTGCGGACCACGGTGGCCGACGGGTCGCCGGCGCGGACCGCGACCTCTCCGGCGAGCTTGGTCTGGCCGTAGACCGACTTGGGTCCGGTCGGATCGTCCGGTTCCATCGGACGGTCGGCGACACCGGTGAAGACGTAGTCGGTCGAGATGTGGATCAGGTGGGCGCCGGTATAGGCGGTCAGGGCCGCCAGGTTGGCGGGCCCGGTGACGTTGATCGCGTGGGCGCGGTCCCGATCCGTCTCGGCGGCGTCGACGGCGGTATAGGCAGCGCAGTTGATGACCACGTCGTCCGGTCCGAGACCGCCCAGCACGGAATCCACCGCCACCGGGTCCGTGATGTCCAGATCTGCCGAGGTCAGAGGGCGTACGAGAGCGCCCCCCTGAACACGTAACCGGCTGCCCAACTGACCGCCGCCACCCGTCACCACCACAGATCCCAATTGCCTTTGCATACGGACCATCATGTCCGGTTCGGTCGGGCTCCGCGCATCGAGGCCCGATTCACCAACGTGAACAACATCATCACGGGCGCGCCGGTACAGCTCCGGCGACGGCGTGACATTCGCACGTAGCATTGCAAAAGTCGAACTGGCGGTCCGCGTTCACAGCGCGCCGCCAGAGCATTGCCCGTACCTGCTCGACCCCAGCACAGAGACTAGGAGCGCCGCCCGCCGTGGACCGTCCCTCTTCGGATCGACCGTCAGGTGAGCGTCGCAGCGGATCACCGCGCGAAGGCCGCCCACAACGCGCCGCTTCGGACCAGCCCGTTCCGCCGGGTGGGCGCCGGCGCGCCTCGCCGACCGATCCTCGGGACGCAGTGCCCCCCGAACAGCGACGGCCCCGGCGCCGACAGGACGACGTCGATCGCCCCCGGCGACCGTTGCGCGAGGGGGCCGGCGAGCCACCACAGAAGGCCCGCAGAGGCCGCCCCACCACACCCGACGGTCGTCGGCCGAAGGCGGCTCCCCCGACATCGGACACCCCGGTCACGGGTGAGACCGTCGAGGACAACAAGCCGGCCCGTTCGATCACCCGGATCGCGGTGGCCGCGGTCTCGGTCGCCGTTCTGGTGGCGACCGGATTCGCCTGGAACCAGATGACCAACCTCGAGAACAGCATCACCAAGCTCGACGGTTTGAGCCTGGGCAGCGGCAAGGACGGCGCCGTCGACATCTTGATGGTCGGCACCGACTCCCGCACCGACGCCCGCGGCAACCCTCTCTCGGAGAAGGAACTGGCGCAGCTGCACTCCGCCGCCGATGTCGGCACCAACACCGACACGATCCTGCTCATCCGGATCCCCAACGACGGATCCTCGGCCACGGCGATCTCGATTCCCCGCGACTCGTACGTCGACGTCCCCGGTGTCGGGATGACCAAGATCAACTCCGCGTACGGCTCCGCCAAGGAGGAACGACGGGGCGAGCTGGTCAACGACGGTATGGATCTCGAGGAAGCCGACAAGAAGTCGGTGGAGGCCGGACGCGACGCCCTGATCGACACCGTCACCGATCTCACCGGCGTCGAGGTCGACCACTACGCCGAAATCGGCCTGCTCGGATTCGTCCTGCTCACCAACGCGGTCGGTGGAGTCGACGTCTGTCTCAAAGCGCCCGTCTCCGAACCTTTCTCGGGTGCCGACTTCCCCGCCGGAGAGCAGACCCTGGACGGATCGCAGGCCCTGAGTTTTGTCCGTCAGCGCCACGACCTGCCACGCGGCGACCTCGACCGCATCGTGCGCCAACAGGTCTTCATGGCGTCGCTGGCACAGAAGGTCCTCTCCGCCGGCACCCTGTCGAGCCCCGGCAAACTGTCCGACCTGCAGGACGCGGTGTCGCGGTCGGTGGTGATCGACCAGAACTGGGACGTCATCAAGTTCGTCGAGCAGCTCAAGGATCTGTCCGGGGGCCGCGTCCAGTTCGCCACCATCCCGGTGGTCACGGAACAGGGCTGGAGCGACGACGGACTGCAGAGTGTGGTCGAGGTCGACCCGGCCGCGGTCAAGACCTTCACCGCCGGTTTGCTCGGCGACAAGGACGCCTCCGGCAAGACCACGTTTGTGGCCGCCGACTACACCGTCGACGTCATCAACACCGGCACGGTCGACGGACTGGCCACCAACGTCTCGCGGATCGTCGCCGGTAAGGGATACCTCCCCGGCGAGACGGGTAACGACCTCGACGACACCGTCGAGAGCCGGGTACTCGCGGCGGACGCCGACGACTCGGGCGCGAAGGCCGTGGCCAAGGACCTCGGTGGACTGCAGATCGTCGCCGATCCGTCGCTGCCGCCGAACACGGTGCGGGTCCTGCTGACCGACAGCTACACCGGACCGGGTTCGATCAATGACTCCGGCTCACCGGAGCCCCGGGAATCCACCGGCGACACCGCACCCCCTGCCCCAGCCGCCCCTCGAATCACCGCCGGTGGAACCGGCCCGGAGTGTGTCAATTGATGACCCTTGCAGACGCCGCCCTGAGTCCGGCGCTGACCAGAGACGGCACCCAGCCGCTCCTGACCTACTACAACGACGCCACCGGTGAACGGACCGAACTGTCCGGTCTGACCGCTGCCAACTGGGCGGCCAAGACCGCGAACATGATTCGCGACGAGTTCGGATTGATACCAGGAGATGTCGTGGCCGTCGATCTGCCCGCACACTGGCAGACCGCCGGGGTTCTGCTCGGCGCGTGGTGGGCCGGAATGCACGTACGCCTGGGATACAGCGACGATGCGGCACTGGCGTTCTGCTCGATGGACACCCTCGACACGATGGAGCAGGCGCCCGAGATCGCAGTGGTCTCGCTCGACCCGTTCGGGATGCCGATGCGTGATCTGCCGATCGGCCTGACCGACTATGCGGCATCGGTGCGGGTACACGGCGACCAGTTCCGTCCGGGTGGACCGGCCGATCCGGCTCTCGACGATCGAACCGTGGCGCAGATCGTCTCTGCGGCCACCGCTTCTGCCGCCGATCTCGGCATCGGGGCGGGCTCACGGGTCATGACCACGGGAACCTGGGACACCACCGACCACCTGATCACCAATCTGCTGATGCCACTGGTCGCCGGCGGTTCGCTGGTGCAGGTGGCCCATCCCGACGACGACAAGCTGGCCGCGCGGGTCACCACGGAGAAGGTCACCATCACGCTGGTCTGACCCGGGTCCGGCTGAACCGAGCGCGTTCAGAACAGCGTGGGCTCTGGCTCGTTCGCCGGCGCGGGTGCCGACGCCGCGCCCCGAAGGGGGTTGTGCGCGACGTCCCCGGAAACATCGTCCGGAGTCGCGGAGAGTCCATGCTTCTCGATCAGCGGAGCCGTGCGGTCGCGCAGCCACCGCTGGTATTCCGGCGCCGGATAGGCCCCGCGCCCGTAGATCTGGCGGTAGCTCTTCATCAGTGCCGGATGGTTCTCGCCGAGCCACGTCAGATACCAGTTCCGCGTGGGGCCACGCAGATGCATCGGGAATGCGGTCACCGAGGTGGCGCCGGCGGAGGCCAGCGCTCCGAACAATTCATCGAGTGCCCCGCGCGAATCGGTCAGCTGCGGCAGGATCGGCGCAGCCATCACGTGGCAATCCAATCCGGCGTCACGGACTGCGGTGATCAGGTCCAGTCGGGCCCGGGCCGACGGGGCGCCGGGCTCGACCTGCTTACGCAGGTCTTCGTCGAGCAACGCCAACGAGATCCCGATCGACACCGGAACCTTCTGCGCCGCAAGCGACAACAGCGGCAGGTCGCGCCGCAGCAGTGTCCCCTTGGTGAGGATCGACATCGGCGTCCCGGAATCGGCCAGCGCGCCGATGATCCCCGGCATCAGCCGATAGCGTCCTTCAGCCCGGTGGTACGGGTCGGAGTTGGTGCCGAGTGCCACCGGTTCCCGCTTCCAGCCCCTGCGCGAGAGCTCTTTACGCAAGACCGCGGCCACATTCATCTTCACCACGATCTGGGTGTCGAAGTCGCGTCCGGCGTCGAGATCGAGGTACTCGTGTGTCCCCCGCGCGAAGCAGTACACGCATTGGTGCAGGCATCCTCGCATCGGATTGATGGTCCACCGAAACGGAGCCTGCGACGCCTCGGGCACCTTGTTGAGTGCGCTCTTGCAGAGGACTTCGTGGAATGTCACACCGTCGAAGTCAGGCGTCTGTACCGATCTGACCAGACCGGCCCGCTCCAGTCCCGGTAGGGCCGGAGCGGCCGAGTCCTCACCCGCTTCGGGTTCGGCGTCGAGGAGTTGCCCGTCCCATCGCATGTGACCAGTCGAACATCCGTTCTATTCGATGTCAAGTCCTGAACACCCCAGATGTCACAGTGCGGCAGCCGGATCCGCCCGCAGCGCCTGCCGGGCCGGCAGCGCCGCGGCGAGGAGACCGGCCATCCCACCGATCACCACGATCCCCACCAGTACGCCCCAGGGCATATCCGGCGCGGCGAAGCGGTCGGGTCCGAGCACCGCGGCCGCGCCGGCCAGACCGTATCCGGTTCCCAGGGCCACACCCACGGCCGAGGCCACCGCGGCGATCGTCGCGGCCTCCCCCAGCAACATGGCCGCGACCCCGCGGCGGCTGAGCCCGACCACCCGCAGCAGCGCGTTCTCCCGTCGACGCTCGATCACCGACAGCGCCATCGTGTTCCCCACCCCGATCAGAGCCACCACCACCGCGACGGCCAACAGTGCCAACACGATTCGCAGGACGAGTGTGACGACCTCGTCCAGTTGCTGCGCGATCTCGGCACCACCGGAAAATGTCGCGTCCGGCGCGCTGCCCGCGACCAGATCACGCAGCGCGGTGACAACCCGTTCCCCCTCGGCGCCGACCGAGTCGAGCCGGATCGCGAGTCCGGTGGGCACGGGCGCCGCGCGCACGACGTCCCGGTCCGCGAAGGAACCGCTCTCGCCGTCGACCACCGTCATCATCCGGTTCAGGCCACCGGCCATCACCGAAACCTGCTGCCCCACCGCGACACCCACGAGCGACCGGTCTTCGGGCTCCACCGCGATCTCATCCGGGGACGGGGCCCGGTCACTGCGCATGACCTGTTGTAAGTGCACCGGATCCACGGCGCCCACCGCCAGCGGGACGCCGTTCACCATGATGTCCGTGCGGGTCACCGTGACCGCGCCGGCCACGCCCGGCGTCTTCCTGATCGCGTTGACGAGTTCACCGGACAGTGGCGAACCCGAGGAGACGATCAGGTCGACCGGGTGCATATCGGAGATGAGTGCGGTGGCGCTCGACCGGACCGTCTGTGCACCGGTCACCATCATGGTGGTCAGCGTGATCCCGATGATCAACGCCGATGCCGTGGCCGCTGTCCGGCGCGGTGACCTGCCGGCATTCGCGGCCGCGAGTTCGGCAACCGGGCCGGCCGCGGTCCGCCGAAGGGCCCGCGCGCCGACAAGACCGACGCTGCGGATCAGCGGCGGGAACACCACGACGCCGGCCTGCATCACCGCCAGAAATGTCATCGCACCTCCGACACCGGCCACCACACCTGATCCGAGGACGAGTCCGAGTACCAGGGTCGAACCACCCGCGATCCCGAGTACCCCGGCGCACCACAGGCGAACAACCGGCCTCCCGCCGCCCGCCGCGCTCTCGTCACCGGTGGCGAATGCGGCCAGTGGCGGGATCCTGGTGGCCGAACGGACCGGTACCGAGGCGGCCACCAGCGTCATCACCACTCCGAGCAGGAGCGGCACCACCGTCGCCGCGAGCGGGATCGACAGGTCGGTCAGCGGTATCGCAGCACCCGTCATCCGGACGATCGCCGTGGCCGCGGCCGCCCCTCCGATGCCGAGCACCACACCGCCTGCCGCGGCGACCACGCCCAGGACCAGGGCCTCCAGCCGCACCACAGCACGCACCTGCGACACCTCGGCACCGATGCAACGCAACAGCGCCAGCTCACGGGTACGCGAAGAGACCAGCACCGCAAAGGTATTGGAGATGACCAGGCAGGCCACCAGGGCGGTGATGGCGGCGAAGCCCAACAGGACGGTGGCCAACAGATCGTTCTCGCCGGTATATCGGGCCAGAACCCTGTCGGCGGCCTCGGTTCCGGTGACCACCTCGGCGCCGGGTACCGGCGCGACCTGTGCCCGGAGGGTGCCGAGAACGACAACGGGATCAGCGGATCCGTCGAAGGCGATCCGGATGACCACATCCTGGGCCCGCTCGTCCGCCCGTCCGGGAGCGACCGCCGACACCGCTTCCGGGGACCCGAAGAGTTGCGTGGGGCCGGCCGCCGCGCCATCGGATCTCAGCAACCCCACCACAGTCATCTCGGTGGCGACCCGGTCGGCGCCCGCGCCGACATCGGGCCGGACATAGAGCCGTTGTCCGAGCGCGAAATTCGATCCCGCGTAGGCCACCACCTGCGACGGCCCCTTGGGCATCAGTCCGACCGAGAGTTGTTGCCGGCGGAGCCCCTCATCGCGCGCCATCGTGCCGAGGTTCACCTGGTTGTACGACTTGTCGCCGCTGGTCACACTGACCAGACGCTCCCGGTCGAGCGCCACCGCAGCGACACCGGGCACGGCGGCGACCTGCGAGGTGGTGCGTTCGGCGAACTCGCCCGGGACCAGGACCGCGGCGTCGACGCCGGAGAACTGCCCGGCAACCGAATCCCGCATCGACGCGGTGGCGCTCGCCGTCAGCGTCAACGTCGCTGCCACGAACGCGACGGAGGACACCACTGCCAGAGCCGAGGCCACATACCGGCCCCGGTGCATCCGCATCTGCGCCAGAACAAACGCCCTCATCACAACCCACCGGCCGTCCGCGCTGCTGCCGGACCAAGCCGAACCATCGAGTCGAGAACGGAATCCGCAGTGGGTGAATCGATGTGATCGACCAGTCGCCCATCTGCCATCACCAAGACCTGATCGCAGTAGCTCGCCGCGACCGGATCGTGCGTCACCATGACGATGGTCTGTCCGCCGTGGCGGCTGCTGTCACGCAGCAGGGACAGAACCTGCGCCCCGGACGTGCTGTCGAGGTTGCCGGTGGGCTCATCGGCCAGGACGAGCCGGGGCCGGCCCAGCAGCGCCCGCGCGATCGCGACGCGTTGCTGTTGGCCGCCGGAGAGTTCACTCGGCCTGTGGTCGAGGCGATCTGCGATGCCGAGCACGTCGACGAGTTCGTCGAACCAGGCCTGATCGGGTGTGCGCCGATCAAGGGTCAGTGGCAGGACGATGTTGGCTCGGGCGGTCAGTGCCGGCAGCAGATTGAACGCCTGGAAGACGAAGCCGAGTTCCCTGCGCCGCAGCCGCGTTCGCTCGGAGTCGCCGCTGTGCCCCAGATCCACCTCGCCGATCCGCACCGTTCCCGAGGTCGGGGTGTCGAGTCCGGCCAGGCAATGCATGAGAGTCGATTTTCCCGAACCCGATGGCCCCATGATCGCCGTGAACCGGCCGGCCGGCACCTCGATACTCACATCACGCAGTGCGTGGACCACCGCATCGCCCTGGCCGTACGACTTGCGTACACCTATCGCCCGCGCGGCGACTGCTTCTGACATTGCCCAACCTCCCATTGTCCGCTGCATGGTCAAATGACCTGTCGGACAAACGTATTGCCGAGAGTTGTGCGCAGACATCGGCGCGAAGGCGGATTTGTGCGTCAACCGACCATCAGACCGGGGTCTGATGTCGGCTGATGCGACTACGCGTGCAGCCGGAGAATGTCGTCGATCCCCACCATGCCGGTGCGGAACGCGAACAGCACCACCTGAACCCGGTCGCGGGATCCGGTCTTCGCGAGGATCCGGCCGACGTGCGTTTTCACCGTCGCCAGGGACAGGTGGAAGTCGGCTGCGATCTCGCCGTTCGTCTTGCCGATCGCGATCGCCTGCAGGACTTCGGTTTCGCGCGGGGTGAGGGCATCGATCAGGTCTGCCGGTACCGGCGGTGATGACCACTGCGCCGCCGGTTCCGATCGCCCGGATACGGTTCCGGCCACATGTTCGAGCAGACGCCGCGTCGATCGGGGCGCGATCACGGCGTCACCGGCGTGTACGGTGCGGATCGCCGCGAGTAGTTCTTCGGGCTGGGCATCCTTGAGCAGGAAGCCGCTGGCTCCGGCGGCGATCGCCGCAAAGAGATACTCGTCGGTGTCGAAGGTGGTCAGGATCAGGACCTTCGGCGCCGGGCCACCGGACTCCAGGATCTGCCGGGTCGCCGAGATCCCGTCGACCCCGGGCATCTGGACATCCATGAGCAGGACATCGGCGTCGCATTCGGTCAGACGGGCCAGGGTTTGGGCGCCGTCTGCGGCCTCCATCACCACGGCCATGTCGGGTTGTGAGTTGATGACCATGCCGAAGCCCGCCCGTACCAGCGCCTGATCGTCGACGAGGCCGACCCGGATCGATTCGGTCATCGGGAATCGCCCAACGGAAGGATCGCGCGTACTTCATGGCCGGCTCCGTCCGCGCGGTTGCCGACCTGCAGTGAGCCACCGTGCAATTCAGCGCGTTCCCGCATCCCCAGCACGCCTTTGCCCCCACCGTCGACGACGGCGTCCCCGCGCCCGCGGCCATCGTCTGTGACCGTGATCGTCAATTCCTCATCTCCCCAGTGCAATTCGATGTCGGCGCGGGCTCCATCGCCGGCGTGTTTGAGAATGTTGGTCAGGGATTCCTGGACGACCCGGTAGGCGGTCAGCCCACACCCCGCCGACACGTCGCGGGGTTCACCGATCGTCTGGAACCGGACCGGCAATCCGCCCGACCGCACCGTCGCCACCAGGTCCTCGAGATCGGCGATGCCCGGAATCGCACGGATGTCGCGCGGACCGTCATCTCGCAAGACCCCGAGCAGCGCTCGCATATCCGCCAACGCCTGCCTGCCGTTGTCGGCGATCGTCGCGAGCACCTTGACCGCCACGTCCGGATCCTGCTGGGCCGCATAGCGTCCGCCATCTGCCTGGGCGATAACAACGGTCAGGGTGTGGGCGATGATGTCGTGCATCTCGCGCGCGATGCGGGTGCGTTCACCGACCGCGGCGAGTTCGGCCTCCTGGGCCCGCTCCAGTTCCAGCAGCCGCGCCCGCTCCCGCAATGTCGCGACCTCACGCATCCGCGTCCGGCGCAGCATCCCGACCGCCCACACACCGGCGGCGAACGCGGCCAAGAATGCGGCGTCGACCAGGCTGTAGTCGAATTCCGGTGTTTCCCTGGCAGCGGAGAAGAACCGGCCCGAAGCCGCGACGCCGCCGCATATCCCGAGAACCAACGCGGCGCCGGTGCCCCGGACCGAGCCGTAGGCGGCCATCGAATACAGACCGATCAGCGCGGCCGTACCGACCGCCGGACTCAGGTTCTGGTCAACCGCGACATGTACAAACGAGACACCGGCGATCGCCAGACCGGCGATGTCGGGACTGGTTCGGCGGAACGCCAGCGCCGCACAGGCGATGGCTCCCAGCAGGATCCGCCAGAGAACCCGATCGCCCATCTCTTCCCACAACTCGGGAACGACGGTCAACAGTGCGATGGCACCGGCCAACAGGGTATCGAGCAGGAGACGCCGCGGCTCGGCAAATCTGTGCCAGCGCTCGAGTATCCGCTGGGTGCTCATCTGGCCCAATCTAGTGCCCACCCGCGGTCTGTCGCATCAGACCACGGGTGGACCAGAGAACACCGAAACCGCGGGCGTCAGCGCAGCAGCGCGCGCGACATCACGACGCGCTGGATCTGGTTGGTGCCTTCGTAGATCTGGGTGATCTTTGCATCGCGCATCATCCGCTCGACCGGGAAGTCGCGGGTGTAACCGGCGCCGCCGAAGAGTTGCACCGCGTCGGTGGTGACCTCCATGGCCACATCCGAGGCGAAGCACTTGGCAGCGGCCGAGATGAACCCGAGGTTCTTCTCGCCACGCTCGGCGCGTGCTGCCGAGGTGTAGACCATCAGACGGGCGGCCTCCACCTTCATCGCCATGTCGGCGAGCATGAACTCCACACCCTGGAAGGTGCTGATCGACTTGCCGAACTGCTTACGGTCCTTGGTGTAGGCGATCGCCTGATCCAACGCGCCCTGTGCGATACCGACGGCCTGTGCACCGATGGTCGGGCGGGTGTGGTCGAGGGTCTCGAGCGCGGTCTTGAAACCGGTGCCCGGCTCGCCGATGATGCGGTCACCCGGGATGGTGCAGTTCTCGAAGTACAGCTCGGCGGTCGGCGAACCCTTGATGCCGAGCTTCTTCTCCAGCGGCCCGACGGTGAAGCCGGGGTCGTCCTTGTGGACGATGAACGAGGAGATGCCGTTGGCGCCCTTGTCGGGATCGGTGACGGCCATGACGGTGTACCAGGTGGACTTACCACCGTTGGTGATCCAGCATTTGGATCCGTTGAGCACCCAGTCGTCGCCGACCGCCTTGGCGCGGGTCTTCATCGAGGCGGCGTCGGAACCCGCTTCACGCTCGGAGAGCGCGTAGGAAGCCATCGCCTCGCCGCTGGCAAGGGTCGGCAGGACCTGCCGCTTGAGCTCCTCGGAGCCCTTGAGGATCAACCCCATCGTGCCGAGCTTGTTCACGGCCGGGATCAGCGAGGACGATGCGCACACCCGGGCGACCTCTTCGATCACGATGCATGCCGCGACCGAGTCACCGCCCTGGCCGTCGTATTCCTCGGGCACGTGGATGGCGTTGAATCCCGAGGCGGTCAGCGCGGTGAGGGCCTCTTCCGGGAAGCGCGACTTCTCATCGACGTCCGCCGCGTGCGGTTCGATCTCCTTTTCCGAAAGCGCCCGGATCGCGGAACGCAGCTCATCGTGCTCTTCAGCGAGCTTGAACAGATCGAAGTCGGGATTGCCGGCCATCAGAACACTCCTAGTAGGCGCCAGTGCGATTTTCCTTCGCCGCAATTCTAATACCGGCGATAGATTCAGTTACTGCCGGGTAACTGAAGTCTGTTCGAGCCCCACCGGGCAGCGCCGAAAGCTAGCCTTGGGCGCACCCGAGGACCGGCTGTCGAAAGGCGATCATCAGATGAGCGAACAGACCTCACCGGCAGCTGCACTCTCCGATTTCGAGATGACCGATTTCACGCACTTCGGCGAGACCAGGACCATCTACCGGCGCGGGCGCGGGCCCGCGGTCATCATCGTCGCCGAAATGCCGGGCATCACGCCGAAGGTGCTCGACTTCGCTCGCAAGGTATCCGAGATCGGCTGCACCGCAGTACTTCCCAGCCTTTTCGGAATCGATGGGCTGGATCCGAACAACTCCGGACCCGCAGACCTGGCGAAAATGGCCGCAACGCTCGTCCCGACCTGCATCAGCAGCGAGTTCACCACTCTGGCAACCGGGAAGTCCTCACCTGTCGTCACCTGGCTACGCGCCCTCGCCGCCCACGAACACACTCGTTGCGGTGGGCCCGGCGTCGGCGCGATCGGCATGTGTTTCACCGGCGGATTCGCATTGGCGATGGCCACCGACGACCGGCTGCTGGCACCCGTGCTGGCCCAGCCGTCGCTGCCTTTTCGGCCGGTCAACGCACTGGCCGGCAACATCGACATCTCGCCCGAAGAACTCGAGACCGTCAAGCGGCGATGCGCGAACGGACTTCAGGTGCTCGGCGTCCGATTCAAAGGCGACCGCATCTGTCCCCCACGA
This sequence comes from Williamsia sp. z71, assembly GCF_059553375.1. Lineage (NCBI taxonomy): Bacteria > Bacillati > Actinomycetota > Actinomycetes > Mycobacteriales > Nocardiaceae > Williamsia > Williamsia sp. z71. Next base: position 92,909 of record NZ_JCANWX010000007.1, read on the forward strand.
CGCTTCGAATACCTGCGCAGAGAACTCGGCGATGCGTTCGTGGCGATCGAACTCGACGACAGTGCGGCCGGGCCGTCGCCGATGCCACCGCACTCGCCCTTGACCGAGCACCTCATCGACGAGCCCGGCCAACCCACGCGGCAGGCGCTCGACGACGTACTCGACCTGTTCCGTCGACGTTTGATCACCGGGTCGAGTTGATTTGGGCGAGTGTCGTTCGGCGCTATCCGCCGAGCAGATTCTCCTGCAACGCTTGATCTTTCGCCAGGACCATGTCGTGCAGATCGGCCTGGAACCGTTCCATCCTGACCCGCAGAGCCGGATCGGACGCGGCCAGGATGCGCACAGCCAGCAGGCCGGCATTGCGCGCCCCACCGATCGACACGGTGGCCACCGGTACCCCGGCGGGCATCTGCACGATCGACAGCAGAGAATCCATGCCGTCGAGATACTTGAGCGGCACCGGCACACCGATGACCGGCAGCGGGGTTGCCGACGCCACCATGCCGGGCAGGTGGGCGGCGCCACCGGCGCCGGCGATGATCACCGAAAGGCCGCGACCGGCAGCATCTCTGGCGTAGTCGAGCATGCGTTGCGGTGTGCGGTGCGCCGAGATGACGCCGACCTCGAATCGGACCCCGAACTCAGCGAGCGCCTCGGCGGCGGCCTCCATCGTCGGCCAGTCGGAATCACTGCCCATGATCAGGCCGACACGCGGCCCCGAGGCCGCCCCTGCAGTTTCACTCACCGTGCACATCCCATCCATCTGTCCAGATCCCGGTCGACATCCAGTGTGCCGCCCGTTCGGCGATCTCCCGCACGCGTGCCACATCGGCCGGGTCGTCGATGTCGTCCGACGCCGCGCCGAGCACATTGATGTGCCCGATCTTGCGGTCCGGCCGCTCGCCCTTGCCGTAGAGGTGCACCTTGGCCTGCGGAATCCGGGCGAACAGGTGATGCAGCCGTTCGTCCATGGACATCTCCGGCGCCTCCTCGGCCCCGAGGATGTTCGCCATCACGGTGATCGGCGCGAGGGTGCCGGTGTCACCGAGCGGGTAATCGAGCACGGCTCGCAGATGCTGTTCGAACTGCCCGGTCACCGCGCCGTCCATGCTCCAGTGACCACTGTTGTGCGGACGCATCGCCAGCTCGTTCACCAGCAGGTCGCCATCGCGCGTCTCGAACAACTCCACCGCCATCACACCGACGACACCCAATTCGGCGGCGAGCGACAACGCCAGGCGCTGCGCCTGTGCCGCGACGTCGGCGTCCAAGGAGGGTGCCGGCGCGATCACGACGGCACACTGACCCTTGCGCTGCACGGTTTCGACGACCGGCCAGACCGCACCCTGCCCGAAGGGCGAGCGCCCGACCATCGCGGACAGTTCCCGACGTAGCGCCACCTTCTGCTCGGCCATCAGTGCGGTTCCCTCGGGTGCCTTCGCCAGGACCTCGAGCGCCTGTTCCCGATTCTCGATCAGCCAGACACCCCGCCCGTCGTAGCCGCCGCGGATCGCCTTGAGGACGATCTCCCAGTGATGTCGGTCACCGAATTCGATGAGCGCAGCCTGCAGATCGGGGCCGGCCAATTCGACGTAATCGGGAATCGGCGCGCCGAGCGAGGCCAGTTTGCGGCGCATCTTCAGTTTGTCCTGGGCGTAGATCAACGCCGTCGGCGGCGGCAGGACCTTGACGCCTTCGGAGACCAGAACCTCGAGAAGTTCTACGGGTACACCTTCGTGGTCGAAGGTCAGCGCATGGGAGCCCGCAGCGGCGGCCCGGAGATCGTCGAGGTCGGTGTGTGAACCCACAACCAGGTCGGGGGTCACCTGACCGGCGGGTTCGTCGGCGGAGGCGGCCAGAACCCGCAGCCGCTGTCCGAGCGCGATCGCTGCCTGATGGGTCATCCGGGCGAGCTGACCGCCACCGATCATGGTCACCACCGGCATGCCCGAGGCCGCCGCGGTCCGGCTTCCGCTCGCCGCGGTCCCGCGTCCTGCCGATGCCGGGGCGGGCGCCGGCGGAACCGTTGCCACGATCGATTCGGGGGCTGGGTTTCGATCACTCGTCACGGCTACCAATCGTGTCATGTTCGGACCTCGATGGATGACACGGGCAGCCCATACGCTCGGAGATTCGTTTCGACGGGTGGTTATTTCGTAGACTGCATCCTTGTGTCATTCATCGACGGGCTGCTGTCCCGTACTCCAGCGCCGATCCGAGCGCTGGCGATGCGTCACCACGAGCTGATCAAGTTCGCGATCATCGGCGGATCGATGATGATCCTCGACATGGCGATCTTCTATTCGCTGAGCCTGACCGTCCTGGACACCAAGCCGGTCATCGCCAAGATCATCTCCGGCGTACTGGCCACGATCGTCAGCTACGTCCTGAACCGCGAGTGGGCGTTCAAGAATCGTGGCGGACGCGAAACACACCACGAGGCCATGCTGTTCTTCGCGATCAGTGGCGTCGGTGTCGTGTTACAGGCGGCCCCCCTGTTCGTCGCCAACAACCTCTTCGACATCCGTAGCTCGGTGGACGTCACCAAACTGGTCATCATGGACTTCGTCCTGGGCTACATCATCGGCAACCTGATCCAGATGGCCTTCCGCTTCTGGGCACTGCGCCGCTTCGCCTTCCCCGAATCCGACCTGGATGCGGCCGAATCGGTGACCCCCGGCCTCGAACCGACACCCCGCGAACTCGGCCACAGCTGAACGTTCCCCGGTTTCACCTGGGTTCGGCCCGGCTGCGCGATGCATCCGTACCGTGCTCCCCGATGTCATATCGGGGCACGACGATCGCGAACGTCGGTGGACGGCGATACAGCAGATCGAGCCGGCCGCCGTCGGCCTCGATGAGCGACCTCGCCAGCGACAGTCCGACGCCACTCGAGCCTCCCTCCGAATAGCCCCGCTGGAATACGTGCGGTGCACTCTCGTCGGTCACGCCCGGCCCCTCATCCGACACCGAGATCCGGATCATTCCGCTGCCCGGCAACTCCTGGGTGTCGACGACGGTCCTGCCCTGACCGTGCTGCAGTGCGTTGTCGACGAGCACCGCCAGCGCCTCCCGCAACCGGGTGGGGGTCGCCCGGGCTTCGGCGTGCCCGCTCGTCTGCGCGATCAACTCACGGCCCTCGACCGCGAACGCCTGCTGGAAGTCGGATACCACCAGAGCGACCTGCTTCGAGATGTCGACCGGTTCGAGCATCGCGACCTGTTCGCCGCGGGCCGCGGTGATCAACTCGTCGAGCTCACTGGTCAGTCGTTCCACCTGTGCCAAAGCCGCTTCCGCTTCATGTACGACATCGGTGTCGGGATGGATCGACAACTCCTCGAGCCGTAACCGGATCGCGGTGAGCCGACTACGGAGCTGATGGGACACCTCACCGACGATCCGGCCCTCGCGTTCGAGCCGGGTGATGATCTCCCGGTTCGCGGCGTCGAGTGCAGACGACATCCGGTCGAGCTCCTCGATGTCGTAGTGCCGGCCCTCGGTCCCGTAGTCGCCCTGTGCCATCCGCGCCGCCCGCTTCGCGACGTCTTCGAGTGGATCGGCCAGGCGCCCGGCGGTGACCGCCGCGACCACCATCCCGGCGATCACCGACATCGTCACGACCAGCGACACGACGCCCACGGCAGCCCACTGCCTGCTGCGCACCTGGTTCTGCGGGATCGACAGGGTCAATGACCCGGCCTCGCCCAGGGCGAGCGATTCGGTGGCGGGCTCTTCATCGAACTCGGTGCCGATGCCGACCTCGCGTTGTTCGGTCCCGGTCGGCGTCCTCACCGGATACGTGATCACCAACCGACCCTCGGGCGGGATCAGCAGACGGAACTTCTCCCGGTCCAGACCCCCGGTGATCGTGCCGTCCGAGCCCTCCTGGAGGAGCAGTTCTGTGGAGATGCGTTTGAGCCGATCGTCGAGGTCCTGTTGCGCGGTGTCACCCACCCACCACCACGCAGTGACCATCAGTGGCACGCCGAGGAGCAACCCGATGCCCACGACCATGCCGATCATCGATCGGAGTATGCGACCGCGCACGGTCTAGTCGGGATCGAAGCGGAAGCCGACACCGCGGACGGTGACGATCCGCTTGCGCCGGTTGGGCTGGTCGTCGCCGATCTTTCGCCGTAACCAGGAGATGTGCATGTCGAGCGTCTTGGACGACAACAGATCCGGGGTGCCCCAGACCTCGGTCAGGATCTCCTCCCGGCTGACCACCTCGCCGGCCCGCTCCATCAGATAGCGCAGCAGGTCGAATTCCCGGTTGGCCAGTGTCGTGTCCACGCCGGAGACCTGGACGCGTCGTCCGCGGGCGTCGAGGTGGATGTCACCGGCCTCGAGCACGACATCGGCGGTGTGCTTGCGGCGCAACAACGCCCGGACCCGGGCCAGCAGTTCGGCGAGCCGGAACGGCTTCCCGACGTAGTCGTCTGCCCCTGCATCGAGACCGACGACGAAGTCGACCTCATCGGTGCGGGCGGTGAGCATCAGCACGGCCAGTTGTGGCCGGGTCTGCCGGATGCGGCGGCACACCTCGAGACCATCCATCTCGGGTAGGCCGAGGTCGAGCACCAGCAGCTCGAACCGCCCACTGGCGGCGCGTTCGAGTGCGTCGGTCCCGGTGGTGACAACCTCGCAGCCGTAACCCTCGCGGGTCAGCGCACGCGCCAGCGGCGCGGATATCGCTTCATCGTCTTCGGCGAGCAGAACGTCGGTCACCTGATCAACTTAGGCCCACCGCGCCCGGATGGGCCGTCAACGCTCATGTCCGTGCCCGAAAAGTCGGCGACGACACTCACCGGCGCCCACGGAAGTCGTCGCCGTCGGCGGTGTCGAAGACCTCGTGATAGAGCAGGGAATGGACGCGCTCGACCTGCGGGATGTCGGTGAACTCGAGCGGATCCTCGGAGGCCGACTCGATGATCAGCGTCCCGGTCCGCAAGATCCGGTCGATGATGCCGTGCCGGAACTCGACGGAGTTGATGCGCTGAACCGGGATGTCGATCCCGGATCGGGTCAGGATGCCGTTGCGGTAGGTCACGCGACGGTCGGTGAGCACGAAGTGTGTGGTCCGCCAGCTGATGAACGGACGGACGAAGAACCAGAGCACCACCGCGAGCCACGCCACCGCGAGGATGATGCCCAGGACCGTCTTCGTGGACGAGCTGACATCCGAGGTCGACAGGTATCCGCCCGCCACACCCGCCAGGGCCGTGCCCAGAACGAACACCACGGTCGGCATCAGCAGGCATTTCCAATGCGGGTGATGGTGCAGGACGACGCGCTCACCCTGCGCCAGGATGCTCTCCGGATACCCCATCAACAGGCCTTCCCTCTCGATACGCATGTAAGCCGACGCGCCGGTGCGCCACATCTGGACGTGCCGCAATCAAACCACCCGCCGGCCACACCTGACGCGAGGTGCGAGCTCTGGAAGGGGTTACGGTTGTCGCCTCATCATTGAACACCGCAGGTGTCGGTGATCAGTAGACTCACCTGCAGGGAGGTGCCCGATGTACCCGAATGACCCCAACAACCCACGCACCCGGCGTTACGACCACGGACAGGACCCCGATCCGCAGGCATACAGCCAGGCGTACCCCGAACAGGGCTACCAGCAACCCTACGAGCAGTATCCCGCCGAGCAATACCGGGACGATCAGGCGCCGGTGGCGCGGCCGGCAGCGCCGAAGCGGCGTCCGAAACCCAATCGGCCACAGGTCAATCCGACGATGTTCGTCGGTGGCGTCCTGGCCACCGCCGTGGTCACCGGCCTCGCGGCCTGGCTCGTCGCCTGGATCATCCGGCTCATCATCACGCGGGTGAACGAAACCGGCGCGCTCGGTGTCTGGAATCCGATGGCCAACGACGAATACTGGTTCGCCGTCGTGGCATTCCTCTGCGCGCTCTTCGCGGGCGCGCTCTGGTACGTCCTGCAGCTCGCGACGCCGGCGCCCAACGACTTCTTCAAGTGGATCGTTGGCCTGCTCGTCGTCGCGGCGATCCTGATCCCGCTGCTGCTCTCGCGCGAATGGACCACCGGCATCTCGACCGCGATCGTCCACGCCGTGATCGGGCTGCCGATCATGTTCCTGATCCCCGCGATGGGCACCAAGAGCATGGAACGCCCCTGATCTGATCGCCCCTCCCGCGAGCTCGCCACGAGCTCGCGGGACCGGGGGGTCAGTCGGTGATGCGCAGGTGGGTCACGTCGCCGGCCGAGACCGCGACCCGGTCTCCGTCCGCATCCTGCACGACGACCCGCCCGGTGGTGTCGATCTCGACCGCCACCCCCTCGAGTTGTCTGTCCAGCGGCAATTCCACCCGCACGTGGTGACCGAGCGTGGCACAGCGCTCGCGATAGTCCTGCCGGAGTCCGTCGATGTCGTCCGGCCACTGGCGCAACCGGCGATCCAGGGCGATGAGCACGGCCGCGGCAAGATCCGCTCTGTTCACATCGGCGCCCGCGAGATCGAGCGAGATCGCCGTGGGGACCGGGAGTTCGGCCTCGGTGAGGCTGACGTTGATCCCCATCCCGACGATCGCCACCGCGCCGGACGGCCCGCGGGTCAGTTCGGCGAGGATGCCGCACACCTTCCGTCCGCCGATGCCCTCGGTGGTGCCGCCGGGTGCGGGCAGCAGGACGTCGTTGGGCCATTTGAGCACCGGTTCGAGGTCGGTGACCGCCCCGATGCCCTCGACCACGGCGAGACCGGCCAGCAGCGGCAACCAGCCGAGCGCGGCCGGAGCGTTGCGGCCATCGGCGGCCACCGCCACCGACATCGCCACCTGTGAGCGTGGCGGGCTCACCCACTGCCGGGTGTGGCGACCGCGACCCGCACTCTGGTGTTCGGCGACAATCACCGACCCGGCACAGTCCGACGTTGCGGCCAGTGCCACCAGATCCGCATTGGTCGAACCGGTCTCCTCGACCACGCTCACAGAACTCCATCGGGTCCCGGCCACCGCCTCTCGGAGAGCTGGTTCATCGATCGGGTCACGTCGGACTGCCTGGTTCATGCCATCAGCGTAAGGGTGCTCCGCCAGGCGATACCCGGCGCTCACCCGGCGTTTCGACCACGCCGAAACATCTGTGTTCTGCGGTACCACCTCAAATGTGAGTCAACCCTCAGGTTAGCCCGGCGCGCACCCCCTTCACACAGTGTGGATAGCATCAAGGCCATGACGAGTTCCCCCCAGGACGCGCAAGCGGCGCCGGACATCCACACAACTGCCGGAAAGCTCACTGACCTGCACAATCGCCTGGCCGAGGCAAAGCACCCGGTCGGCGAGGCAGCAGTTGAGAAAACCCACGAGAAGGGCAAGCTCACTGCACGTGAGCGCATCACGCACCTTCTCGATGACGGTTCGTTTGTCGAACTCGATGCCCTGGCACGCCACCGCAGCACCAACTTCGGACTGGGTGATCGCCGTCCGGTCGGCGACGGCGTGGTCACCGGCTACGGCACCATCGACGGCCGCGAGGTCTGCATCTTCAGCCAGGACGTCACCGTCTTCGGCGGCAGCCTCGGCGAGGTCTACGGCGAGAAGATCGTCAAGGTGATGGACCTGGCGATCAAGACCGGCCGCCCGCTGGTCGGCATCAACGAAGGCGCCGGCGCGCGCATCCAGGAAGGCGTTGTCTCCCTGGGTCTGTACGGCGAGATCTTCCACCGCAACGTGCGCGCCTCCGGCGTCATCCCCCAGATCTCGCTGATCATGGGTGCCGCGGCCGGCGGACACGTGTACTCCCCCGCACTCACCGACTTCGTCGTGATGGTCGACAAGACCAGCCAGATGTTCGTCACCGGTCCCGACGTGATCAAGACCGTCACCGGTGAGGACGTCACGATGGAAGACCTCGGTGGCGCCCACACCCACATGGCGAAATCCGGTGTGGCGCACTACGTCGGCACCGACGAAGAGGACGCCCTGGATTACGTCAAGGAACTGTTGGGCTACCTGCCCAGCAACAACCGCGGCGAAGCCCCCCGCCTGCCGGTCGCCGCGCCTGCCGCCGGTTCGATCGAGGACACCCTGACCGATGAGGATCTCGAGCTCGACACCCTCATCCCGGACTCCCCGAACCAGCCGTACGACATGCACGAGGTCATCCGCCGCATCCTCGACGACGACGAATTCCTCGAGGTGCAGGCCGAGCGCGCGATGAACATCATCGTCGGGTTCGGTCGCGTCGACGGACGCAGCGTCGGCATCGTCGCCAACCAGCCGACCCAGTTCGCCGGTTGCCTCGACATCGACGCCTCCGAGAAGGCCGCTCGGTTCGTGCGCACCTGCGACGCGTTCAACGTTCCGATCATCACCCTGGTCGACGTCCCGGGCTTCCTGCCCGGAACCGAACAGGAATACAACGGCATCATCCGTCGCGGCGCCAAGCTCCTCTACGCCTACGGCGAGGCCACGGTCGGCAAGATCACCGTCATCACCCGTAAGGCTTACGGCGGCGCGTACGACGTCATGGGCTCCAAGCACATGGGTGCCGACGTGAACCTGGCGTGGCCGACCGCGCAGATCGCTGTCATGGGCGCTTCGGGCGCGGTGGGCTTCGTCTACCGCGGCAAGCTCAAGGATGCCGCCGCCAACGGCGAGGACGTCGATGCGCTGCGCCTGCAGCTCCAGCAGGAGTACGAGGACACCCTCGTCAATCCGTACGTCGCCGCCGAGCGCGGATACGTCGACGCGGTGATCCCGCCGTCGCACACCCGCGGCCAGATCGCCACCGCGCTCAAGCTCCTCGAGCGCAAGATGGTGAACATGCCGCCGAAGAAGCACGGAAACATCCCCCTATGAGCGAACACACCACACCAGCGGGCGACGAGACCGCCGCTCCCGCAGCACCATTCCTCACCGTGGTCAAGGGCAACCCGACCGACGTCGAGGTCGCCGCCCTGGTCGGCGTGCTCGCCGCGGCAAGCGGATCGGGCGAGCCTGCCGACCCCGGCCCCCGCAATCTCTGGGGATCCCACACCGACCGGCTTCGGCCGGCCGGTGGGTTGGCGCCCAGCGCTTTCCCGAACCTGCGCTGGGACTACTGATCTCCCATGACGCGCGGTGACCGCCGATGACCCGGTTCGTCCTGGCATCGGCGTCACCCGCGCGTCGTAAGATTCTCGACGCCGCCGGGATCAGCCCGGTGGTGTCGGTCTCCGAGGTCGATGAGGACGCGCTGCTCGCAAAAGCGGGCAACGCGTCCTCGCCCTCGGCGATCGTGACGATGCTGGCCCGCGCCAAGGCGCTCGACGTGGTCGGCCGCCTCGACACCGATCTGACTGCGGATTCTGTTCTCATCGGTTGCGATTCCATGTTGCTCCGCGATGGGGCGCTCAGCGGCAAACCACATTCCGCGCAGGTCGCTCGCGCCCAGTGGGCCGACATGCGCGGCACCGTGGCCCAGTTGATCACCGGACATTGTCTGCTGCGGCTGGTCGACGGTGAGATCGCCTCCACCGAAACCGGCAGCGTCACAACCACCATTCGCTTCGGTTCCCCCACCGATGCCCAGATCGACGCGTACGTCGCCACCGGTGAGCCACTGCAGGTCGCCGGGGCATTCACCCTCGACGGTCTCGGTGGCTGGTTCATCGACGGCATCGACGGCGACCCGTCCTCGGTGATCGGGATCAGCCTGCCACTGGTGCGCACCCTGCTCGATCGGGTGGGCGTCAGTGTCACCGACCTGTGGTCCGGGCCGAACATATAACCACCTGCCCCCGTTCACCAGAAACCGGTGGTGCAGTCCCCCAGGTGGTCGATCCTCTGCCGATCGGCTCGTGCAGCAGCCCCGTATCCCCCAGTGGCCCGCCTGCCGTTTGATCTCCGTCGATGCAGTGAACGCCGCCTTGCACTTTCGACGGCTCGAACCGGGTCACCGCCCGCAACGGGTTCGCCGGTTCCTCCCTCCTGTCCGGTGTGGCGCGAAGCGTTGCGGGGTACCCGACCGATTGCGCGGACACTCGGAACGCGAGACAAGTTCCCGGCATGGACAGGAGCTAGAAGCTGTGATCATCACTGCGATGGACTGGTGGACACCCGCCGGGGGCACCCTGCTCGAATGGCATCCGACCGGGGACGCAGCCAGGCTCGCCGGTCAGGCACCGGCGGATGCGGGTCCGGTGTCATTTCTGCAGGAGAACCACGTCCGCGCCGCTCACGCTGTTGCCCGTGCCGGTGATGATCACAAGGCATACCTGGGCTCGGGCACCGAGATCGACGGTGATCTCGATCAGGCCGCGATGACCAGGGCACTGTGCGCCTTCGTCCGCCGGCACGACGGGCTGCGAACCTACTTCGGTACCAACGGGATCGAGGTGACCCGCTACATTGTCGACCCGGCCGCGATCGACTTCGACGTCAGTGTGGCAGGCTCGTTCGGCGAGGAGTCGCAGTTCCGCGAGTACCTGCACGGACGCTTCGGAGCCGAGGCCACCACGACCAACTGGCCGGGGTTCGCGTTCGGCGCGATCAGCAGGCCGGGCAGCTTCACCATCTACTACGGCTGCGACCACGCCCTGACCGACGGCGCATCGATGGCGCTCGCACTCGCCGAGATCGCCGAGCTGTACGACGCCGAGATCCGTTCGGCCGAACCAGCCGGATTCGTATCTGCGCCGACCGGGAGTTTTCTCGACTATACGCGGATGGAAGCCGAAGCAGCACAGTCGTTCACCGCCGATTCGCCGGAGGTGGTGGAGTGGCTCGAGATCTTCGCCGCGCATGACCGGAGGATGCCGGGGTTCCCCCTCGATCTCGGACTCGATCCGGGCGAGACGGCCCAGGTTCGGCCCATCGAACTCGACCTGCTCGATTCGGAAGGTATCGCGCGGTTCGACAACGTCTGCAAGGGCGTCGGCACCACGCTGGTCAGTGGGATCTACGCCGCGGTGGCCATCACCGAATACGAATTGGCCTCTCGGGCGGACTACTTCGGCATCACGGTCCTGAACACCCGCATGCTCGACGATTTCGCGCTGTCCCAGGGCTGGTTCTGCGCCTTCGCGCCGGTGGCGTTCAACGTCTCGGAGTCCGGCTCGTTCACCGACCTCCTGCCGACCGCTCAGGCAGGTTACGCCCGTGCGAAACGCCTTGCCGCAGTGCCGACCCCCGTGGTCCTGGGCGCACTCCTGGCGGCCGGCGCCTCACCCGAAGACGTCGTGAAGAGCCCGAATCTTCTGTCCTACATCGACTTTCGCTGGTTCCCCGGGGCCGGACGACCCGCCTACGACCGCGGCGTCCTCTTCACCGGTGAAGGTCGGACGGCCAATGCGTCGATGTGGTTCAACCGCGACGACTCGCGTCTCTACCTCGGCAGCCAGACACCCGACACCACGGTCGCCCAACTCCAGGTCAAGCGATATCACGAGCACCTGCGGAACGTGATCAACAGCGTGGCCCGCGACGGGGACTACGCTGTACCCGAACGCTGCCCAGAGGAGTCCACGCTTGCACGTCACCACGATTGACCACTACTCCCCCGCACCCGGCGGGTTGATGCGGTGGACGGTGGTCTCCACACACAGCGCGGCGATCAGATCCCCGGTACCCCTCTCGTTCAACCAGCAGTTCCATCTGAGCACCGTCGAAGACGGAAGCGTATGGCTGGCAGCGGCTTTCGATGTGGAAGGACCGATCGACCCGGCCGCACTCGAGCACGCCTACCGACTGCTGATCAGCAGACACGGCACGTTGCACAGCGCCTTCGTCCGTCGTGATGATCACATCGATCGTGAGGTCCACGACCCGGCGCGACTGATCCTGCGGCCGACTCCGACGGTGACGACCTCGACATCCGAGGAATTGCAGGCATTACTACGCGATGCACTCGACACCGCCTGCCATCCCTTCGAGTACCCGGCGTTCTTGCTCGGGGCGATCGACCGGACCGAACGGTCCACGATCATCTGCGGATTCGACCACGTCCACGTCGACGCCTATTCGATGTCGATCATCATCGACGACCTCCATCAGCTCTATCAGGGTTGCCTCGACGACCCCGATGGGTCGGCAGCGGACTCCTTGCCGATGGCCGGCAGTTACGTCGATTTTTGCGCCGCCGAGTCGGAAGCGGCCATCATCGGCCCCCGCGATCCGCGAATGCGCGCCTGGCTGAAGTTCTTCGACGAACACGACAACACCCCGCCTGGCTTCCCCCTCGACCTCGGCCTGCCGAAGGGGCAGGTGGCGCCGCAGGCAGTGGACCTCCGCGAACTGCTCGACGCCGAGGCGACCGCCGAGTTCGAGGCGTTCTGCCGTCGCAACGGCGCAACGGTGTTCGCCGGCGTCCTGGCGGCGATGGCGCGGTGCATCCGCGGACTCGGGGGCGGCCCGCAGATGTCGCTACTCTTCCCACTGCACACCCGCCGCTCCGAACAGTGGCGTGGTGCCGTCGGATGGTTCACCACCAACGCCCCACTGACGGTGGTCGCCACCGACGACTTCGTCGAATCGGTTCAGCGGACGGGTCCGGCTCTGCGTACCGCGGTCAGCCTCGGTGAGGTCCCGGTGCCCCACGTCCTCGCCGCGATGGGCGGTCTGAATCCGCAACGCAACGACATCTTCATGGTGTCGTTTGTCGACTACCGCCCGCTGCCCGGTTCGGCCGCGCACGAGGAGATCAGTGCGCAGCACATCTCCAACGTCACCACGGCCGACGACGCACAGTTCTGGATCTCCCGCACCGACCGGGGGCTCTCGTTGCGCACGCGCTATCCCGGAACACCGGCCGCGCAGGCGGTGATCGGCGAATTCCTCGACGAACTCGGCCGATTCCTGACCGACATCAAACTCCCTGCAACCAGCGCGCGCTGCGGGCACTAGTCTCATGGGGTAAACCAGCCACCCATGCTTGAGTCGATTTGGAGTAATCCCGTGACCGTCGAGACCGACAACAACCCCGGCTTCGCCGAGTACGTACACCCGGAGCGCCTGGTGAGCACCGAATGGCTCAGCGCTCACCTGGGGACCGATGGCCTGAAGATCATCGAGTCAGACGAAGATGTGTTGCTGTTCGACATCGGGCACATCCCGACCGCACAGAAGGTCGATTGGCACCTTCATCTCAACGACCCCGTGATCCGCGACTACATTTCTGGTGAGCAGTTCGCAGAACTGATGCGCAGCAAGGGTATTCGTCGCGACGACACCGTCGTCATCTACGGCGACAAGAGCAACTGGTGGGCTGCCTACGCGCTCTGGGTGTTCACCCTCTTCGGTCACGAAGACGTCCGACTGCTCGACGGCGGCCGCGACGCCTGGTTCGCCGAGGACCGCGACATCACCTTCGATGTGCCCGCCTACCCCGAATCCGATTACCCGGTCGTGACCCGCGACGACTCGGTCATCCGAGCATTCGCCGCGCAGGTCCACGGAGTCATCGGCACCGAACCCCTGATCGATGTCCGGTCGCCGCAGGAGTACACCGGCGAGCGCACCCATATGCCCGAGTACCCGCAGGAAGGTGCACTTCGCGGAGGTCACATCCCCACCGCGGTGTCGATCCCGTGGGCCAAGGCCGCCGCTCCCGACGGCCGGTTCAGGTCCCGTGCCGAACTCGACAAGATCTACGCAGACCTCGACGCCGACGACCCCACGGTCGTCTACTGCCGCATCGGTGAGCGGTCGTCGCACACCTGGTTCGTGCTCACCCATCTACTCGGATTCACCAAGGTCCGGAATTACGACGGATCGTGGACCGAATGGGGCAACGCCGTTCGCGCTCCCATCGTGACCGGCGACGAACCGGGCACCCAAAGCGGCCAGAGATGACCGCGGCGCTCGACGAAATCGTCGAGGATTTCGCCGCCCTGTCGGATTCCGAGAAGATCCAGCTCCTTCTCGAGTTCTCTGACGAGCTTCCCGAACTGCCCGAGCACCTCGCCGAGGCGGCGATGGAACCGGTTCCCGAATGCCAGTCCCCGCTGTTCCTCTCGGTCGACAACAGCGACCCGGATTCGGTGAGGCTGTTCTTCAGCGCGCCGCCGCAGGCACCGACCACCCGCGGTTTCGCGTCGATCCTGTATCAGGGGCTCAACGGCGCCAGCTCGGAGGAGATCCTCGCGATCCCGGTCGACTTCTACACGCGGCTCGGGCTCGACTCGGCCATCAGTCCGCTGCGATTGCGCGGGATGTCCGCCATGCTCACCCGGATCAAGGCACATCTGAGACCTCCCGCCCGCTCCATGGGGTCATGAAGTTCATCCAGATGATGGACCAGCCCGTCGAACCGGGCGGGCTGGTCGAATGGAGCCCTTACACCGAGGGCGGAATGGTGCACTGGACAGAGGATTCGCGTCCTACCTCGCACAATCATGAACTCCATCTGCGCGGCGCGTTCGAGCATCGGCTCCGGACCCACCGGGAAGGTGGCCGCGAGTCCTGGCTGGGACTGGCGATCGAGTTCGACGAACCGCTCTCGATTCCGGCCATCCGCGCCGCCCTGACGATGTGGATCGACCGGCACGAGGTCCTGCGCAGTCATGTGGTGATCTGGAGCGACCACCTGTCCCGGCTGACCACCGGACCGGGCACGGTCAAGCTCAAGATGGGCCGGGTGGGCTGGTACTCCGAAGCAGCCCCCTTGCTCGACCAGCTCGCCGGCACATTCGACCGGGCCACCGCACCGCTGCAGTGGCCCGCCTACATTTTCGCCACCGTTGCCCGGGAGAAGTCGTTCACGCTGTTGTTCGCCGCGGACCATTCACTGGTCGACGGCTATTCGCTGATCATGGCGCAGCACGAACTGATCGCGCTCTACTCGGCCGCGCGGCGCCGGACCGATCATGCGTTGCCGGTGGTGGGTTCCTACGTCGACTTCAGCGCCTATCAGCGGCGTGAGGCCGACGCCGCCGGCGTCGATCACGAAGCCGTCGCGGTCTGGGCCGACTTCCTCCGTGACACCGGCGGCAAGCTGCCTTCCTTCGAATTGGCCGACGACCCCGAGTACTCCGACGGCTCAGATGAGACCGGTGCGACGCATCCGCTCTCGGACCTGGTGCCGCAGGGCTCACTGACCGGCGCCCTGCTCGATGACGAGCAGACGAACCGGTTCACCGCGGTGTGTTCGGCGGCCGGTGGCTCGTTGATGTCCGGTGTGCTCGCGGCACTGGCCGCGGTCTATGCAGAACTCGGAGGCGGCCCGGTCCTGCGCTGTGTGATTCCCCGCCATACCCGCGGCGATCAACAGTGGTTCGGCGCGCTGGGCTGGTTCGTGGCAACCGTCCCCTTCCGACTCGACACGTCCGGGGTCTCCGACTTCGGGCAGCTGATCGGGCGGGCCTCCGAGGAGATGCGGCGCGTCCGCAAAGCGGCCAATCTCCCGTTCCTCCGGGTCGGCGAGATCCTCATGGAGGTGAAGCGAGACGAAGCGCAGCGGAGCTCGACCCGTACAGGAGACGAAGCGCAGCGGAGCTCGATACCGTCTGAAAGCCAGGTGTCGCCGGCGGCCGGTGCGGACTTTCCCGAGCCGAAGTTCGTGGTGTCGTTCATCGATCTGCGTTTCGCGCCCGGCCACGCCGAGGCCGATGCCGGTCGGGCACGAGTTCTGCGGAGCCACAACTATTCCAGCGACGAGGTGTACATCTGGATCAACCGGACGGCCTCTGGTCTGCGTATCTCGGCCCGGTTCCCGTCGCAGGGCCGGACCCATAACCAGGTCGGTCGTTATCTGTCCCGGTTCGGTGACTTTCTCAAGCAGATCGGTGATCAGAGCACATTCGGATCCTTACCCGCGAGTAGGGAAACGTGACCGAACAACCGCCTTCTCGGTTACTCACGAGTAGCTAAAGCGGACCGAACGAGCGATCCGTGGGTTGGAGTCGAGACAGATCCAAGAGGTGCTTAGACTCCTCTGGAGTGCTGTCGTCCATCCACAGATGGACCAGTGCGCCACACCACAAGACGTCGATATCCAACATCGATATCCAACACAGTGTCACCAACGCGCAGACATCAGCGCCCGACAGGAGATCCAGTGCCAAGTCACGCCAGCACAGCACTCACGAAAGTCCTCATCGCCAACCGCGGTGAAATTGCGGTCCGCGTCATCCGCGCCGCGAAAGACGCCGGACTGACCAGCGTCGCGGTGTACGCAGAACCCGATGCGGATGCTCTCTTCGTGAAGCTTGCCGACGAGGCGTTCGCCCTCGGTGGACAGACATCGGCCGAGTCCTACCTCGTGTTCGACAAGATCCTCGACGCCGCTGCCAAGTCCGGCGCCGACGCGATCCACCCCGGGTACGGATTCCTTTCCGAAAACGCCGAGTTCGCCCAGGCCGTCATCGACGCCGGGCTCACCTGGATCGGCCCCTCGCCGCAGTCCATCCGCGACCTCGGCGACAAGGTCACCGCGCGCCACATCGCGTTGAAGGCCGACGCGCCGATGGCACCGGGCACCAAGGATCCGGTCAAGAATGCCGACGAGATCGTCGCCTTCGCCGAGGAACACGGCGTGCCCGTGGCCATCAAGGCCGCATTCGGCGGCGGCGGCCGTGGCATGAAGGTCGCCTACACGATCGAAGAGATCCCCGAACTGTTCGACTCGGCCACCCGTGAGGCCATCTCGGCCTTCGGTCGCGGCGAGTGCTTCGTCGAGCGCTACCTCGACAAGGCCCGCCACGTCGAGGCCCAGGTCATCGCCGACCAGCACGGCAACGTCATCGTCGCCGGCACCCGCGACTGCTCGCTGCAGCGCCGCTTCCAGAAACTGGTCGAAGAAGCACCGGCCCCGTTCCTGACCGCCGAGCAGCGCGAACGCATCCATTCCTCCGCCAAGGCCATCTGCAAGGAGGCCGGCTACTACGGCGCCGGCACCGTGGAGTTCCTGGTCAGCAACGACGGACTGGTCTCGTTCCTCGAGGTCAACACCCGCCTGCAGGTCGAGCATCCGGTCACCGAGGAGACCGCGGGCATCGACCTCGTGCGCCAGCAGTTCCGGATCGCCGCCGGCGAGAAGCTCGAGTTCACCGAGGATCCCACACCGCGTGGGCATTCGTTCGAGTTCCGCATCAACGGTGAGGACGCCGGTCGCGGCTTCCTGCCCGCCCCCGGACCGATCAGCGTCTACAAGGAGCCGACCGGCCCCGGCGTGCGCGTCGACTCCGGTGTGGTCGAAGGCGACGTCATCGGCGGACAGTTCGACTCCATGCTGGCCAAGCTGATCGTCACCGGCGAGAACCGCGAGCAGGCACTGGAGCGGTCACGTCGCGCACTGGCCGAGTTCCAGGTAGAGGGTCTGGCCACCGTGCTGCCGTTCCATCGCCACATCGTGTCCAACCCCGCGTTCATCGGCGACGGCCAGGGCTTCGACATCTACACCAAGTGGATCGAAACCGACTGGGACAACCAGATCGAACCCTACGCCGGCGCACAGCCGATCGAAGAGGACGAGACCGAGCCCCGCAAGACGGTTGTCGTCGAGGTCGGTGGACGCCGCCTCGAGGTCTCCCTGCCCGGCGATCTGGCCATCGGCAACGGTGGTGGCAACGGCGCGGTCAAGAAGAAGCCGAAGTCGCGTACCCGTGCCAAGGGTGGCGCTTCTGCCGCCTCAGGTGATTCCGTCACCGCTCCGATGCAGGGCACCGTGGTCAAGGTGGCTGTCGTCGAAGGTCAGGAAGTCGCGGCCGGTGAACTGGTCGTCGTGCTCGAGGCCATGAAGATGGAAAACCCCGTCACCGCCCACAAGGACGGCGTCGTCACCGGCCTGAGCATCGAAGCCGGCGCAGCCGTCACGCAGGGCACCGTCCTGTTCGAGCTCAAGTAGGACCGCAGCCATCGAAGCGGTCGAGATCAACGCGGGCGCGTGGTATCTGCGCGCGTACCGCGATGACGAGCGGGTGTCGGACCGGCCGGCGTTGGCGCTGGCCGGTATCACCGACCCCGACTACGTCCGATCGTGTGAAAAGGGCTGGGCCGACGAAACGCGGTTCACCTGGGCGGTCTGCGAGCCGACCACCGGCGAGATGCTCGCCGAGGTCGCGCTCGAACCCACCGGCGACACGTACTTCGCGACGCTGACCGGATTCGCCCGAGACGGCTTCGAGGTACCGCTCGAAGCCGCCAAGGTCGTGGTCCGCCGCTTCGGTGAAGGCGCCCTCGGGTTCACCATCCGGGGCTGAGGCTCTCTGAAACCACATGTTCCGGTCATCTCCCCGAGTTGCAGCGCAACCGGGAAGGACCGGAACATGTGGTTTTTGTTTTTCTGGAATCAGAGGTCCGGGTAGTCGTGGTCCGGGTGGTCGTGGTCCGGGTAGTCGTGGTCCAGGCCGGTGCCGAGGTCGCCGCAGTCGACGTCGATCACGTCGTCCCGGGTGGCGAGGTACCGTCCGGCGCCACGATCGCCGGAGAGGGAATCGAGCACGGCCTCGAGGTGGTCGGCACCGATGTACACCGGGTGTCCGGCCTTCCCGGCGTGAGTTGCCCGCGCGAGCGAGGCCGGAGTCGGACCTGCCGCCGCCAACAGTCTGGCGACCTGCCCCGCGGTGACATCCGGGATGTCAACAACATGTAAAACCACGCCGGTCAAACCTCTGCGGTCACCGGCCCGAATCAGGCCTGCGCGCACCGATTCGCTCAGCCCGGCCTGCCATCGCGGCACCCGTACCTCCCGGGCCGGTACCGGCAGGTCTGGCTCGGCAGCACCCACGGTCACCAGCACTTCCGAGCACCCGCCATCAGCCAGCGCGCGAACGCCGCAGCGAAGCCATTCCCCTTCTGCGGCAAGTATTTTCGGTCCCCCGTATCGAGTTCCCGCACCGGCCGCCAGCAGCACACCGACCACTACCGGCACCTCGGTTCGCTCGTCGTCACCGACTCCCACGCGACTCACCGCCAACCCCTCATCAGTCCGCCGATGCGACAAGAACTGTCGCCGACCCATCACACACGATGACGCCCTCGCACCACCACCGTCCCGCGCATACCGAACTCATCACCGCGCTCGTGCCGTCGGTCTGCGGCAGAATGGTACTTCGCACGGGCTTCGAGACGAGGGGATCAGAACTTGCTACGAGTTGACTGGCGGGGCCTGGAGAGCTTCAACGGTTTGCGGCAGAGTCAGGCGATTCACGCCCTGTACCAATGTTGTACGTCCACGATCTGGGCGCTCCGGGTGGCTGCCGGGCGTCCCTATGCCGATGAAGAGGCGCTGTTCGCCCGCGCCGACATGATCACGGCCGAACTCACCGAAGCCGACCTCGATGAGGCCCTCGAAGGGCATCCCCGGATCGGCGACAAACCTGACAATGCCTCCTCGGCCAGTGAGCAGTCCGGTGTCGTGGGCGCGGACACGGAGATCCTCGATGAACTCAGGCAGCGCAATGCCGAGTACGAGGCCAAGTTCGGACACGTCTATCTGGTTTTCGCCAACGGCCGGCCGGCCGGAGAACTGTTGGCAATCCTCAAAGAACGGATGAGCAACAGCCCGGAGACCGAGCGGCGCGTGATGCGGACCGAGCTGTCGAAGATCAATCGGCGGCGCCTGACTGCCATGCTGGAACCGGCGGTGCGATATGCCTCCGAGGAAGATGCGTACACCTCGTGATCAGAATCACGACACCGATGAGTTGGGAGTGATCTGGAGTATGCGGACGATCGAAGTGACAAGGTGAGCAGCTTGAGTACCCACGTGCTCGACGCGGTCACGGGACTGCCGGCAGCCGACGTGGAAGTCACACTCAGCACATCCGACGGAGTCAAGATAGCGTCTGGAACAACCGATTCCGATGGCCGGATACAGTCGATCGGCGACGATGACCTCGTCGCAGGCACGTACCGACTGACCTTCGACACCGGAACATGGTTTGCCGCCCGGCACATTGAGCATTTCTACCCGGAGGTGTCGATCGCTTTCGCGGTGACCGACACCTCGCGGCACTACCATGTGCCGTTGCTGCTCAGCCCTTTTGCCTACTCCACCTATCGGGGTAGCTGATCCGAAAGTGAGTGACACAGACCCATGGGCATCATCCTTGGCGAAAACCAATACGGAAAAGCCGAGAACCGGGTTGTTCGGATCTATCGGGATTCGCCCCGCCACGAGATCAAGGACATCAACGTAGGGACCTCGCTGCGCGGTGATTTCGCGGCCGCCCACACCGACGGTGACCAGCGGACGGTGTTGCCCACCGATACCCAGAAGCAGACCGCTTACGCGTACGCGAAGGAAAAAGGCATCGAGAGCATCGAGAAGTACGCTCTCGCACTCGCCCACCGATTCGTCGACAACACCGAACCGGTGATCGGCGCGCGGATCGAGGTCGAGGAATACAGCTGGGAGCGGGCAGTTGTCAACGGTGTCGAACACGATCACACCTGGGTCCGTAACGGACAGGAGGTCCGCACCGCGGACATCACCGTCGAAGGCAAGGGCGATGATCAAAAGACCTGGGTCATCGGCGGTTTGAAGGATCTCGTGGTCCTCAAGTCGACCGGCTCGGAGTTCCACGACTTCCTCGAGGACGAGTACACCGTGCTGGAGCCGACCAACGACCGGGTGATGTCGACCTCCCTTGTCGCCAAGTGGCGCTTCACCACCACCGACGTCGACTGGGAGGCGGTGTATCCGGCGATCAGGCAGATCATCATCGAGAAGTTCGCCACGGTGCATTCATTGGCCCTGCAGCAGACACTGTTCCAGATCGGCAAAGGGATTCTGGAGGCCTTCGACTACATCGCCGAGGTGAAGTTGTCGGCGCCGAACATCCACCATTTTGTCTACGACCTCTCCAAGTTCGGCCTCGAGAACAACAACGAGGTGTTCAACGCCGACGACCGGCCCTACGGCCTGATCCAGGCGACGGTCACCCGCGACGACGCACCTGACGCCGGCCCGTCCTGGACACCCCAGCGCACCTGGCTCGCCTAGTCACGTCGATCACAAGCCCGTTCCCCGGGATCGAAATCAGTAGGTCGGTGGCGGTTCGTTCCTTCCTCGTTCTTCGCGGCGTTCCCGGTTGAGTTGCTCTGCCAGTTCGCGCTGCCGTCGGTTGGCGATTCGTTCTTGTTGCCGGCGTGCGTGTTTGGCAGCGGTGCGCGACTGCGATCTTGGCGGTGCTATCGGCGGTTGTGGCCGGCTTGGTGAGCCGCGTTGGTTGTCGAAGGCTATCAACCTCAACGTCGGAAAGAGATCGTCGCCGGTCCATCCCGGACCGTGATAGTGCCGGCGTTCGGGGGTGGTGAAGATCAGCCGGGTCCGTCCCGTGCTCGGGTCGGGGTACTGGTCATCGAGCCAGTCACTATAGGTCTTGAGCAGATGGTGAAAACGGCACAGTGTCTTCATCTCTGATGGATGGGTGCAGCCACCGGCGTCGGGGTCTTTGTGGTTGTACTCGCAGGTGTGGTCCAGATCGGCGCCCCAGGCTTTGTGTTCACAGCCCGGCCACATGCAGTACACATCCCGGATCCGGAGGAAACTGTCGAGCACAGCTGACGGCCGGTACTGGTCACCGGGTTGGGTGGCCGGCAGCGGAATCACCTGCGGGAACGGCGCCGCGACGATCGCGTTGTCGTTGCTGCCGGCGGGAAGGTTTTCGGCAGGTGGGTTCTGCGGTCCACGCATGTACACGGTCGGCCGCTTCGGCTTCGGCGTCTCCGGCTCGGGCTGCGCCGGAGCCGGCGCAGGTTTGTTGCCCATCGGTCGCTGCACGGTTTTCGGGTGGGCAGCGATGTCGCGAACGTGATCGCCGGAAATCACGCCGTGTCCGTCCATGAAGCCCGGATTGTCGGCGGTGCCCTCGAGGGTGGCTTGGTCGGCGATCACGTGCAGCACGATCTTCACATCCACCCCTGAAACGACCTGGCTCGCAGGCATGGTGACGATCTCGGCGGTGCAGGGATGTTTCGGATCGTTCGGGCATTCGCAGCGGAACTCACGGCCCATCACGGTGGCGAACAACGCATCGGCCATCCGATCAGCCTTTTTCCGCGGATCGGCCTTACACGTGGCCATCGCCAGTTTTTCCAGCCGCGCCATGATCAACGTCAATTCCTCGGCCGTGGAATGCGCGTCCAAAACCGCCATGCCGTGTTCGGTGTTGTTGGCCCACACCCCACGATTGTTTTTCGCATCCTCCCGGTTCTTCCGGACCAGATCCGGGTCCCGGCGGAAGATGATGGCATCGACCATGTCTCGCATCCGGCCCTTCGACCACGACCCCCGCCGACCCAGCGCCTCGGCGATCCCCCGATCGATATCGGCCATATGGGCTGAGCCCTCGATCAACTCGGTGCGGGCGATGATGTCAGGAATATGGTGCGCGGCGATGCGCCCGGCTTTCAACAGCGCATTGACCGCAGGCAGTCGATCGCGCAGCGCCACCCCACGGTTGATCTGCAACTCCGCAGTCCGCTGCGTCAGGCCCTGTGCGGCAGACAATCTCGCCGCACACTGCGCGAACGGATCAAGCGCCCGCAGCTCCGCCTCGGTCCCGGCGGTCGGCTCAACGAGATGTCGGTGCAGCATTGCCGCAGCGGCATAACGTTCCCACTCCATCCGCGACTGCTGGACCATCGCGAGCTCGGTGTTACGCAACAACTCATTGACACCCAGCGACTCGACAGGACCGATTTCATCGTCCCCACCTGCATCTTCGATCTCCCCCTCGAACATACATTTGAGTCTAGACCGGGGGTACGACAGACAATTTGTGAAGTCACAGGGACATCGGAGACAGTTCCGCGCCGGGACATTGGTGACAGGTATTGTGTCGGGACATCGGTCACAGTTCACCGGGTTTCGAGTTGCAAGCCGCTGGATTTTCCGTTGCCGACGTATCTCACGCCTGGGTCGGGTTGGGTGTGTTCGATGAGAACATCGCCAACGAGGAGCCGAGATTTCCGCCTCGTGATGGATTGAGGGCAATTCCGTGGCGATGGCGGCCTTCTCGGTTTCGCTTCACGCCACATGGGAGGCTAATGCGAAGCCGGATTGGCCACCGATGAATTGAAAGATCACGCATGAACGGCCGCCGTGAGGACGTATTCGGTGGCATCGAGTTGCAAGCATGCGTTCGGCGCTGGATAGACAAACCGCCGCCACGCAGCCCTGCGCTTTTCTTGGACTCGAGGCGAGCAACGCCGGCCTCGCGGAAGATCCGCGCCAGCGATGCCGTGGCCGGAACCTGGTCCAATCCCATCGCGCGGATCTTGTCGCACACTGATCGGTCCGCGATCTAGGCCTGAGGACTCCAACGCCGCCCGCACCCCCAGTGCCTGTTCCTTAACCGCGTCGACGATCTGGTGCGGGCGGGTCCTTGGGCGACGGGAGCGCGGTTCCAACGCTGCCGCCTGTCCTTCAGTGATGGTGCGAGCACGTATGGCGTAGAACGTTTTCCGACTCAGGCCGCGCTCAGGGCAGAATGGGGCCACCGCCCACGTGGTGCATCAGGGGGCCGTTGCGTGATTACAAGACGAATCGGGGATCTATTGGTTCATTCCTCGGCACCAACCCAGTCGATCCGTCGGCACCAGACCTCGGTTACTCGGGGGGCAAGTGTCACCACCAACACCACCAGAAGTGTTACCGATGTCCTGAGACAGAACTGTCACCGATGTCCTGAGACTTAACAGGTACGACAGGCGATTCTGGCGCGTGACGCGGCTACCCGGCTTCGGCCGACAGTTCTCGCACCAGAACAGCTTTGGCTGCTCGAACGTGGGCTCGCATCACCGATTCGGCCCACAGCGAATCGTGAGCGCGCAGGGCGGCGACGAGGTCGCGGTGATGAGCAAAGCTGCGGCTCAATTCGTCCGGATCGTAACGCTGGAACGTGCGCATCACCAGCGCGACCTGGATGACGTTGCCCAACATCGTGGTCAACCGGGAGCTCGCGGCGGCAATCCGGACGATCTCATGGAACTCGTCGTTGTATTGAGCGACCAACTCGACGTGTTTGTCGGCAAGCGCGGTGTCCATCAGATTGCACAACTCGGCCAGCCGCGCCAGGTCCTCGGTCCCGATCCTCTCGGCGGCCCGGGATGCGGCCATTGCCTCCAGCACCATCCGCAGGTCGTAGATCTCCTCGACATCGTCGACAGTCCAGTCATAGACCCGGGCGCCGCGATGCGGCAGAACCTCGACCAGGCCCTCCATCTCGAGTTGCCGCAGCGCCTCCCTGACCGGCGTCCGGCTGGCCCCGGTCACATCCGCGATCTCGACCTCGCCCAACCGCGCACCAGGACGATACCTTCCGTCGAAGATGCCTTCCCGGATATGCGCGTACACCTTGTCGACCGCTCGGGTCACGTGAGCCCTCCCTCAATTGTTGTTCACAATCTAGGCGGACTACGACCGTTTGTCTCCCCTCCTGCCCCCGGCGACGCTGTTGCGCATCAGCCGGGTGCATACAAAGGCAGTTCCGTGCACTATGGGTGGATGGAAACGGTGCAGTTGGTCGAGGTCAGTCCCCGCGATGGTCTCCAAAACGAGAAGACTGTGTTGTCGGTTGACACAAAAGTCGAACTGATCACACGGAGCATCGCGGCCGGAGTCAAACGCGTCGAGGCCGTCAGCTTCGTCAACCCCGCACGGGTCCCGCAGATGGCCGGCGCCGAAGAAGTGATGGCCCAGGTCCCACGTGTCGACGGGGTCTCGTACATCGGATTGGTGCTCAACCGCCGGGGTCTCGATCGCGCGCTCACCACCGGCGTCGACGAGGTCAACGTGGTGGTGGTCGCGACCGACGAATTCAGCACCAGGAATCAGGGTTGCACTGTTGCAGAGGGCATTTCGGCCTGGAGTGAGATTGCGACGGAGGCAAAGGCGGCGGGCGTGCGTACGACTGTGACCATCGCGACCGCGTTCGGTTGCCCCTTCTCCGGCAACGTGGACCCTGCCTGGATCACCGAGCTGATCGCCCGAGTCGCAGAGGCCGGACCGGATGAGATCGCCCTGGCCGACACGATCGGTGTCGGGGTGCCCGCTCAGGTCCGCGCACTGGCCGCCGGAGCTGCCCGCACCGCACCGGATGTGCCGCTGCGCTGGCACTTTCACAACACCCGAAACACCGGCTACGCAAACGCATCGACCGCACTCGATCTCGGTGCGGTAGCGCTCGACGCCAGCATCGGCGGCTTCGGTGGTTGCCCGTTCGCACCGGCCGCGACGGGCAACATCGCATCGGAAGACCTCATCTATGCCCTCGACCGATCGGGTGTCGCGACCGGCGTCAAGCTCGAATCACTGGCCGAGACAGCCGTATGGCTCGGCAAACAGCTCTCGAAGGACGTACCCGGACAGCTCAGCCGGGCGGGTAACTTCCCGCCGGCTTGAGTGTTCGTCAAGACTCGCCACCTCAGCGTGGAGCCCAGTTCCGGACCGACTCCTCCAGTGACAGTTCGGTGGGAGCCACCGGAACCGGAACGGGAGTGTGCGAAAAGCGTGGCGCCGGGGCAGGTTGGGCCACACCGTCGATCTCGACGATGGCCCCCCGATCAGCCATCTGCGGGTGCGAAGCGACCTCACCGAACGCGAGAACAGGTGTCACGCAAGCATCTGTGTCGGCAAAGACCACTGCCCAGCCATCGCGGGGACGCGTGGCGAACACGTCGGCGAACACCTTGGTCAGCGTCGGCCACTGTTCCTTGTCCCATCGATCCGGCAGATCGGATTCGACGAGTCCGAGTCCGTTGACCAGCTGCGAATAGAACGGCGGCTCAATCGATCCGACCGCCACGTGCCGACCGTCCGCGCACTCGTAGGTCCGGTAGAACGGCGCCGACCCGTCCAGCAGGTTGGTGCCCCGATCGTCGGACCACCGGCCGGCGGCCCGCCATGACCAGAGCAACTGCGACAACAGGTTCGCGCCGTCTGCCATCGATGCGTCGACGACCTGCCCGCGTCCACCCACCCCTGCCCGGTCGCTGTCGCGACTCCACAGCGCACTGAGGACTCCGAGAACCAGCAGCATCGATCCACCGCCGAAGTCGGCGACCATGCTCAACGGCGGCACCGGCGGTCCGTCGGCAGGCCCCATCGCACCCAGGACGCCCGTCAGCGCCAGATAGTTGATGTCGTGGCCCGCCCGCTGGGACAGCGGCCCGCTCTGGCCCCAACCCGTCATCCGGCCGTACACCAGCTGCGGATTGCGCTGGTGACAGATGTCGGGGCCCAGGCCCAGCCGTTCCATGGCCCCGGGCCGGAATCCTTCGAGCAACACGTCCGCAGACGTGATCAGATCCAGTACGTGTTCCCGATCGGTCTCATCCTTGAGGTCGGCGGTGACCAGCGCACGGCCGCGCCACATTGCGCGATCCGCATCGGCAACACCATCTGCCGCCGCTGCCTTGGTTTGCCGATCGACGCGAACCACGTCGGCGCCCAGGTCGGCCAGGATCATCGCCGCGTGAGGCACCGGACCGATGCCGGCCATCTCGACCACGCGGATACCCGTCAACGGGCCCGTCATCGGTCACTCCGTCCGGCGGCGCCGGTCTGCAGCACTCCGTCGACCGCATACGAGGTGTACGTATCGGCCAGTGCGGCGACGTCCTGACCCTCGTGCAACCACCAGCTGATGCCGTTCATCATGTCCAGGATCGCCACCGCCGCCTGATGGGGATTGGCAGTATGGAACTCGCCGGCAGCGACGCCGGCGGCGATCACGTCGCGTACCCGCCGCTGGTAGTACTTCCGGATATCGGTGATCTCCGCGAGGTGTTCGGGTGTCAATGCTGTCTGCTCACGCAGACTCACCAGATGCTCGGTCTGATGCTCGGCCAGACTCCGGATGTGCGCGTGCATCAGGTTCGACAGCCGCTCCTTCGGAGTTCCGGCGGCGTCCAGAAGTGGCATGTGCAGCTCCTGGAGATCACGGGTCATGCGGAGCGCGATCGCGTACATGATCTCCTCTTTGCTCGAGAAGTGGTTGTACAGGCTCGCACCCCGGATACCCACCGCTTCGGCGATTTCCCGCATACCGACGGTGTGATAGCCCTGCCTGGCAAAGAAATCTGCTGCGGCCGAGACGATCTCGGCGCGGCGCGCCGCACCTCGCTGGTTCGTGGCGGGAGCCTGCTCTGCCGTCACCGTGAGCTCGCCTCGGCGTAGAGACGGCGGAGCTCACGCTTGAGCACCTTGCCCTGCGGGTCCACCGGCAGCTCGGTCAGAGCATGAATCTTCTTGGGCGTCTTGTAGCTTGCGATCGATTGCTTGCAGTGCGTCATGAGCGAATCCGCGTCGAATGTGGCCGATTCGCGCAGGATCACGAAGCCGGTGACGACCTCCGACCAGTAGTCGTCGGGCAGGCCGACCACCGCGGCGCGAACGATGTCGGGGTGGCTCTGCAGGGCTCGCTCGACTTCTTGGGAAGAAACGTTCATGCCACCGGTTTTTATCATGTCCTTGCTGCGATCGAGAAAGAACAGGTTGCCGTCGCCATCGCGTCGAACGATGTCACCGGTGTGTACCCATCCGTCCCGGATGACCTGCGCGGTCCTTTCGGGGTCCTTGAAGTATCCCGACATCACCGACGGCGAACGACAGATCAGTTCACCGGATTCCGCCGGGTTCCCCTCGGCGTCGATGACTTCGACCTCCAGATGCGCAACCGGCTTTCCGATCCACGTGGGGTCGCCGTCCGGGATGTCATCGAGTGTGTGGAACCAGCCCACGCTGCCCAGTTGGGAGAGCTCGGACTGCCCCCAATACGTGCCCCAGGTGATGCCCGGCGCGGCATCCGCCCACGACGCGATGGCATGCGGCGACACCTGACCTCCATAAGTCATGCAGCGCTGTACCGTACGCACGGAGTCCGGCCCGAAATCGGCATGCCCGGACAGGCCGATGTAGAACGTGGGTGTCTGTGCCAGAACAGTGATCTTCTCGTCCCGGATCATCGACAGCGATGCGCCCGCCTCGGTGGTCGCGGGCAGAACCAGGGTGGCGCCCATCATCGTCAATGTGGTCATCGATCCGATGCCGGCGATCGTGTGAAATGGCATGACATACAGCCAGATGTCGTCCGGTTGGGTCCGCAGCCCCCAGCTCCAGGCCGGACCGGTCGAGATCAGGTAGTTGCGGTGCGTGATCATGACGCCCTTGGGCGCGGCCTCGGTGCCACTGGTGTAGACGATCATCGCCAGGTCGTGTTCATCGACCTCGCAGTCGGGTTCATCCGACGAGGCCGCCATCAGCAACTCGTCGAACGACTTCCATCCCGCCACCGCGGTTTCGCCGAACACCACGCGGTGACCGACCGGTGCAGTGTCCCTCACCTCATCGACAACGGGTGTGAACTCGGCACCGGCCAGGACCACCGACGGCTCGAGGTGTGAAAGCTGCTGCGAGACTTCAGCCGTACCGAACATCACGTTGATACCGGAATACGAGGCCCCGATCTTGAGTGCGCCGTAATACGCGACCACGGTGTCGACGTGGTTGCGTGCGATCACGGCAATGCGATCGCCCCGGCCGACGCCCATGCCGCGCAACATGTCGGCACAGCGGTTCGCTCGTTCGTTGAGTTCGGCATAGGTGCAGACATGACGATCACCGGCGACGTCGTAGCTGATGAATGCCGGCTTGCCGCCCTGGGTCCGGGCATGGCGGCGTAGCTGGTCACCAAGGGTGGCCCGACCGAGCGGACTCGAGGCAATCGTGTTCAAAGACATTGCTTTTCATTACTCCATGATCTGGCGAAGCCGATGCGCCACAGCAGCGCGATGGGCACAGCAGTGCGGGGGAAGTAAACCGGATCGACTACACGAACAGCGGCGTGTCGAAGGAGTCGATCGAGACGATGTCCTCGACGCGGCTGCGGGTGAGCTTGGTCGGGAACTTGCCGCTGGGATAGCCGACGGCGATGTGGGCAGCGGTGATGAAGCCGTCCGGGATCGACAGCAGTTCACGGACTGCGGGTTCCTCGTGACACAGCAAGGTGGTCACCGCACTGCCGACGCCCTGGTCGCGCAACGCCAGGCACAGGTTCTGCACTGTCGGATAGATGGACGCTCCGCCGACCACGCTGATGCGATCCAACTCGGCGTCGGTGGGATGGAGTCCGTCGATCTCGGCGCAGACCACGATGAGCGCAGGCACCGTCGCGAGGTTGTGCGCGAACTCGTTGGCACTGCGGATCGTCTTGGGTACCGCACCGACGTCCCGGGAACCGTCGCTGATCGCGCTGTAATAGGCCTCCCAGTACGGGAGGTACAGGTCGGCCAGTGCCTTCTTCTTCGCGTCATCGCGCACCACGATCCAACGGACCGGCTGCCGATTGCCACCCTGGGGACCAAAGCGGGCAACCTCGAATGGGTCGTAGAGGACCTTGTCCGGAACCGGCGCGTCCGAGTAATGCCGACAGGTTCCGGTGGTGCGCATCGCCTCGGAAAGTTCCATCAAGATCTCCTTGTTACGGGATCAGCCCCGGCATGCGGCCTGGCGGCCACCCCGGATTGCTGACCAGCTACTACTTACCGCTGTTAGCGTGATTGCAGTCACAGCATCGCCAGCGAACCGCCCTTCTGTCAAGTCTTGTTACCCGGTCGACCCCAAAGTCGCAGATATGACCGGCGCTCTTGCATTTCCTGGACTACCCATGGTTAGTCTTGTGTCGTGAACCTTCAGCCAACCGCACCCGCGAGCGGGATCGACCTCGCCCGGCTGGGTCAAGCAGTCCAGTCGGCGAACATCCCCACCCTCCTCGCGGTCCTCTACCAACTGACCGGCGACCGGCGCCGGCTTTCCGCGCCCTACCGGCCGACCCGAAGCCGCGGCATGGACGACAACGCCACCGGCGGATTGCCCGACAGCGTCCAAGCCGAGATCCGGGACGCGGCAGTCGAGGCGGTGACCGCGTGGGCAGGTGGCCGAGAGCCGGCACTGCCCGTCCTCGACACCCGTGAACTCATGGAGGTCATGGAGTTCACCATGGGTGAGTCGGTACCCCACGAGTTCGGCCCGATGATGGCCGAGGTGCTGGGATTCGACGACACACCCGAACCGCATCCGACCCGCGCGGTTCCCACAGACTTCTCCGTTGTCGTGATCGGCTCCGGTATCGCCGGAATGCTTGCCTCGGTACGGCTGAGCAAGGCCGGTATCAACCACGTGGTGCTCGAGAAGAACGACAACGTCGGCGGGTCGTGGTGGGAGAACACCTATCCCGGCGCCGGGGTGGACACACCCAGTTACCTGTACTCGTACTCGTTCTTCCGTCACCCGTGGTCGACGCACTTCGGTAAGCGCGATGAGGTCCAGCAGTACCTCGAAGACTTCGCCGATACCTACGACCTGCGGACCAACATCCGGTTCGGCACCGAGGTCAGCAGCGTGGTCTACGACGAGGCCGCGCAGCGGTGGGACATCACCGCCCGGGACGATCACCAGAACGTGGTGACGTTCTCGTCCAACGCCGTCATCAGCGCGGTCGGCCTGCTCAACCGCCCGAAGATCCCACCGCTGCCCGGACTCGACTCCTTTGCCGGGGAACTCTTCCACTCAGCACAGTGGCCGCCGGGAATCGACTTGCGTGACAAGCGCGTTGCCATTGTCGGGGCCGGTGCCAGTGCCATGCAGATCGGGCCCGCCATCGCCGGTTCGGTTGCCTCACTGACGATCTTCCAGCGTTCACCGCAGTGGATCGCACCCAATGACGTCTATTTCTCGCAGGTCGGCGACGACGTTCATTGGCTGATGGATCATGTGCCGTACTACCACGAGTGGTACCGCGTGAGGTTGTCGTGGATCTTCAACGACAAGGTCCATCCGACCCTGACCGTCGACCCGGAGTGGACAGAGTCCAAGCTCTCGATCAACAAGACCAACCACGGACACCGCGCGTTCTACACGCGTTATCTCACCGACGAACTCGAAGGTCGCCCCGACCTCGTCGAGAAGTGCCTGCCGGACTACCCGCCCTTCGGGAAGCGGATGCTGCTCGACAACGGCTGGTATCGGATGCTCAAACGCCCAGGGGTACAACTCATCACCGAGGGCGTCGCGGAGATCACCGAGACCGGGCTCGAGGACGCCTCGGGCACGCACCATGAGTTCGACGTGATCATCATGGCCACCGGATTCCACACCGACCGCCTGCTCTACCCGATGGATGTGGTGGGCCGGTCCGGTGCCACCACCCGCGAGGTGTGGGGCGAGCACGACGCCCGCGCATACCTCGGCGTCACCGTTCCCGACTTCCCCAACCTGTTCATCATGACCGGACCGAACACGGCCCTGGGCCACGGCGGCAGTTTCATCACCATGCTCGAATGCCAGATCCGGTACATCATGGATGCGCTGACCCAGATGGTCGATGACGATCTCGGTGCCATCGAACCCCGCCAGGACGTCCACGACACCTACAACAAGGCCGTCGACGACGCACATGCGTCGATGGTGTGGACCCACCCCGGCATGAGCAACTGGTACCGCAACGCCGACGGCCGGGTGGTGGCGGTACTGCCCTGGCGAATCATCGACTACTGGACG
The DNA here is from genome assembly GCF_059553375.1 of Williamsia sp. z71. Lineage (NCBI taxonomy): Bacteria > Bacillati > Actinomycetota > Actinomycetes > Mycobacteriales > Nocardiaceae > Williamsia > Williamsia sp. z71. The sequence continues at coordinate 124,356 of NZ_JCANWX010000007.1, forward strand.
ATGACCCGCCGCGCCGATCTGACGGAGTACGTGACAGAGCCCGCACGGCGATAGACAAACAAGTCCGCCGGCGCCCATCAGGGTGCCGGCGGACTTGTCGCTGCACAATTGCTATTCCAGCTCGACCAGCAAGTCGCTTCCCTCGACCTGCGAGACCGATGTGATGGCAACACGTTTGACGATGCCGCCGGCCGGTGCGGTGATCGCCGCCTCCATCTTCATCGCCTCGATCGAACCGATCGCACCACCGGCAGAGAGCTTGTCACCCGGGTTCACCACGATCGTGACCACACCACCGAACGGTGCGGCGATGTGTTTCGGATTCCCGACCTGCGCCTTTTCGGCCACCGACTCGGTGACATCGAGGCTGCGGTCGCGGACCTGTACCGGGCGCAACTGCCCGTTGAGGATGCACATGACCGTGCGCATCCCCCGCTTGTCCGGTTCGCTGATCGCTTCCAGACCGATGAGCAGTTCGACACCGGGCTCGAGTTCCACGCGGTGTTCGTCGCCATAGCGCAGGCCGTAGAAGAACTGGTTCGCCGACAACGTCGAGGTGTCGCCGTAGGCCACCTGGTGCTCTTCGTAGTCCCTGGTCGGGCCCGGGAACAGCAGGCGGTTCAGCGTCCTTCGACGCACCGAGGCCTCAGCGGCGTGCAGGTCTGCCGTGTCCTGGTCCGACAGCGCGACTTCGGGTTTGGGCTCGGCCCGCCCGGCCAGCGCCCGGCTGCGCAGGGGTTCGGGCCAACCGCCGGCCGGCTCCCCCAGCTCACCGCGCAAAAATCCGATCACCGAGTCCGGGATGTCGTAGGAGGTGGGGTCGTCGGCGAATTCCTTGGCGCTGATTCCCTGACCGACCAGGGTCAACGCCAGGTCCCCGACCACCTTCGATGACGGGGTGACCTTGATCAGGCGTCCCAGCATCCGGTCGGCGTCCGCGTAGGCGCCTTCGATCTGCTCGAACTGATCGCCGAGGCCCAGTGCGACGGCCTGCTGGCGCAGATTGGACAGCTGCCCGCCCGGGATCTCGTGGGTGTAGACGCGGCCGGTCGGTGACGGCAGCCCGGATTCGAAGGGCGCGTACACCTTTCGAAGGGCCTCCCAGTACGGCTCGATGTCGCAGACGGCAGCCAGATCCAGACCGGTGTCGTACTCGGTGTTCGCCGTGGCGGCCACGATCGCCGACAGCGCCGGCTGACTGGTGGTCCCGGCCATCGATGCCGAGGCACCGTCGACCGCGTCCGCACCGGCCTGCCAGGCCGCGTACAACGTCGCCAACTGGCCACCCGGGGTGTCATGGGTGTGCACATGGACCGGCAGGTCGAAGTTGCTGCGCAGCGCGGTGACCAGCGCGGTGGCCGCTTGCGGGCGCAACAACCCGGCCATGTCCTTGATCGCCAGGATGTGCGCACCCGCCTCGACGATCTGCTCGGCCAGCTTCAGGTAGTAGTCGAGCGTGTACAGCTTCTCGTTCGGATCGGACAGGTCTCCGGTGTACGACATCGCGACCTCGGCGATCGTGCTGCCGGTCTCGCGGACCGCGTCGATCGCCGGCCGCATCTGGTCGATGTTGTTCAGCGCGTCGAAGATCCGGAAGATGTCGATACCGGTCGAGGCGGCCTCGGCCACAAACGCTTTGGTGACCGTCTCGGGATACGGCGTGTAGCCGACGGTGTTGCGGCCACGCAGCAGCATCTGCAAGTTGATGTTCGGAATCGCTTCGCGCAACTGGGCCAGGCGATCCCACGGATCTTCCTTCAGGAACCGCAGCGCCACATCGTACGTCGCGCCACCCCAGCACTCGACCGACAGCAACTGCGGTGTCGCCGCCGCCACGTAGGGGGCGACCATCAGCAGCCCGGACGTACGCACCCGGGTCGCGAGCAACGACTGATGGGCATCGCGGAAGGTCGTGTCGGTGACCCCCAACGCTTTTGATGCCCGCAGATCGGCGGCAAAACCCTCCGGTCCGAGTTTGAGCAACCGTTGCCGCGAACCATCGGCCGGCGAGCTGATGTCGATGTCGGGAAGCTTGTCGCGGGGATAGACCGTGGCCGGCCGCTCACCATGAGGTTTGTTGACGGTGACGTCCGCCAGGTAGTTCAGGATCCGGGTACCGCGGTCGGCCGAGACCCGCGAGGTCATCAATTGCGGGCGCTGCTCGATGAACGAGGTGGTGACATTCCCGGCCCGGAAATCGGGATCGTCCAGAACTGCCTGCAGGAACGGGATGTTCGTGGCCACGCCACGGATCCGGAACTCTGCCACCGCACGCCGGGCGCGGGCCACTGCCGTCTCGAAATCGCGTCCGCGACACGTCAGCTTCACCAGCATCGAATCGAAATGTGCGCTGACCTCGGCGCCCAGGGTCGCGCCACCATCGAGCCGGATGCCCGCACCGCCGGGTGTCCGGTAGGCGGTGATCCGGCCGGTGTCCGGACGGAAGCCGTTGGTCGGGTCCTCGGTGGTGATCCGGCACTGCAACGCCGCGCCTCGAATCTGGACCGCATCCTGCGACAACCCCAGATCAGACAACGTCTGCCCCGAGGCGATCCGCATCTGCGACTGCACCAGATCCACGTCGGTGATCTCTTCGGTGACCGTGTGTTCGACCTGGATCCGCGGATTCATCTCGATGAACACATGATTGCCGTTGCGGTCGAGCAAGAACTCGACCGTACCCGCACACGAGTAACCGATCTTCTTGGCGAACGCCACCGCGTCCGCGCACATCTTTTCGCGCAACTCCTGCGGCAGATGCGGCGCCGGTGCCAATTCGATGACCTTCTGATGGCGCCTCTGCACCGAGCAGTCGCGTTCGAACAGGTGCATCACGTTTCCGGCACCGTCGGCCAGGATCTGAACCTCGATATGGCGGGGTTCGATCACCGCCTGCTCCAGGAACACCGACGCATCGCCGAATGCCGACTTCGCCTCACGCCCAGCGGCTTCGATCGCCTCAGGCAATTCGTCGATCGTCTCGACCCGGCGCATACCACGGCCGCCACCACCGGCGATCGCCTTGACGAACACCGGGAACGTCATCGATTCGGCCGAGACCATCAACTCTTCGACATCATCGGATGCCTCCGAGGACGCCAGCACCGGCAACCCTGCTTCGCGGGCGGCGGCGATTGCCCGAGCCTTGTTCCCGGTCAGTTCCAGCACCGAGGCGCTGGGCCCGATGAACGTGATCCCGGCAGCCTCACACGCCGCTGCCAGGTCCGGGTTCTCCGACAAGAATCCGTAGCCGGGATAAATGGCGTCCGCCCCGGCACGACGGGCCGCGGCGATGATCTCGTCCACCGACAGATATGCGCGCACCGGATGACCGGGTTCACCGATCTGGTAGGCCTCATCCGCCTTCAATCGATGAATCGAGTTGCGATCCTCATACGGGTACACCGCCACCGTGCCGGCACCCAACTCATACGCCGCACGGAACGCACGAATCGCGATCTCTCCACGATTGGCCACCAGCACCTTACGAAACATCAACCCGCCTCCAATTTCATTCGCGCCGATCACTGCACCCACCGCGGGAACCGCACAGAACCCTGCACAAGAAACCCTACGACCCGCCGGCGTTCTCACGAATGATCAGGCGGTGGCTGTGCGGTTTTTGTAACCGGTGTGTTCGGGGCGCGGGCCGAGTAACCCCTCAGATCTGCCCTGCTCAATGCCATGTGCGGCCGTCCAATGTCGGACTCGACACAAAATATGAAAGGACACGATAGATGTCCGCGCTCATCCCACCAGGTGATATGCCGCGGCCCGGGCCGGGAGAGGCGGGCCGTCACAGGTCGTCGGGCGACTAGGTCTTCACGTCGTGATCGTCGAGGAGCGCCTCGATGTCATCGTCGTCTCCGGGACCGTTTTCCATCCGGTTCGCCGCGTATGTCACGCCCCAGAGCACCACTCCGAGCAGCAACATCACGCCCGCGATCTTGTACTGGATCATCTGGGCGTCGGTGCGCGCCCATGGTCCGGCCAGGAAGAGACACAGGACCGCCCCGACCACCGGCGTCCAGAGCGGCGCCCGGAAGAAGGTCTTGTCGTTACGGCGCTTGAGGACGAGACAGCACACATTGACCACCGCGAACACGCAGAGCAACAACAGTCCCGTGGTGCCCGACAGGGCCGCGACGACATCATTGCCCGACAACTGGTTCACGACGATGATGAGCACGAATGCCAGCAGCGTGGTGAAGATGATCGCGCTCCACGGCGACCGCCGGTTCCGCAAGACCCCGCTCAGGCTGCGCGGGAGTACCCGCTGCTTCGACATGCCGTAGATCAGCCGGCTGGCCATGAGCATGTTGATCAGCGCGGTGTTGGCCACGGCGAACACCGTCAGATACGGGAAGATCTCGTCGATCGGGATGGACGGTGCCCCGATCTCGACCACGTGCAGCAGGATGCCCTCGTCTCCCGAGTCGTAGTCGAGTGGCAGGACCGCGATCACCGCGACCACCACCAGGACATAGATCAGGCAGGCGAGCCCCAACCCCGACAACATCATTTTGGGGAAGATCTTCTGGGGTTCCTTGGTCTCCTCGACCATGTTCACCGAGTCCTCGAAGCCCACCATCGCGAAGAACGCGATCGTCGTCGCGATGGTCACCGCCAAGAACCAGCCCTTGTCGTTGGCGTCCTCGAACACCACGAGATTTCCGATGTCGCCCTCACCGGTCCCCCGTCCGGCCGCCACGAAACCGATGATGATCACGATCGCGAGGGCGAGGATCTCCACCGCGGTCAGGATCACGTTGAACCGCACGGATTCACCGACGCCACGCAGGTTGATCACGGCCAGCAGGAGCATGAACCCGAGAGCGACCGCCAACTGCGCGCCCTCCCCGGTGGGGACGTCGAACCAGCCCAATCCGTCGGCGCTGCTGAATGACTCGTGCAGTCCCTCGAGCAGGTTGCCTGCGACCACGTTGGACGACGTGGATGCACTCGTGATGCCTGAGCACACCACTGCGAAGGCCACCAGAAAGGTGAGGAAATGAATGCCGAATGCTTTCTGCGTATACAACGCCGCGCCCGCACATCGCGGGTATTTGGTCACCAATTCCAGATACGAAAATGCGGTCAACGTGGCAACCGCGAACGCCAGGATGAAAGGTAGCCACGCCATCCCGCCGACGTTGTCGATCATCTGGCCGGTGACCGCGTAGACCCCCGCCCCGAGGATGTCACCGACGATGAACAGCAGCAATAGGCCCGGACCCATCACCCGCTTCAGTTCCGGTTCGGATTTGGAAGCGGGATCAATAGTGGTTTCCGTCATTTCAGACCCTCCGATAGAGGCGCCGCCAACCGGCCGCAACCGTTGTATCCGACGGAAATGATGATATTCCTCACCTGGGCCCAGACAGGTCGTTGTCATTTCTTTGTAACCAGCCCGTCGTACGGTGACGGCATGAGCACTGTGATCGAGAATGCCTACATTGTCACCATGGATGCCGGGCGTCGGGAGTTACGCACCGGTTCAGTGGTCTTCGACGGCACCACGATCACCGCGGTCGTCGACGGACGCGTCGACCCACAGGTCGCAGCCGCATCCGAGGTGATCGACGGCACCGGCTGCGTCCTGACACCGGGCCTGATCAACACCCACCACCATCTGTATCAGTGGATCACGCGCGGTCTCGCCGCTGATCACACCCTTTTCCAGTGGCTCACCACCCTGTACCCGGTGTGGGCGGGTATCGACGAAGAGAGTGTGCACGTCGCCGCCCTGGGTGCCTTGGGCCGGCTCGCACTGACCGGTTGCACCACCAGCACCGATCATCACTACGTCTTCCCCAAGGAAGGCGGTGACCTGCTCGCCGCCGAGATACTCGCCGCCCAATCGGTGGGCCTGCGCTTTCATCCCACCCGCGGCTCGATGGATCTGAGTGAGAAGGACGGTGGGCTGCCACCCGACCGCGTGGTCGAGACCATCGATCAGATCCTCAACGCGAGCTCTGCCGCGATCGACCGCTGGCATGACCCCTCGCCCGATGCGATGGTCAAGATCGCCCTGGCCCCCTGCTCCCCGTTCTCGGTGACCGCTGACCTGTTGCGTGCCTCCGCCCAGCTGGCTCGCGAGAAGAACGTCCGACTGCACACCCATCTCGCCGAAACCGTCGATGAATCCGACTACACCGCCGAACATTTCGGCTGCACACCCCTCGAGTACATGGAGAGCGTCGGCTGGCTGGGCGACGACGTCTGGTTCGCCCACGGCGTCCACTTCGACGACAAGGCCATCTCCACGCTCGCCACAACCGGAAGCGGAGTTGCCCACTGCCCCAGCTCCAATGGCCGGCTGGGAGCGGGGATCGCCCGCACCCGCGACCTGATCGCGGCCGGCGTCCCCGTCGGTCTGGGCGTCGACGGGGCGGCATCCAACGAATCGAGCAACCTGCTCGAAGAAGCCCACCAGGCAGTGTTGATGGCCCGCGCGATCGGCGGTCCCACCGCGCTGACCACCCGCGATGCCCTCGAATTGGCAACCCTGGGAGGGGCCCGCGTCCTCGGATGTCAGGGCACGCTGGGATCCATCGAGCCCGGCAAACTCGCCGACCTCGTGCTGTGGCGACTCGACGGCCTGGCCCACAGCGGCATCGAAGACCCCGTGGCCGCCCTGGTGCTCGGTGACGTGCCGCCCATCGAGCGGCTGTGGGTCAACGGAAAGACCGTTGTCAGCGGGGGCGAGTTGACCACCATCGACGCCGAAGACACCGCACGCAGAGTCGCAGCGGCACACACCGCACTGATCGCCAAGGCAGGATGATGGATCTCCACACGATCGAAAGCATCGAAACACCCCGTACCCGCGCCGATCTGGCGGGGTTGGGCGCCACCGACGGCCTGATGTCCGGTGGCACCTGGTTGATGAGTGAACCGCAGATGCACCTGCGTCGCCTGATCGACCTGCGCGGGCTTCGCTGGCCCGATCTCACCATCACCGATGACGGACTCGAGATCGCCGCCACCTGCACCATCGAGACGCTCATCTCCGCGCAGTATCCGGCCCAGTGGGTTGCCACCGGACTGTTTCCCGCCGCAGCGCGAGCGCTGTTGGCGTCGTTCAAAATCTGGAAGAACGCCAGCGTCGGCGGCAACATCTGCCTCGGATTCCCGGCCGGCGCGATGATTTCGATGGCCTCTGCGCTCGACGCCCGACTCCTGGTGTGGAAAGCCGATGGCAGTGATCGTCTCTACTCGGTGCCCCAGTTCGTCACCGCACAGAACGAGACCGTTCTCGAACCGGGAGATGTGCTGCGCTCCATCACGATCCCGGCTGCCGCGCTCACCCAGCCCACCGCGCTGCGAAAGATGTCCATGTCACCGCTGGGCCGCTCCGGCGTGGTGGTCGTCGGACGCAACCGGCCGGCCGGCGCGCTGATCTCGGTGACGGCCGCGACCCGCGTCCCCTATGTGGTCGCCGCGGAAACCATGGAACCCGATGAGGTTGCGGCCCATGTTGATTCGGCGATACCCCTGCAGGCATACTATTCCGATCCACACGGCGCCGCCGATTGGCGCCGTCACGTCACCGGTGTTCTCGTCCGGGACGTCGTTGCTGAGCTCGCCGGTTCCTGAAGGGCGCAAGACATATGAAGATCAACGGAAAAGTTGTCGACGCCCAGCCCGCACCCGGGCAGTGCCTTCGCACGTTCATCCGGGACCAGGGCGAGGACAGTGTCAAAAAGGGTTGCGACGCCGGCGATTGTGGCGCCTGCTCGGTGCTGATCGACGGCGAACCACATCACTCCTGCCTGATCCCCGCATTCCGGGTGTCCGACGCCGAGATCACCACCGCGGCCGGGCTCGGCACCCCCGACAACATGCATCCCCTGCAACAGCGATTCGTTGACGCGGCCGGGTTCCAGTGCGGTTTCTGTACCGCCGGGATGGTGGTCACCGTCAGCGCGCTCGACAAGGCACAGCGGGACGATCTCCCACAGAGCCTGAAGGGAAACTTGTGCCGCTGCACCGGTTATCGCTCCATCTGCGATGCCATCAACGGAGTTGTCGGAGTAGAGAAGGTCTCCGCCGGTGATCCGGGGCCGTCGGTGGGACGATCGATTCCGGCACCGGCTGCCGCGCGCATCGTCACCGGCACCGAGCCGTACACGATGGACCGGCTTCCCTCCGACCTCGGACACATTGCCGTGGTCGGCAGCCCGCATCCACACGCCCGGATCGTGTCCATCGACACCACGGCGGCGGAGCAATTGCCCGGAGTGCGTGCGGTATTGACCCATCGGGATGATCCCGGGGTCGCGTTTTCGACGGCCCGCCACGAGAACCGTCTCGACAACCCCGACGACACCTACGTTTTCGATACCACGCTTCGTTTCGTCGGGCAGCGCGTGGCCGCCGTGGTCGCCGATTCGATGACCATCGCCCGCCGGGCCGGCGAGCTGATCGCCGTCGAATACGAGGTGCTGCCCGCCAACTTCGATCCGGCGCTGGCCACCGAGCCCGGCGCACCCCTGGTCCACGGCGACAAAACCACCGATGCCCGCATCGCTGACCCGCAACGCAACCTGGTTGTCGAGTTCGGTGGCACCACCGGGGATGTCGAGGCCGGTGTCGATGCGGCCCGGACCGCCGGCGGAACCGTGGTGTCCGGGCGGTGGCAAACCGCTCGGATCCAGCACACACATCTCGAGACCCACGGCGCGGTCGGCTGGCGGGATGAGAACGGACGCTACGTCATTCGTTCGAGTACGCAGGTACCCTTCCTGACCCGTGACGGGTTGTGCCATATCTTCGGCCTGGCTCCCGAGGACGTCCGGGTCCACACCTCCCGCGTCGGTGGCGGCTTCGGCGGCAAGCAGGAACTGTTGACCGAAGACCTGGTCGTGCTGGCGATGATGAAGACCGGCCGCCCGGCCGTGTACGAGTTCACCCGAACCGATCAGTTCACCATCGCGACGTGCCGTCACCCGATGCGCGTCGACGTGACGGCCGCCGCGGGCGCCGACGGTGTGCTCACCGCACTCTCGGTCTCGGTGCTGTCCGACGCGGGCGCCTACGGCAATCACAGCATCCCCGTGCTGTTCCATTCATGTAGTGAATCGATGGCCCTGTACCGGTGTCCGAACAAGCATGTCGATGCACGTGCGGTGTACACCAACAACATTCCGTCGGGCGCGTTCCGCGGATACGGGCTCGGGCAGGTCGCCTTCGGCATCGAGGGTGCGATCGACGAACTGGCCGCGCAACTCGGCATCGATCCATTCGAGATGCGCCGGATCAACGCCACGGTCCCGGGTGATCCATTCGTGACATGGGAAGTCGAAGACGACGACCTCGAGTTCGGCAGCTACGGCCTCGATCAGTGTCTGGATCTGGCCCAGGAGGCACTGCAGTCGGCTCGCACCGATCCCCTCCGCAACGGCGAAGTTTTTGCCGACCAACCGGATTGGCGTGTCGGCGAGGGCATGGCCTCGACGATGATCTCGACGAATCCCCCTCGTGGCCACTATGCCGATGCCCGGATGTCACTGACCACCGACGGTCTGTACGTGGCGGCCGTGGGCACCGCCGAGTTCGGTAACGGAACCACCACGGTTCTCACCCAGATCGCCGCGTCGGCACTGGGTTGCCCGCCCACCCAGATCGTCGTCCGTCAGTCCGACACGGATGTCATCGGTTATGACACCGGCGCATTCGGCTCAGCCGGGATCGTCGTCGCCGGGAAGGCACTGAGCGTGGCCGCGGACGAGCTCCGCCGAAAGATCGTCGAGGTCGCGGCTATCCAGCTCGGGGCAGATCCATCCGACTGTGTTCTGGGACCCCAGGGCGTGCAGGCCGGCGCAGCCTTCATCGACCTCGCCGGTATCGCCGCGGCCACGGGTGGACCGCTCGAGTGCGAAGGGACGCACAATGGCAGCCCACGGTCGGTGGCGTACAACGTGCACGCCTTCCGTGTCGCGGTCAACACCGCCACCGGTGAGGTTCGCATCCTGCAGTCCCTGCAGGCCGCCGACGCCGGTGTGGTGATGAACCCCGGGCAGTGCCGCGGACAGATCGAAGGCGGTTCGGCCCAGGCCATCGGCACAGCGCTGTACGAGGAGATGATCATCGACGAGGGCCACGTGATCACCCAGGTTCTGCGGAACTATCACATCCCGGCGCTGGCCGATGTACCCCGCACCGAGGTGTATTTCGCCGACACCTACGACTCCATCGGCCCACTGGGTGCGAAGTCGATGAGCGAGGCGCCCTACAACCCGGTGGCGCCGGCGATGGAGAGCGCCATCCGCAATGCGATCGGCGTCCGGATCCACGAGCTGCCGATGAACCCTCCCCGGGTCTGGCGAGCCCTCACCTCCTGACCCCACCGCCGAGCGTGCCGAAATCACCACCGAGTGGGCCGAAACTGCGGACAGCTCGGCAACTTTGGCACGGTCAACGGTAGTTTCGGCACGCTCGACGGGTGGGGCCGGGGAAGGTTGGTGAGCTCAGGCCGGGATGATGCGGGCCGTACCGGTCTCCATCGTTCCGGAGACGATCTGCAGCCCGTGGTGAGTACCGGTCTTGAGCCAACTGGACAGGGTCGGTCCCTCGGCGAGGACAGCGACCTTCGCGTAGCGAGCCCGGCCCGTCAGTCTGGTCGCGGCAATGTCCAGCCCGCGGTCTGCCGGTTGCGCAAACCCGAGTGATCCCTTGATCGGGAAGGACGGCCCGCGCCCGTCGGACTGGGTCTGCACCAACCAGTCCCGGCCCGAGACACCGGCACCCGCGAGAACATCGCCGGTGAAATCGGCGAGCACCTTTGGCAGCTTCCAGTGGGAACGACCTCCGTGAACCGAGGCCGCGGAGTCGACGGCAATGAATGGCACCGACAGGCGAGGCATCAACCCGAGCCCACCCCCGGGCCGCCGGAGCACCGGACTGGCCAGGATCTCGCGATACGGTCCGACCGGCGAGTCCAGGTAGTCGACGACCATTCCGACGGTGATGTTGATGGTCGATGCCCCGCCACCGAGGACCATCGCCTCTTCGGTGGCCCGATGCCACCAGAGGGTGGCCCGCACCGACGCCGGCCACGGCGGCGGCGAGCTGATCGGTAGCTGCTCCGGAGCACCTTCGGATTCGATCACGCTCCACATCAGCAGGCCCCCTTCATCGTCTCGGAACCGGTCACGAACAGGGGCAGCCGTAACGCCCCGCGGGCATCCGGCGGAACCACCGGCGCGGTGGGCGGCACGGGGGCGAGTCGCACGTACCCTTCGCCCACCTCGGGGCGACGGTCGACCTCGCCTTTGTTCGGCCACAACGCAATCGCACGTTCTGCCTGCGCTGTGATGGTCAGGGAAGGGTTGACGCCCAGGTTCGCGCTCACCGCCGACCCGTCGACAACATGCAGCCCGGGATGGCCGAAGACGCGGTGATACGGATCGACCACACCGTGCTCGGCATCCGCGCCGATCACGCAGCCGCCCAGGAAGTGTGCGGTCATCGGGATGTTGACCACCTCGGCCATCGACCCGCCCGGATCGCCGCCTATCTTGTCGGCGAGCAAGCGGATCGCCGTATGTCCCTGCGGGATCCACTCAGGAGGCGGATTTCCCGAGCCGGGCCGGCTGGTCAGCTTACGGCCGAAGATGCCGCGCTTGGACGCCAGCTCGAGTGAGTTGTCATCGGTCTGCATGACCAAGGCGATGACGGTCTTCTCCGACCAATGCCGCACCGACAGGCTCCGGACGAACGCGCCCGGATGACGTAACGCAACACCGGCCGTCTTGAGTATCCGAGGTGTTCGCCCGCCGCCATCGGACAACACCGTCTGCAACAGTCCGATGGCGTTGCTGCCCTTGCCGTATCGAACCGGCTCGATGTGCGTGTGGTCATCCGGATGGAACGACGATGTGATGGCCACACCGTTGGTGTAGTCGATATCCCGGTTGCGAGCGGTCGCGGCGAGCACGGCCTCGGAGTTGGTGCGCACCACCGAACCCAGCTGATCGGAGAGCTCTGGCAGCTCACCGGTCTCCTTCATCGCGAGCAACAACTTCTGCGTGCCGTAGGTTCCGGCAGCGAAGACCACCTGACCGGTGAAGATACTCTTCTCACGACGACGCAGCTTGGCCCCGGTACGCCGGGTGACGACTTCGTATCCGCCGGACGCCGGACGGACCGCACGCACCGTGGTCAACGGCAGGACCGTCACGCCGGCTCTCTCGGCGAGATGCAGGTAGTTCTTCACCAGAGTGTTCTTGGCACCCACCCGGCAACCGGTCATGCAGGACCCGCATTCGGTGCAGGCCGTCCGCTCGGGGCCGGTACCACCGAAGAACGGATCCGCCACCCGCTCACCGGGATTGCCGAACAGCACACCCACCGGCGTGGTGGTGAACGTCGAGCCGACGCCCATGTCCTCGGCCACCTCGCGCATGACCTTGTCGGCGGCCGTCACGCTCGGGTTGTCGACAACGCCCAGCATCCGTCGGGCCTGGTCGTAGTAGGGGTCGAGTTCGTCGAACCAGTCGGTGATATCACCCCATTGCGGGTCTTCGAAAAAACGCCTCGGCGGCTGGTACAGGGTGTTGGCAAAGTTCAGCGATCCACCACCCACCCCCGCCCCGGCCATCACCAGGACATCGGGCAGCAGGTGTATGCGTTGCAGACCATAGCAACCCATCCACGGCGCCCACAGATACTTGCGCAGTCGCCAGCTGGTCTTGGGCAGCTCGTCGTCTTCGAAGCGTCGTCCTGCCTCCAAAACTGCTACTTTGTAGCCCTTTTCGGCCAGACGGAGTGCGGCCACCGAACCACCGAAACCGGATCCGACAACCACCACGTCATAGTCGTTCATGCAGGCTCACTTTCCCGGGGCTGCGGGGTCACCGCGCCGCTGCCGAGTTCGAAGTCGTTGAGATCTGTTGTGCGCAGGAGCTTGCGGAACTCCCAGGTGAACGTCGGCCACATGACCGAGTTGCGTCCGTTGCGGTCGAAGTACCAGCTGGAGCATCCGCCGGCGTTCCAGACGGTATCGGTCAACTGTTCGTCGATGTCCGCGTTGTAGGCCTCTTGGGCCTCACTCGTGACGTCGATGCTGGACAACTTCCGGTCGGCCATCTGCGCGATCGCCGAATTGACGTAGTTCGCCTGCGATTCCAGCATGTACACGATCGAGCTGTGCCCGAGATTGGTGTTCGGCCCATACATCAGGAACAGATTCGGGAAGCCGTTCACCGACGTCCCCCGGTAGGCGCTGGGGCTGCCGTCCCAGGTTTCGGCAAGGCTGCGGCCGTCGGCCCCGTGCAGCACCTGTGCCACCGGTGGTTCCGTCGCGGTGAACCCGGTACCGAAGACCACCGCGTCGACCTTGTGTTCCACGCCGTGTCCGTCGACCACCCCGTCCGCGGTCATTGCCGTCACCGCGGTGTCCACGAGATTCACATCGGGTCGGGCCAGGGTCCGAAGCCAGGTGTTGGACAGCAGCATCCGCTTGCAGCCGATGGTGAACTTCGGCGTCAGTTTCTTCCGCAACACCGGATCTTTCACCTGTTTGCGCAGCTGGCTTTTCGCGAGCAGTTTGAACAGCGGCAACAGGAACGTTAACTTCGCCAAGGCCAGGACATAGCCCTCGCGGTACACGTAGAGGCCACCCCTGGCGAGCTTCTGCGTGGCAGGCAGCACCCTGTACAGGGTGCGTTCCAGTGTGCCGATCGAGCGGTCGAGCCGAGGGATGATCCATGCCGGCGTGCGCTGGAAGACAGTGAGATGTTCTGCAGGGTCGGCCAATTCGGGAACGAACTGAATGGCCGAGGCGCCGGTTCCGACCACCGCGATGCGTTTGCCCGCCGGATCGAAACTGTGGTCCCAGGTGGCGCTGTGGAACATCGTCCCGGTGAAATCCCCGATCCCGGGGACCTGCGGAAAGCTCGGGTTCGACAGTGTGCCCGTCGCCGCCACCAGCACCTGCGCCGATGTGACACCACGCGAGGTCTCGACCCGCCACCGGGAGGTGGCCGGATCCCACCACGCACCGAGCAACTCACAGTCGAAGAGCGTCCGCTCACGCATCCCGTGACGGTCTGCCACCGACTTCAGATAATCGAAGATCTCCGGCTGACGGGCGTAGTTGTGCGTCCACGAGGGGCTCGGCGCGAAAGAGAACGAGTACAGGTTGCTCGGGACATCGCACGCCGCACCGGGATAGGTGTTGTCGCGCCAGGTTCCGCCCACATCGGATGCACGTTCGATGAGCACCACATCGGATGAGGTCTTTTCGGTCAGGATCTTGTGCGCTGCGGCCATCCCGGCAAAACCGGTTCCGACGATCAACGTGTGCACCTGCGCCGGCAACGCTGCCAGTGAAGCTGCGCCTGCGTGTTGAGTACTCATGTACGGGTCACCATTGCCTCCCATATCGGGACGAGGCGCGCACGCATCTCCCGGTCGGTTGTGTCATTGCGAAAAAGAGCCGAAACCGCCAGTCCCCTGGCCAGTTCAACGCTGATCTCGATGGCTTCCGGCGACATCCGGTCACCGAAGATCGCCGCGCTCCCGGCCTGGATGGCCTCGTTGACCCGGGCCTCGAGGGGCAGGACCGCAGCGTGCAGCACCGGATCGGTACGCGCGGCGATCCACAATTCGAGCGCAGCGTAGAAGAGCGGTCCGGAGAAGGCATCGAGAAACAGTTCGACGCCGGCCTTGTCATCCGCCACATGGGCGTCGAGCATCTCGGCCAGTCGCTGCTCGACCAGATGCTCGACGGCCGCGACCACCAGTGATTCCTTGGTCGGAAAGTGATGGAGCTGCGCCCCTCTGGAGACTCCCGCCCGGCGGGAGATCTCCTGGGTGCTCGTCCCGGCGTATCCCTTGTCGATGAGGCAACCGATCGCCGCGTCGAGCAACCGGGCCCGCATCTCCGCGGTCCGCTGCGCCTGGGTACGACTGGGCGTCACAGCCGGGTTGTCAGACCCGTTCGTGCCATCGGTCGTTGATGTGTTCGTCGCCACACAGCGAGGCTAGCTGAGAACTAAGAAACAGTCCAGCCTGTTTGTAAGTTGTTGCTGCCAGCGCCAAGAAAATGACCCTGGAAACTGTCAAATACCAGGCCGCCGAGGGCTATTTACCCTCGGCGGCCTCGGATTCGACAGGTTTCAGGTTCCCACGCCGTCGTTATGGCAGTACTTGCCTGATGAAGTCCGATATCTCGGCTACGCCTTCTCGCGCCGCAGGAAGAAGATCGGTGAAGAGCGTCCACGCGTGGCAGGTGTCGGGGTAGACCGAGAGGACGCTGATACCACCGCCCGCCCGCACCCGTTCGTCAAGGCGAACCGCGTCGTCCAGAAGAATTTCGCTGTCACTGGCCAGAAACAGGATCGGAGGTAATCCGGCGAGATCAGCGAACACCGGTGAGGCCAGAGGAAGCGAACGGTCATGATCACATAGATATGCAGCGGCCAGATTGCGGAGCGAACGCGCCGTGATCACCGGGTCCGTCTCGCGATTGGACTCGATGCTCGCACCCGACGCCGTGAAGTCGGCGAGCGGTGAGACGGCGACGGCGACCGCGGGGAGGGTCGCACCGCGTTGCCGGGCATGAACCAGTACCGCACACGTGAGACCGCCGCCTGCGGAGTCACCCCCGACCGCGACGTTCTCGGCGCCATATCGCGCAACTACTGCATCAACGACTGCTGCCGCGTCGTCGAGCGCGGCGGGAAACGGATGTTCTGGTGCCAACCGGTAGTCGGGAACGATCACCGGCATCCGCAGTGCGCGCGACAGGGCGGCGGCGGCGTGGGCGTATCCGCGGGGACTGCCCATGACATAGCCACCACCGTGGAACCAGACGAGTACCCCGGCCCCGGCCCCGGTACCGACGCCGGCGGTCACCTGGAGCGCCGCAACATCGCCGACAACGACTTCTTCGACCGAGACATCCTCCGCGAGTGCGGATTCGGTCATCATTGTGTCGAGGTTGCGCCGCAACTCGCCGAGGCCGAGCCGCCCGTTCCCGAACACCGCCGCAAAAGAGTCGCGGGCCCGCGCAAGGGCTCCGTCGTGTTCACAGGTCGTCGTCATCGACGCACCACGCTGCTCGTCGGCGGCAACGCGGCGTGAGTGCCGAAACTTCGCGCATGGTAGGTCAGGGGCGCAATCGTCTCACTCACCACGTCGATCACCCGACCGAATACGACGATGTGATCGGCAACCTCGGTCGTCGCCATCACCTCTGCCGCCATCCAGTGAGGCACTTGGGCGATGCGCGGCACACCGGCGTCCACGCGCCACGTCACGCCGTCGAACTTGTCAGCGCCTTTCCGCGCGAACTGTGCGGCAAGCGCCGACTGCTCGCTGCCGAGAACGTTCATCCCAAACGCTCCAGAGGCCAGCACCAGGCCCAACAACTCCGAGCCCCGATCGAGCGAGACGAGGAATGACGGCGGCGACATCGACAGGGACGCAAAGGCGCTCACGGTGGTGCCATGTGGACGTTGTCCGTCCATGGCTGTCACCACCGCAACCGGCGTGCAGACTGTTGCCATGGCATCACGGAATCGTGACGTCAGTTCGTCGAGTTGATGTTCAGCCATGTCGGCAGACCTTTCGTGGGTGACGGGGGTGGATCAGTCGCAGAGGTTCTTCCGAAGGAAAGCCCCGGCCTCGTCTGCGGCCTCGATGCCCTCGGGGAGAATCGCCGAGAAGAGCGGCCACACGTGAACCATGTCGTCGTAAGCGGAAACGCTCGCAGAACCGCCTGCTTCGACGATCTTCTCGGCCGCACGCCGTGAATCATCGAGGAGCACCTCCTTGGAACCGACCATGAAGAGCGCCGGAGGAAGATCATTCAACTCCGCGAACAGGGGCGACGCCTTCGGGTCGGCGGGGTCATGCCCCTGTAGGTACGCAGCACTGATGTTGCCGATCGAACCGCGCGACACCGCGATGTCGACGCCGTCGAACTCGTCGATGGTGCCACCGCTTGCGGTGATGTCGAGCAGCGGAGAGATGAAGACCGCCGCAGCGGGCAAGGCTTCGCCCCGCTCACGCAACGCGACGAGCGCGGCGAGTACCAGTCCCCCACCTGCCGAATCACCGCCCACCGCAATATTTTTCGCACCGTGCTTTGCGACGAGTGCGGAGATGACGGTAACCGCGTCGTCGCCTGCAGCCGGGAACGGATGCTCCGGCGCCCGCCGGAAGTCGGCCAGTACCACCGACATTCCGGATGCGCGCGACAAATTGTGGCCGAGCTCTTGGAACCCGCGCGCGGTGCCCATGATGTTGCCGCCGCCGTGGAACCAGACGAGGACCTTGTCTGTGGTGGCGCCCGAAGCTGCGACGGTCAGGGTCGGCACACCATCGACGTCACCTTCGACGGGCACTACGCCGACAGGGAGTTCGAACTGTAGGAACAGGCGGTCATAGGCCTCACGCAGATCATCGACCGTTGCCGTCTCAGGATCGGGAAAGCCCTCCAAGTACATCTTTTCTACGCGTTCGAGAGCAGGGGTCCTGGCCATGATTCCTCCGAGATGAATGTGGATGCCGACACCCGGGCACGGTCGGCGTTGTGATTGATATTACATAGTTCATACTAACTACGGAAGAGTTTTCCTGGACTTTCTCGGCCAATAGGCCGATCACTACCAGAATCAGTCTTCACAAGGTACTTTTTGTGCAGTACCCAATACCCGGTGTCCCGGGCCCCGCGCCGGAACTCGCGCCTGACGGGTCCGGACACATCCGTTTCGCAGCGGCACCGCCGACAACGTCTTATCCACGCGCGCCACGCACGATCACGTGCGACCACGCGCCGATGAACCGGAGATCCCAGACATGACCGTCACCTCACACGATGCTCCCGCGGCCGACCACGGCGTCGGCGCGGAGTCGACCCTCGACCGACTCCTGAACCCGAAGACCATCGCCGTGGTCGGACTCAGCGACAAGTCCCCGGCGGCGCCCTTCATCGCTCCGACGTTGCAGAGTGCGGCCCAGGTCTTTTTCGTCCATCCAACGGCGGCCGAGGTCCTCGGTGTGCCGGCCTACCGGTCCATCTCCGACATCCCGGGTCCGATCGATGCGGTGCTGTCGATGATGTCGGCCGAGCGGACCGTGGCACTGGCCGAAGAGTGCGCTGATCTCGACTGCGGAGGTCTCATCGTCTACGCGGCAGGCTTTTCCGAACTCGGTGCGGACGGCGCCGCGCTGCAGTCACGACTGGTCTCGGCGGCGAAACGCGGCCGGATGGCGATGGTCGGCCCGAATAGCTTGGGTTACATCAGTGTTCCCCGCAGTCTGAATCTCACCGCGTCGGCGAACTATCATCCGCCGGCCGGTGGAGTGTCCGTCGTGTCCCACAGCGGAGCGATGATCGGCGGCGTCGCCATCGAGGCGGCTCGTCGGACCGGTGTCGGCATCTCACGCCTCATCTCGGCGGGCAACGAGGCAACCACGGACATCGCCGACTATCTCGACTTCCTCGCCGGCGACCCGGACACGTCTGCCATCGGACTCATCGTGGAGAGCATTCGTCGTCCAGAGGCCTTCTTCGCCGCGGCGCGGCGTTGCATCGAAGCCGGGAAACCAATCGTCGCACTCAAACTCGCGCGAAGTAGCCGCACACAGCAGATGGCGGCGTCACACACCGGAGCACTGGCCGGAAACGCCTGGGCGTATGACGTCGCGTTCGGTCATGCCGGGATCCAGCCTGCGCACGACATCGAAGAACTCGTCGACCATCTGTCGATCGTCGATCAGCTCGACCCGGCGAAGTGGAACTCCGTAGAGAACATCGCAGTTGTCGCAGGGACCGGCGGGTTCGCCTCTCTCGCATTCGATCTCGCCGAAGCCGAGGGGCTCACCCTTCCGCCCCTGGACAGTCTCGCTGAGTGGGTCGCCGACACGATTCCCGGTATCACCGTACCCAACCCGCTCGACACCACCGGGTTCGGCGCGACCTTCTGGTCCGACATCGTCGAACGCTACGTCGGCTCGCCTGAGCTCGACGCCGTCGTATTCGTGAACATGTGGGGGCAGGGTGACGATTCACCGGTCTACCGAAGGCTCATCGACGATTGCGTGCAAGCCGCACGTCGGCACGGAAAGCCCGTCGCGATCGCAGCCGGGGCAGGGCCGGTCGGTTCGTATGCGTCCGACGTGATCGGCACCGACGGTTCCGTCGCCATCGGTTACGGGCTGCGCGGGACACTGCGGGGACTGCGGACGATGGGTACGTTTGTCCGCAATCGCGGCACCTCGCACCCACCAGCCGAAGCAGTCGCGCCTCTGCCCCGCCCCACCGGCCCCTTCCCCGAGACCGGCGACGGTCGCCCCTTCTTGCCCTTCGGTCACGCCATGGACCTGTTGTCGAGCTTCGGTGTGCCGATCGCACCGTACTCGCTTGTCGGGGCGAAGGACCAGGTCGCGCCCGATTTCGACGGGCCGTATGCGGTGAAGCTGGCGGACGTTCCACACCGCACCGAACTCGGCGCCGTGCGTCTGGCAATTCCCCGCGAAGGCCTCGCCGACTCCGTCGCGAGCATGCGGGCGATCGCGGCCCGGCACGGCGTCTCCGATGTCGTCGTGGTGCAGCCGATGACTGCCGCGCGCGGAGAATTGCTGGTCGGTATCGAAGGTGGAAGCGAGCTGGGTCCGATGGTGGTGCTGGGCATCGGCGGCATCCTCGTGGAGATTCTCGGACGGGTCGGCGGACGCCCGGCACCGCTGACCCGAGTTGACGCCGAGGCACTCATCGAAGAGTTCCGGGACCTGCGACTCATGCACGGGTACCGGGGCGCAGCCCCGTGGCATCTCGGGCAGCTTGCGGACCTCCTGGTGGGAATCGGGAAGTTGTCGGCGGCCTGCCACGATTGGATCGAATCTCTTGACATCAACCCGGTGCTCGTCACCGAGGACGGGTTGGTTGCCGTCGATGCGTTGTGCATCGTTCGGCCCGACTCACGGACCCAGGAGGGAAAGTAGTGCGAACTGATCGGATCATTCGCTGCGGCACAGATGTTCGCACTCACGCCGAGGTCACCGACCGCGCTTCACGATTGGCCGCGGCGCTGGTAGGTCTTGGGGTCGAACACGGGGATCGATACGCGCTGGTGCTGCGCAACGAGATCCGGTTCGTCGAGGCTACCCTCGCCGGCTCGGCCATCGGCGCCGTACCGGTGCCGGCCAATTGGCACGGCAACTCCGACGACCTCGGGCATGTGTTGTCCGACAGCGGGTCACGGGTGGTGTTCGTGCACACCGACCTTCTCCCCACAGTCGAGGCCGTGCTGCCGGACAACACGAAGATCGTGGAGGTCGAGGTACCCGAATCGATCACGTCGGCATACAAGATCTCCAGACCTGAGCTCTCCGGGCGGTACCCGGATCTCGAGACCCTGGTCCGTACCCACGAACCCCACGCAGCCACGTCGAACGAGCCACCGATGAGCGTCATCTACACATCGGGAACGACTGGGCTGCCGAAGGGTATCCTGCGTCAGCCGATCGCCGCGGACCAGGTCGCGGATCTGCACAAAGTGGTGGTCGAAGCCTTTGCATTCGGTGCTGCGCGAACAACACTCGTCGCCGCGCCGATGTACCACACCGCCCCGAATACACAATTTCAGTTCGCCTTCGCTCTTGGGATGAACATCGAGATCATGCCGCGATTCGATGCGGAGGAACTGCTACGCCTTGTCGCGCAGCACCGCATCGAGCATGTTCAGGCGGTACCCACCATGTTCGTGCGCTTGTTGAAGCTACCGGCGGCGATCCGGGAACGCTATGACCTGACATCGCTGACCGGGGTCGTACACGCCGCGGCGCCCTGTCCGGTAGATGTGAAACACGCGCTGATCGACTGGTTCGGCCCGATAGTCCACGAATACTATGGAGGATCGGAATCCGGTGCCGCTGTGGCGTGTTCGAGCGCCGAATGGCTCGCCCACCAAGGAACCGTCGGCAAGCCGCTCGCCGATGCCGATGTACTGATCCTGTCCGACGACGGAACGCGCGCAGCCGTCGGACACGAAGGTGACATCTACCTCAGGCCGTTCTCGTCGTGGCCGGACTTCACCTACCTGGGCAACGACGCGAAGCGCCGGGAATTGACACCGGACGGGTACGACGACTACCTCACCGTCGGCGACATCGGATACGTCGACGCCGACGGCTATCTGTATCTCAGTGATCGCCGAGGTGACATGATCATCTCCGGCGGCGTCAACATCTACCCCACCGAAATCGAATCGGCGATCCTCAACCTCGAAGGCGTCGCCGATGTGGCGGTATTCGGGATACCCGATCCGGACTTCGGCGAATCCATTGCGGCACACGTTCAACCGGACGCCGGAAGAACCCTCACCGCCGAGGACGTGCGCGCACATGTCGCGTCCCGGCTCGCGAAGTACAAAGTACCCAAGGTTGTCGTGTTCGAACAGAACCTGCCGCGCGAAGACACCGGGAAGCTGTTCAAGCGCCGCTTGAAAGCGCCGTACTGGAACTGACAGGTCACGCCCGAGTCTTGCGACTCGGGCGTGATCGGTCCTGCGCCGGTCGGTCCCGGTGAACGCTAGAACGCCTCTTCCGACAGGCTCATCACCGAATCATCGACTTCGGTGGCGATCCGGACGTGCGCCGGAACGAGTGGAAGAACATTGTGCGCGAAAAATTTCGCCGCCGCCACCTTGCCCTCATAGAAGGCCTTGTCGGCCTGCGTGGGGCCGGCATCGAGCGCCTCGAGTGCGATCACAGCACTACGCAGCAAGAGCCAAGCCACCACGACGTCACCGAGAACGTACATCAACCTGGTTGTGTTGAGCCCGACCTTGTAGACGTTCTCCGCCCGCCCCCCGTCGACTTTCGAATCGGACGCCATGAGGTCGGCGGTCATCTTCGCAACGATCGTCTCGACGCCGCGTACCGCTTCCCGCAGGAGGGCTTTCTCCGCGTCGAGATCGCCTCCACCCGTGGAAGCATCGGTGAACGACGTGATCTCGGCCAGCAGGTGACCGAGTGCCACGCCTCTGTTTCTGGCGATCTTGCGGAAAAAGAGGTCCTGCGCCTGGATTGCCGTCGTGCCTTCGTACACGGTGTCGATCTTGGCGTCCCGCACGTACTGCTCGATCGGGTAGTCCTGCAGGTATCCGGATCCGCCGAACGTCTGCAGCGACTCCGTCCCCAGTACGGTCCACGAGCGTTCGGAACCATAGCCTTTCACGATCGGGAGGAGGAGGTCGTTGACGGCCTCGGCGAGTTCGGTGTCGGTTCCGGCGGCAGCACCCGCAGCGATCTCGTCCTGCCAGGATGCGGTGTACAACACCAGCGAACGCATTCCTTCGGCATATGACTTCTGGGTCAGCAGCGACCGCCGAATGTCGGGATGCGCGGTGATGGGGACCCGGGGGGCATCCCGATCAGCGGTCCGGGTCATGTCAGCCCCCTGCACGCGCACCTTTGCATACGCGAGTGCATTGAGATAGCCGGTCGACAGCGTCGCGATCGCTTTACTGCCCACCATCATTCGCGCATCCTCGATGACATCGAACATCTGGCCGATGCCGTCGTGAACATCACCGAGCAGCCATCCACGGGCGGGTACCTTGTCGCCGAGCGTCATCTCACAGGTCGCTGATACCTTCACGCCCATCTTCTTCTCGACGCCGGTGACGTAGACACCGTTGCGTTCGCCGGTGAGCTCACCGGTCTCCACATCGAAGTGATACTTCGGGACCAGGAAGAGACTGAGCCCCTTGGTGCCGGCACCACCTGCACCGTCGACGCCGGCCGGTCGCGCGAGGACCAGATGCAGGATGTTGTCCGCGAGGTCATGCTCGCCGGCGGTGATGAACCGCTTGACGCCTTCGATGTTCCACGTCCCGTCGTCGTTGCGCGTGGCCCTCGTGCGTGCGGCTCCGACATCGGAGCCGGCGTCGGGCTCGGTCAGCATCATCGTTGAGCCCCAACCCTTCTCCGCCACGATCTGTGCGATCCTCTTGTCGCGATCGTTCCCACGCCGATACACGACGCGGGTGGCCGTCGGGAACCCGACGTAGGTCCAGAGGGTCGGATGTGCCCCCAGGACGAACTCGGCGAGTGCCCAGTTGAGGGAACTCGGCGCAGCGGTGCCACCGAGTTCGGGGAGAACGCGCAACCGCCACCACTGCGCGCCCATCCAGGTCTTGTACGTCGCCGCGTATGACGCCGGGACCGTCACGGTGTGAGCGACCGGATCGAACACCGTCGCGGCGCGATCGGAGTCCTCGAACGATTCGGACAGGATCTCGCGCGCAAGACGATCGACCTCGCGTAGAGCGACTTTGGCAGTCTCGACGTCGACCTCGGCAAACGGTCCGGTTCCGAGAACGGCGTCGCGGCCGAGCAGTTCGAACAGATTGAACTCCACGTCGCGCAGGTTGCTTTTGTAGTGCCCCATCGAAAGGTACCTCTCCAACTTGTGGGCCCGCAGGCCAGAAAACGCCGGCCGCACCCCTATCGGAGGTGCGGCCGGCTTGCCAACTCTTCTTCAGTCCTGCGCGCTCGCATAGATCGGCAGCAGGACACCCGCGGAATCGACCAGCATCTTCGGGTCCACGAGCAGATGCTGGGTCGCCACGTGCATGTCCCGAACATAACGGCCCAGGGTGCTGGTGGAGCCGATGCTCTTGGTGCCTGCCCAACGGTGGGAGAACTCGACGACACCGAGTGCCACCTCGTGAACCCAGGCGAGCATCTGCGACACCCGCGCGATGTGTTCGGGTGTGATGGGTTCACCCGCAGCGACCGCAGCTTCCGCCGAGCGGGTGACCTCGTAGGTGTAGAGGCGAGCGGCCTGAAGCTCTGCTTCTTTGCGAGCGAAGTCGATCCGGAAGAAGTCGGCCTCGCCCACCGGAACGGTGTAGTTCGGGCGCATTTTTCCGGTGGTCAACTCGGCCACCAATTCCAATGCCCGCGAGGCGATTCCGAGCGCAATCGGCGCGTGGGGCAAACCACCGGCGAACTCGTTGGTCAGCTTGTACATGACCTCCGAGCGAGTCGCGGTACCGCCGAACGTCGGGGTGGTGTGTTCGGCAGGCACGAACTGCTTGGTCACCCGGTAGTCATGGCTGCCGGTGCCCGCCAGACCCCAGACATCCCAATTCTTGGAGAACTCGACCTTGTCCCTGGGCAGCAAAGCGATACGGGCCTGCGGCTGGCCGTTCTCCCCGAGAATCGGCTTGCCATCGGAGTCGGCGACGAAGAAGCCTGCACCGATCCAGGTCGCGTGGTCCGAGCCACTGGCGAACGAGTAGTCCCCGTCGATGATGTAGCCACCTTCGACCTCGATGCCGGGGTGGCGCGGCAGCAACTGGCCTGCGGCAATGAACTTCTCGTCCCCGCTGGTCAATTCCGCGGCGGTCTGGGGCGGAAGATAACCGAGCACTCCGGAGGTGCCCCATTCGCTGGCCATCCAGGCCCAACCAACGGAGGCGTCGGCCTTGGTGACCTCTTCGAAGACCCGCATGCCCTCACTGGGCAGCAGTCCGCCACCGCCGAGTTCCTCGGGGACAAGCATGCCGTGGAGTCCGAGCTCGACGAATGCGTCGGCAACGGGCTTGGTGATCGTCCGGTCACGTTCGATCGCCGCCGCTTCCTCTCTGATCAGCGATGCGATAGAGCGCGCACGCTGAAGGTAGTCGGCTTCCTTCGACGGCGTGGGGAGGGTCTCCGGGCTCAGGGTCTCAGTCATGTTCATGCCTTTCATGCGGATGTTGGTCCGGTGGCGCCATCATTCGGTGGAATGGAACGCGACCGCTCTCCTTGAATCTCACGAGGACCCGCGATCTCGACTCGGTCACACCGTGGTGTGAGTAAGGTAACATAGTGAGCATTAATGTCAATGCACTTTTTGCCAGGTGAATGACCATTGACCTTCTTCGGCTCGCATAGTTAGCATTAACACGACTTTCAACCGGACTTCTCCGGAGACATCGAGCGCGCGGCAGGATCGCCAGAACGTCGCCGGACGATTGACCAACACACAACGGAGCGGCTCGCTGTCATCGACCAATTTCGTTCCCTGACCCTCAACCATCATCGGAAGCAGACCCATGAACCCCACCGTCCTACCGAATCCCGCCCTCGACCGTGCGACCGTGCGCAATGCCGTCGACGCCGGCAACATCGGGTGCCTGATACCTGTCCTGTATCAGCTCACCGGCGAAGAGAAGTGGCTCGATGCCCCCTACCGTCCCGCCGCGCCCAAGGGATTCGAGGAGCTCAACGACGGCGGACTCCCTGCGCAGGCGCAGGCCGAGATCCGCGATGCCGTCACCGATGCCGTACTCGACTGGTGCAACGGCAAACCCGTGACCCATGCGGCACCGACCGGCTCCGACCTCGCCCGGCTGATGAGTACCGTCATGGGCGAGTCGATCTCGCAGGACTATGCGCCGATGATCGCCGAGCAGCTCGGCTTCAGTCCGTACCTCCCCGCCGATGTCGGTGACCAGATCTCTTCCTCACGAGCCGATTTCGGCGTGGCGATCGTCGGGGCAGGCGTATCCGGGCTGACCTGTGCGATCAATCTGGAGAAGGCCGGCATCCCCTACACCATTCTGGAGCGCAACTCCCACATCGGCGGAACGTGGTGGTCCAATCGTTACCCCGGCGCGCGCGTGGATATTCCGAGTGACCTCTACTCGTTCTCGTTCCGCCCGAAGAACTGGTCGGAGTACTTCGCCCGCCGCGACGAGATCTTTTCCTACGTCTCTGACGTCGCCGACGAATACGGTGTGACCGACCAGATCCGGCTCGGGCATTCCGTTGACACAGCAACCTGGAACGACGAAGAACAGCTCTGGGTCCTCACTGTCACCGGCCCCGACGGCGCGACGCAGGAGTTGCGGGCGACCGCATTGGTGACGGCCGCCGGGCTGCATTCTGTACCCCTCGTTCCCGACTTCCAGGGGGCGGCGGACTTCACCGGCCAGATCGTGCACTCCGCGGAATGGCCGGAGGGACTGGACCTGACCGGCAAGCGGGTCGCCGTCGTCGGCAGCGGTGCCAGCGCAATGCAGTTGGTGGTGGCGATCGCCGACCGGGTGGAGTCGATGACCGTGCTGCAACGGCAGCCACAGTGGATCGCACCCAACGAGCACTACTTCGAGCAGTCCGACGCGACGAAACACTGGCTCTACGACAACATTCCGTTCTACCGCGGCTGGTATCGGTTCCGCCTGTACTGGCTCTACACCGAACGCACGTACGCCGCACTGCCAGTGGACCCGAAGCGGGAGGAAAAGGGAAAACTCGTCAGTTCCCTCAACGACGCCTACCGCGCGCACTTTACGGCCTACCTCACGCAGCAGCTCGGAAATGACGAGGACCTGGTCCGTCGCACCCTGCCCGACTACCCACCGTTCGGCAAGCGCCTGCTCATCGACAACGGCTGGTTCACGACGCTGCGCAAGCCCAACGTCGAGTTGCTCACCGATCGGGTGGAACGGTTGACACCGACCGGGATCGTCACGGCCGAGGGCGAAGAACGAGAGGTCGACGTGCTCATCCTGTGCACCGGCTTCCAGCAGCAGCGGTACCTGTACCCGATGGAGATCCGGGGCCGCGAGGGAACGTCGTTGCGCGAGAGCTGGACCGACGATGACGGACGGGCTTATCTGGGCATCACCACACCCGGGTTCCCAAATCTCTTCTTCCTCTACGGCCCCAACACCAATCCTCCCGGCGGTAGCTACATCACCATCGCCGAGGCCCAGGTGCGTTACGTCGTCGAATCGATTGCACGGTTGGTGACCGACGACCTGTCGTCGATCGAGTGCCGGGCCGAGCCGTATGAGCAGTACAACGCCGAACTCGACGCTGCCAACGACGCCATGGTCTATGCCATGGATGGGGTCAGCAGCTACTACCGCAACTCCAGTGGTCGGGTGGTGACGAACTCGCCGTGGCCGGTCAACGAGTACTGGGCTCGTACCGCACAACCGCGACCCGAGGACTTTGTGGAGAAGGCACGCGGCTAGGACAGATACGCCTCCGGCCGCCGGTTGAAGGGAACCCCTTCAACCGGCGGCCGGTGTCACATCAACGACGCGCCGCCCCAGTACGGCTCCCGCAGCTCGCGTTTCAGAATCTTTCCAGTTGTACTGCGCGGCAGCGCATCCACAAACACGACCTCTACCGGACATTTGTAACGGGCGAGGCGTTCGCGGCAATGAGACACGACGTCGGAGGCCGACACCTCTGCACCCGCGGCCCGGACCACGATCGCGATCGGGCTCTCACCCCACCGCTGACTCGGTACGCCGATCACGGCGACATCGGCGACACCGTCCATCCCGAACAGAACCTCTTCGATCTCACGCGGGTAGATGTTCTCACCACCCGAGATGATCATGTCCTTCACCCGGTCAGAAATGTAGAGAAAACCCTCGGCATCGATGTATCCGGCGTCGCCGGTGCACAGCCAACCGTCGACCAGCGTCGACCCGGTGTCCTCTGGCAGCCCCCAGTAGCCACTCATCACCTGCGGCCCACGAACGAGAATCTCCCCGACCTCTCCCACCTGACCGTCTGTTCCGTCAGCGCGCATGACCTTCACCGCCGAACCGAACACCGCCCTCCCCGCGGACGTCAGGATCCTCCGGTCGTCCCGCAGCGCCCGACGATGGTCCTCTGGGGCCAGGATCGTCGCCACAGCGCAACATTCGGTCATCCCGTACGCCTGCGCGAACTCACAGCCGAAGACAGCCATCGCCTTCTGTACCACCTCGCCGGCCATCGGCGCGGAGCCGTACACCAGCAGGTCCAGCGCACTGAAGTCGAGTTCGTGTACCGGCGTACTGCCGACCATGTCCTGGATCATCGCCGGCGCGAGTGTCAGCAATTGTATTCGCAAGTCCGACATCAACCGAAGAACCGTGTCACGGTCGTAGTCCCGCACGATCCGGATCGAGCAACCGCCCGCGGTGTACGCCAGAATCTGCAGTGCCGCACCGGCATGGAACAACGGCATCACGCACAAGGTGCGTTTGCGGTTCGAATCGAGCGCCACCTGGATCTGCCACGCGTTCATGCAGGCCGCATGGTGGGTCACCATGGCACCCTTGGGTTTTCCTGTGGTCCCGCTCGTGTACATCTGGTGATAGACCGCGTCCGTCGAAACCATCTCCTCGATCGGCTCCGTCGAGTTCTGCGCGACAGTCGAATCGAAGTGCAGGACCGTCGGCGCGTCATCTCG
The DNA here is from genome assembly GCF_059553375.1 of Williamsia sp. z71. Lineage (NCBI taxonomy): Bacteria > Bacillati > Actinomycetota > Actinomycetes > Mycobacteriales > Nocardiaceae > Williamsia > Williamsia sp. z71. The sequence goes on from NZ_JCANWX010000007.1 coordinate 152,566, forward strand.
CAACACCGACACCGCGACGTCCGGCAAAACTCCACCGAACGACGACGCATAATCTTCGTGTACGACGGCGAGCCGGCACTGCGCGTCCTCGACGATGTAGCGCCACTCGACCGGCGCCAGCCGGAAGTTCAGGGGCACGGGCACGACGCCCGCACGCGAGGCGCCGAAGTACAGTGCCACCATCTCCGGTGAGTTCCGGTCGAGCATGGCGAACCGGTCCCCCGGGTTCAGCCTCCGGGCAAGCCAGTTGCCTACCTGCAGGGTCGCCTCACGCATCTCGCGCCACGTGAGCCGGCGGTCCCCATCGTCGACATACACCTCATCGGGGAACCTCTGCGCCCAATAGTCGAGAAGATCGTGCACACGCATAGGTGACCCTTCTGCAGGCATGGGCGCGGTTCAGTCCGGCAGACTGTGACGCATCGCGGTCGAGATCTGCACTCGGACATCGGGCCCGGTGAACTCGGTCACAGCGTCCACGATTCCGGGTACCTGCCCGGGGGCGCTGTACGTGTCCGCGAGTCGCTCGGAGATCCTGCGGCGCTGTTGTCGCAGGGTCTCAACGGTGAGAGTGCCGTCCGATGCTGCCGTCAGCCCGAGCGCGGCGACCAACTCCTCGGTCCGCGCGATGCTGTCGGCCAGTGCGATGCTGTCCCACGAGGTCCGTTCGGCGAGGTTGTCCAGTGCCTCGACAACGGCGCCGAGTTCCAGGCGCGCCCCGCCATCGGTCAGTCCTGGGGCGACGCGCTGCACGAGGGTTTCACGAACGGTGGCGAGCACCTGGGTGAGATCGGTGGAGTAGACGGTCATGTCAGTGGCCCCATTCTTTGTCGCGCAACATCTTTCCCAGCCAAGCGATACTGAAGTAGACGCTGTGCGCCATATTCGAATACCGCAGTTCGTCTCGTTCGCCGCGCGAGTAGATGTCGACGGCCTGCAGACAGCCGACTGCTGTCTTGGTCAGGGACTGCACCGCCCACCAGTTCAGCGCCGCGTCATCGGGCCGCCAGCCGCCGGCCCCCTCGTACTCGGTGAGAAATGGCTCGAGTTCGATCAGTTTGCACAGCAGCGGTGAACGGCCCCTCGAGGTCCGCTGCGCAAACCAGGCGATGTCAGCAGTCGGGTCGGAGAAGTGCGCGGTCTCCCAGTCGAGAACCCCGGTGATGGATCCATCGTCGATGACAAGATTTCCGATCCGGAAGTCATTGTGAACCAGTGATACCCGTCCGGAGACGGCATCACTGCGGTGGTCGAGCCAGGCGAAGGCGAGGTCGAGAATCGGGATCGGGATGTCGACGACATCGCGGTAGACCTGCGCCCACTTGTCGTTCTCGAGTCGACCGGTATTCCCGGGGTCAGGAACCGGCCCCAGTGCGGTCAGCCCCATCGCGTGCGGATCGGCGGTGTGCAGCCGCGCCATCTCGCGTGCGACATCACGTCCCAGGCGTTCCCGCGTCTGTGGATCCGGCACGATCCGGGACACCGTGGGTGGCATCGGGATCTGTCCGTTCACCTTCTCCATGACAAACCAGCCGCGGTTGCCCTCGGTCCCGATGTCATGTGAGATCACCTTCGGTACGCGCATGCCGATCGCGTCGGCGGCCTCGAGCAGTGCGACTTCCCGGGCGACGTCATAGTCCCCCACGATGCCGCTGATCGGCTGCCGCTTCACTGCATACGTTGCATTCGTTTCACCGGCCGCTCCGTTCCAAGACGCGGTGACCAGGTAGGTTTCCCACGAGTTGCCTTCGCCGCGTTTGTCGACGTCGGTCAGGGTGAGGGATCCGTTCGCGTGCAGCGCACGATCGAGATCGGTCGTGAGGTTTTCGAGGAAATTATCTGTCCGCATGCTGGTTTCAGTCATCAGAACAATGCCGCCTTCGCGCCGCCACCGTCGACGACGAGGCGCTGGCCGGTCACGTAGCCCGAGTCGGGTGACGCCAGGAAGGCCACCGCACCTGCCACGTCTTCGGGCCGGCAGACCCGGCCGAACGGCGACGACGAGTCGAGGTCGCCGATGTCGGCGCCACGTGCCGCCGAGACCAGGCGGCGTCCCATGTCGGTCGCAATCAGACCGGGCGCGACGATGTTCGCGTGGATCTGGTGGTCGAGTTCCTCTCGCGCGAGTGTCCGCATGCACGTCTCCATCGCCGACTTCGCCATCGTGTACGGCGCCGAGTTCGGTGGGGCCGACGTGGTCGAGTTACTGGAGATCATCACGATGTCGCCACGCCCGCCGGGAGCGGATCCGGCCTTGCGCATACCCGGCAACAGGAGCTGGATCAACCGGATCGGTCCCAGTGCGTGGACATTCAGCAGAGACTCGAACTCGTCGCGAGACGTCGAGGCAACATCGTTGCCCCGACTCGCGGAACCGGCATTGTTGACCAGCAGATCGACGACACCGAGATCGGTTCCGATCGCATCGACCATCGCCTCGACGGCAGTCGCATCGTCGATGGACGCCTGGTATGCATGCGCAGTTCCGCCGGCCGCGACGATCTCGTCGACGACCTCGTCCGCAGCGTCACGATCACGTCGATAGTTCACGGCCACACTCGCTCCGTCGCGGGCCAGTCGCAAGGCGATCGCCCGCCCTGCTCCCCGCGAACCGCCCGTCACGAGTGCCACCCGTCCCCGCAGCGGTAGCGCACCATGTCCTTGCAGTGGTGCGCTCATCGCCCCACCACCGCCCGACCCACCAGGTCCTTCATGACTTCGTTCGCTCCTCCGTAGATCCGCTGAATTCGTGCGTCGCGCCACATCCGTGCGATGGGATACTCCTCCATGTAGCCGTATCCGCCGAACAGCTGCAGGCTTGTGTCGATGACGTTCCATTGCAGATCGGTGGCCTTGTACTTGGCCCCCGCGGCCTCGTCTGCGGTGAGCTCACCTGCATCGAGTGCCAGCACGCATTGGTCGACGTAGTTCTGCAGTACGGCGACGTCGGTGTGCATCTCGGCGATCGACATCCGCACCGACTGCAATTGCGCCAGTGGGCCGCCGAACGCGACCCGGTCGCGGACATGATCGAGCGCCAGCGACAGCGCATGCGCGGCCGATGCCACCGCGGACACGGCGATCGACATGCGTTCTCGCGGCAAGTTCACCATCGCCGATCCGAATCCGCGCCCCGGTTCGCCGATGATGTTCGACGCCGGCACCCGGCAGTCGGTGAACACCAGCTCTGCGGTGTCCTGTGCCTTGCGTCCGATCTTGTGCATCGGCCGTCCCCGCTCGAATCCCTGAGTACCGGCTTCGACGACGACGAATGATGTTCCGCGGCCGTCTCTTTCACCGGTCCGGACCAGCACTATCGCCATGTCGCAGGTGGCGCCGCTGGTGATGAACGTCTTGGTGCCGTCGATGACGAGGTCGTCACCGTCGCGCCGTGCGGTGGTTCGGATCGCCGCCAGGTCGGAGCCGGCGCCGGGTTCGGTCATCGCGAGGGCGGTCACGCAGTCCCCGGCGGTGAACTTCGGCAGCCACCGAGCCTTCTGCGCGTCGTCGGTGAGGTCTCGCAGGTACGGAACGATGATGTCGTTCTGCATGCTGAAGGTGTCACCGGCCATGCCGGAGGCGACCACTTCTTCGGTCATCACCGCGTTGTAGCGGAAGTCCGAGATTCCCAGTCCGCCATAGGTGTCGGGGAACTCGAAACCCAGGAACCCGGCGGACGCCGCGGCGCTGATGAACGCCCGGTCCACCGTCCCGGCCTCCTCCCACTTCTCGACGTTGGGCACCGCCTCGCGATCGAGGAAGGTACGGAACGCGGAGCGGAACGCCTCGTGCTCTGCGGTGTAGAGGTTTCTACGCATCTGTCACGACCTGACCTGGCACGACCTGCTCCAGCAGCGACGCCGGCGGCGCGAAGCGTTCACCGTACGTCTCGGCGAGTTCGGTCGCTCGCTTGACGAAGGCAGCAGTGCCGCCCGGGTATCCGGCCAGGAACTGGGTGGTTCCGCCGGTCCAGGTCGGAAATCCGATGCCGAGCAATGAGCCGACATTGGCATCGGCGTCCGAGCGCAGGACACCGCTCTCGTGGCATCTCACCGTCTCCAGCACCTCGGAGAAGAGCAACCGGTCACGCAGATCCGCCAGATTCGCTACGCCGGATGCGGGCGGGAACGCCTCGGCGAGGCCGCTCCAGATCGTTTGCCGTTTGCCGCCCTCGTAGTCGTAGAAACCCGCTCCCGCAGCACGACTCGGCCGGCCGATCTCTTCGACCATCGTGGTCAGCACAGCGTCTCCGGGATGCTCGGCCATCGGCGCACCGGTCCGCTCGGCAACTTCGCGGAACTGTCCGCGAATCTTCAGCGGGAGACTCAGGGTGAGCTCATCGAGCAACGCGAGCGTGCCGACCGGGTAGCCGGCCTGCAGCGACGCCTGCTCGATGGAATGCGGGTCGATGCCCTCACCGATCATCGCAGCCGCCTCGATCAGGCGCTGCAGGATCACCCGGCTGGTGAAGAATCCACGACCGTCGCCGACGACGATCGGGGTCTTGCGCATCTGCAGAGCGATATCGAAGGCTTTCGCCAGGGTCGCGTCACTGGTCTTGTCCCCGACGATGATCTCGATGAGGTCCATCCGCTCGACGGGCGAGAAAAAATGCAGCCCGATGAAGTCCTCGGGGCTCCGAACGCCGTCGGCCAGCTCGGTGATCGGCAGCGTCGACGTGTTGGAGCCCAGAACTGCGTCTGGTGCGACGAACTCGAGCATCTCGGCGAACACCTGCTTCTTTAGCGCGGGATCCTCGAAGACCGCCTCGATGACCAGATCAGCACCGGCGAGATCTGCAGGCGCAGAGACCGCGGTGATGCGGTCGAGGACCACCGTAGCGCTCTCCTCGGTTCGGCTACCCCTTGCAACCTGCTTAGACAGCGCCTTGCGCGCGTAGTCCTTACCCCGTTCCGCCGCAGCCAGGTCGACGTCCTTGAGTGCGACACGCATCCCGGACAGCGCACAGGACAGCGCGATTCCTGCCCCCATCATGCCGGCGCCGAGCACGGCGACGAACTCGGCACGGTGAGGAGCGAATCCGGCGGGACGGCTCGCGCCGGACTTGATCGTCTGCTTGTCGAAGAACGTGCCCTGGATGATGTTCTTGGAGATCGGCCCGGTGGCGAGATCCACGAAATAGCGCGTCTCGATCTTGGACGCCGACTCGAAGTCGACCTGGGTGCTCTCGACGGCTGCGGCCAGGATGTTCTCCTTTGCCGGATTGGGCGATCCGTGTGCCGCCGCGCGCAGCGCCGCAGCTCGTGCCGGCAGGACCGCCTCGATCGCGGGGGTGTAGGCGGTACCGCCGGGGATCGGTTCCTTCCGGTCCCACGGCTGCGCGGCGTCGGCGTTGGCGCCGATCCACTCGATCGCGGCGGGAATCAGCGCATCCACGGTGCCCACCACCCGGTCCAGCAACCCGAGTTCGAGCGCCTGCTGCGGCGTGTATGTCTTGCCGGACAGCAGAACTCGATCCAGTGCGGTGTCCAGGCCGAGGAGGCGGACGGTGCGCACGACGCCGCCGCCACCGGGCAGCAGGCCCAGCGTGACCTCTGGCAGCCCGACCCGCAGCGACGGATCGTCCACGGCGAGGCGGTGATGGCACGCCAGTGCGATCTCCAGACCGCCGCCCAGGGCACTGCCCGCCAACGCAGCGACGACCGGGACCCCAAGGGTCTCGAGCCTGCGCAGCATCGCTTTCACGCCGTCGGCGAAAGCGCTGAGCTCGGCGGCCTGCTCGGGGGTCGTCGCGAGCAGGTCGCCGAGGTCTCCACCGGCGAAGAAGGTCTTCTTCGCCGAAGTGAGGATGACGCCGACCGGGGCGGCATCGGCAAGGCGGTCGAGGACCAGGCCCAGCGATTCCGACCACGCGGCGCTCATGGTGTTCACGGATTGGCTCGGGTCGTCGAAGGTCAGGATGACGACACCGGATTCATGGTCGGCCCAGTCGATGGTGCCGAATTTGGTTGCGGTAGTGGTGCTCACGATGGGGGTCACGATTCTCTCGATGGGTCGGGGGCTGTACTCACACGCGTTCGACGATGGTGGCAATGCCCATGCCACCGCCGACGCAAAGGGTGACAAGAGCTCGTCGCTCGTCACGACGTTCGAGCTCGTCGATGACGGTCGAGATGAGCATCGCGCCGGTGGCGCCGAGCGGGTGGCCCAGGGCGATGGCACCACCGTTGACGTTGACCTTCTCGTGTGGGATACCGAGGTCTTTCATGAAGCGCAGCGCGACCGATGAGAAGGCCTCATTGATCTCGAAGATGTCGATGTCGTCGACCGACAGACCGGCGACGGCCAGTGCCTTGCGGCTCGCGGGTGCGGGTCCGGTGAGCATGATGGTCGGATCCGAGCCGCTGACGGCACCGGCGACGATCCGGGCGCGCGGCGTGAGCCCCAGTTCCCGCCCGACCGTCTCGTTCCCGAGGGCCACGATGGCCGCACCGTCGACGATGCCCGAAGAGTTGCCACCGGTGTGCACGTGGTCGATCTTCGGGACCCAGTGATACTTCTGCAATGCGACGTCGTCGAACCCGGCTGCACCGATCCCGGTGAAGGCGGGCTTCAGCTTCCCAAGCGTTTCGATGGTGGTGCCACGCCGGAAGTGCTCGTCACGGTCGAGGACGACGGTGCCGTTGCGATCGCGCACCGGAACAACAGAACGCGCGAAGCGTCCCTCGTCCCAGGCTGCCGCCGCCCGGCGCTGGGATTCCGCAGCGAAGGCGTCGACGTCTTCCCGGGTGAATCCCTCGAGTGTGGCTATCAGGTCCGCACCGATGCCCTGTGGCACGAAGCCGGTGGTGAAGTTGGTTTCCGGATCGTTGGCCCAGGCGCCGCCATCCGAGGCCATCGGCACCCGCGACATGCTTTCGACGCCGCCCGCGAGAACCAGCGTCTCCCAACCCGACGCGATCTTCTGCGACGCGGTGTTGACCGCTTCGAGTCCGGAGGCACAGAACCGGTTGAGCTGGACGCCTGCAACGGTTTCCGGCAATCCGGCGGCGATCGCGGCGATGCGCGCGATGTCGGCTCCCTGATCGCGCAGGGGGCTGACGCAGCCGAGCACGAGGTCGTCGACGCGTGCGGTGTCGAGGTTCGGATTGCGCTCTTGCAGTGCGTCCAGGAGACCGACCACCAGCGAGATCGGCTTGACGCTGTGCAGCGATCCGCCGCGACCGCGACCGCGTGGGGTACGCAGTGCGTCGTAGACAAAGACTTCATGTGGCATGGGATTCGTATCCTTTTCTTGCGCGATCCGGCGCCTGCAGAAACCGCGGCGGGCCGGTAGGCGTCACGGAGCAACTTGTGTAGAGTTTCCCGGTCGGCCGCCGGGGTATCTCATCGATGAACTGGAATCACTTGGGGCACTTGAACCCGGGACAGACTCGAGGACTAGGCGCGAATGGGACGAAGGAACTCGGCCACTGCCCATCCCCCGTGACCTTCGGCGAGGTCGACCGTCATCTGCGCCATCCGAACCGCGCGGTCCTCGGTACGTTGGGTGACCGGCACGAAGTGGCGGATGGATCCGTCCACGATGATGGTCGGCAAGCCCTCCGCCGAGATGATGCCGGTATGGCGTCCCGCATAGGTGGATTCACCGGCGTAGTCGGTGAGCACGCGATAGTCGGTGATCGGGTGGGCGACTCCGTCGGTGGTCAGAACCGCACCGGCACTGACGCGCACGCCCGACGGCTCGTATTCCCCGTATGCACTGAAAGCTGTTCCGTCCATGAGCCATCCGGCGACCCATTCGCCGGTGAACGACGCCCACTCGCGCGGACCCCACGAATGATCACGGAACGAGGTGACCTCATCGAGGACCCAGGTGCGCTTGCCGACCCGGATGGTGCCCGAGAGGTGACCGAACTGCTCGTAGTGATCGCTCGCGATCGTCGAACTACCCGGTGTGCAATCACCGTCGCCGTCGCCGTTGATGACGAACATCGGACTCGACGCCGTGTACGAGAGGGAGATCTCGCACTCCTCTGCCGGCGCGTTCTTCAGCGCGATCCGGCCTTGCTCAGCCATCAGTGACGGATGTGTCACGCGCGCAACAGAGTTTTGGTATTTGATCTCCGCGGTGCGGGTGGGTTCTTTGATCGTGATCTCGAGCCCCTGGCCCGAGAAACTGTCGTTGGTGTCGCAGGGTGTGCGGCCGGCACGGAACGCAATGGCGCCGCCGGGCAGAGTCAGTTGCACCGAGGTCTCGCTGTAGCCGAGGTTCGGCCGGTTCCCGATGCGGACGAGGCCGCCTAGTTGTGAGACAGGGTCGACGAAGTTGAAGTAGACACTCTCGTTGAAATTGTCGATGCCTGCGAAGTCGTGGGTGCCCTCGGCATCGGCGCCATACTTGCACACTGTGAACGGTTGGCTTGTCATGATTCTCCTCGGTTGGACCCCTATGGGTCAGAATCGTTGTGCTGGTGAGGGATCGAGTGGAGGGAAAACAGCCGGCCGACGCTCCAGGAATGACATGACTCCTTCGCACGCGTCTGCCGAGTCGACGCGTCCGGCGTAGGTTCGGGATTCTTCGGCGGCTGCAGGCCCGGGATGCGAATGCAACCATGACGAGGCGAGTAGGCGCTTGGACAGCGCGACCGATGTCGGTGATGTGTCGGCGACGAACTGCTGCGCGTACTCACGCGCCGCTGTCATCACCTGGTCTGCCGGAACAACCTTGGTGAGATAGCCGGCCTCATATCCTTCGGCGGCGTCGAAGACCCTCCCCGACAGAATCCAGTCCGTCGCACGGCCCACACCCACCAGTCGTGGCAGGAACCATGTGGACGCACCCTCGGGCACGACGCCACGGCGATTGAACACGAACCCGAACCGCGCGTCAGCACTGGCGATCCGGACATCCATCGCGGCGGCGATGGTGGCACCGCCGCCGATTGCGTGACCGTTGAGGGCCGCGATCACCGGCTTCTGCATCGCGAACAGTCGCTCGCTGATGCGTCCGGCAGGTTCGCGATAGCCCGTCGGAGTGTGTCCGTCGACGTCCTCTACAATTGCGCGCGTGAGGGTTTCGGGGCCGTCGAGGTCGGCGCCGACAGAGAAGGCCGGGCCCGCACCGGTGACGATCACGGCCCGCACGTTCGGGTCGTTGTCCGCACGATCGAGCGCGTGCAAGACGTCGACCAGCATCTGTACCCGCATGCCGTTTCGCCGCTGCGGGGCGTCGAGCGTCACCACGGCCACACCGTCGGCGACGTCATAGCCCACTTCTTCGTAGCGGCCTGCCGCCGCAGTCGTGGCCACGAGCGTGTCCGTCACAACCCGCCACCGCAGACGAGGACCTGGCCGGTGATGTAGCTCGATTCCGGGCTGCACAACAGGTAGACAGCGCCGGCGGCCTCCTCGACAGTGCCCGCACGGCCAAGGGCGATCTGCTTGGTCGCGGCCTCCATCACAGCCGGATCGACACCGACTCGAATGTCGCGGTCCTCGACCTTGATGGTCTTGGCCTCGGTGGTCACCGACGTCAGCCGGGTGTTGATCACGCCGTAGGCGACGGCATTCGAGGTGACGTTGTAGCGGCCCCATTCCTTGGCAATCGTCTTGGTGAGACCGATCATCCCGGCCTTCGCCGACGAGTAATTCGCCTGCCCCGGGTTTCCGAGCAGCCCCGATGTGGAGGAGATGTTCACGATCTTTCGGCACGGGACCGAACCGGTTTCGCGTTCGCGCTTGACCGCCGCGCTGATCACCGGCTGCGCGGCCCGCAGGATCCGGAATGGTGCAGTCAAGTGGACGTCGAGGATGTCGGCCCACTGCTGATCGGTCATCTTCTGGATGACGTTGTCCCAGGTGTATCCGGCGTTGTTGACGATGATGTCGATGGCGGCAAAGTTGTCGACCGCCGCCGCGACGAACCGATCGGCGAACTCCGGGTCCGTCACGCTCCCCACACACGCAACGGCCTGCCCGCCAAGTGATTCGATCTCGGCGACCACCTCTCTCGCGGGCTCGGGGTCGAGGTCGTTGACGACCACCTTGGCGCCCTCGGAAGCGAGTTTGAGGGCTACGGCCCGCCCGATGCCACGGCCCGATCCCGAGACCATTGCGACTTTGTCCTGAAGCTTCTGCACGCTCATGCGTTCTCCTGAGTTCTGTTCGATCTTCGCGCGACGCGATATCGACGCGGGCCCAGCCACCGTCCACGGCTTGTGACCCGAGTCACTGGGGTGAATACTAACTTCAGAAGAAGTTGGGAGTCAATAGCCAATTATGCTGGCAGTTTCGGCTTATTGTTAGTCCTGACTTTATGTGCTTATCTGGACCCAGACCCTCGATATACCCCATGACCGAAAGGTGGTCCCATGACAAATGTCTGCATCAGTGGCGTCGGAATGATGCCCTTCACCAAAGCCGGAAAGAGCGAGACCTACGAGCGGATGGGCTCCACCGCAGCCCTTGCAGCCCTGAAGGACGCCGGCCTCGGCTATGCCGACGTCCAGCAAGCCTTTGTCGGCTACGTCTACGGTGATTCGACGTCGGGCCAGAACGCTCTCTACGAGATCGGCATGACCGGCATCCCGGTGATCAACGTGAACAACAACTGTTCGACGGGGTCGAGCGCGCTGTGGCTGGCGCGCCAGGCCGTGGCATCGGGTGCCGCGGACTGCGTGCTGGCCCTGGGCTTCGAGCAGATGCAGCCCGGTGCGCTGGTCAATGCCTATGGCGATCGACCGAGCCCCACCGAGCGGGGCGAAAAGATCGCGGTCTCGCGGCCCGGCGGCGACGCCGTGGCACCCGCGGCCGCGAAGATGTTCGGCGGCGCGGGCGTGACCTACATGGAGCGCTACGGGGTGTCCTCTGAGATCTTCGGACGCGTGTCGGTGAAGGCCCGTTCGCACGCCGGACGCAATCCGCTCGCGGTGTTCCGTGACCCGATCGACCTCGCGCAGGTCATGAACTCCAAACAGATCTGGGGACCGCTGACATTGCTCATGTGCTGCCCACCGACCAATGGTGCGGCCGCAGCCATCGTGTGCAGCGAAGAGTTCGCCCGATCCCGCGGCATCGACTCGAGCATCCGGTTGCGGGCACAGTCGATGGTCACCGACCTTCCCGGCACCTTCGAGACGACCGACATGATGCGGGTCGCCGGCTATGACATGACAGCCAAGGCATCCGCGGAGGTCTATGAAGCGTCCGGCGTGGACCCGCTCGACATACCCGTCGTCGAATTGCACGATTGCTTCTCCACCAACGAAGTCATCACCTACGAAGGCCTGGGCCTCACCCCCGAGGGCACCGCCGAGAAGTTCATCCTCGATGGCGACAACACCTACGGCGGTCGCGTGGTGACCAACCCGTCCGGCGGCCTGTTGTCCAAGGGACACCCCCTGGGCGCGACAGGACTGGCCCAGTGCGCCGAACTGGTGTGGCAGTTGCGCGGCACCGCCGGCGACCGTCAGGTCGAAGGCGCGCGGATTGCGTTGCAGCACAACCTGGGTCTCGGCGGCGCGTGCGTCGTGAGCCTATACGAGAAGGTGTCCTGATGGCACTCGATCACGCCATCCTCGAGGTGGTTTCACCGCCGATCGTCACCGATGTCGAACGCGGACGTATCCGCCAGTTCGCCGACGCCATCGGTGAAGAGAATCCGATCTACCGCGACCGCGACGCCGCGATAGCCGCCGGTCACCCAGATGTCCTCGCTCCCCCGACCTTCCTGTTCGGACTGGAACTGGAGAACTCCGACGTATTCGGCGATCTCGCGGCACACGGCGTCGACCTGGGCAACGTCCTGCACGGCGAACAGCGATTCCGCTACTTCGCCGATGTGCATGCCGGTGACCGGGTCCGGTTCGAGACACGGTATGTCGACGCATACTCCAAAGCCGGTGGCGCTCTTGACTTCCTGGTGCGACGCACCACCGTGACCCGCGCAGGCGACATCGTGGCCGAATTGGAGAGTGTCAGCGTCATAAAGAACCCTGCGGGGGTCATCAAGAACCCGGGAGGGACAAAATGAGCACACCCACCGTCGGCGACGTCGTCGCGACACTCAAGCCCGGGGTCGTTACCCGTACGACACTGGCGTTGTTCGCCGGGGCATCGGGCGATCACAACCCGATCCACATCGATCTCGACTCGGCGCGCGCCTCCGGCATGGACGACGTGTTCGCCCACGGAATGCTCTCGATGGCGTATCTGGGCCGATTGCTCACCGACACATTCCCGCAGAGCAGCATCCGCGAACTGTCTGCGCGGTTCACCGCGATCACCCCGGTCCGAGCCGAGCCGGAGCTGACGGCCACGGTAAAAGAAATCATCGTCGCCGACGACGAACAGCGAGCCGTGCTCGAGTTGAATGTGACTCTGGCAGATGGGACACGAACTCTGGCCGGAACCGCGGTGGTGGCGTGGTCCGGCGCTGACCAGGGTTCGAGTGCGACACTGGTCCCATGACGGACACTGCCGAAGCCGGCTCCGCAGCACCCACCCGCGGAGGACCCCGAAGCGAACAGATCGTTCGCGCCGCGACGCTGCTCTTCCAGGACCTCGGCTACCAGAATGTCAGTATCGACCAGATCGGGTCAGCAGTCGGGCTGACCGGTCCGGCGGTGTATCGGCATTTCAAAGGCAAGTACGCCCTCCTGGTAGAGGCGTTGCGTACCCAGGTCGATCTGACACAGCAATTGACGGACCGGGCCGCCGGTTCCGGTAGCACCGCGCAGGAAGTCCTCGACCTGTTCCTCGACGGTCTGAGCGACATCACCGCAAACGGTGACGAGGCAACCCTGTGGCGCCGCGAACAGCGGCACCTCAAGGAAGCCGAGCGCATCGAATTCCAGGCGCAGTTCCGTTCCAACCGGGATCGCCTTGCGGCGATGATCCTCTCGGCGAATCCCGAGGTCACCACGCACCAAGCGGAATTGCTCGGCTTTGCGGTACTCACGATGTACTCGAACACGCCGAGTATCCGCGGCAGCCTCACCCCGGAGCGACTGATCGCCATCCAGTCCGCGCTGGCGAAGGCGATCATCGGATGCAACCTTCCGCACGTCAGCGCCGGTACACAGTCGATACCGACTCCGGTACACCGCAAACCGGCGGGTCGCCGGGAACGGATACTGACGGCATCGACGACGCTTTTCGATGAGCGCGGGTTCTACGACGTGCGCATCGATGACATCGCCAAGGCGTCGGGGATGTCCGTGGCAACCCTGTACCAGCACGTGACCGGTAAAACACAGGTACTGCGGGCAATTCTCGAACGGGGCGCCGAAGGCTTGCTGTATGTGACCGCTGAGGCGCTCTCGCATGCGACCACTCCGCACGAGGTGCTCGGTGCCCTCGTCGAGACATACATTCGGCAGGCGTTGGGCGTTCACGGGCGGACCATGCATATCCTGGCCGCCGATCTGCTCTATCTCTCCGAGGACGAACAAGCCTCCCTGAGGGAGACGCAGCGCGAGTACCTCGCCGAATGGGTCGAAGTGATCTGCACCCTGGCCGGGCATCTCAGTACGAGCGATGCGCGCGCACTGTCCCAGGCCACCATCGCCGTCATCACCGACGTCTCACAAAATCCAGAACTCAAAGCCCGCCCCGGCATCACCGAGGAACTCTCGGCCCTCGCCCACGCGATGGTCCTGCCGACCGGACTCGAACTGCCATGAATCTTTTACCCCGAAAGGGACCTCACATATGTCTTCCACCGATCTACGCTGCGCAGTCGTCGTAGGGGGCGCGTCCGGCATCGGCGCTGCCATCGTGCAGGCACTCGCCAACGACGGCGTGGCCGTAACCGTAGCCGACCGAAACCTTGAACTAGCGAAATCCCTTGCCTCCGAACTTGGTTCACCGCATGACGCCGTAGAGGTCGATGTCGCGGACGAGGGATCCGTACAGAACCTGTTCGAATCCGTCCGCGCCCGGCGCGGACGCCTCGATATCGCCGTGAACAGTGCCGGCCTCAGCGTTGCCGGCGCCATCACCGACCTCTCCATCGAGAAGTTCAAGCGCGTGGTCGATGTCTGCCTCACCGGCGCGTTCGCAGTGATCAAGCACGCGGCGCGGTCGATGGACGACGGCGGCGTGATCATCTCCCTGTCGTCGCTGAACGCCCGGCAGCCAGGCACCGGACTGAGCGCGTACTGCTCGGCCAAGGCAGGGCTGGCCATGCTCACCCAGGTCGCCGCACTCGAACTCGCCGAGCGTGGTATCCGGGTGAACGCGATCGCACCGGGCATCGTGATGACACCGTTGACCACGCCATCGATGTCGGTTCCGGGACTGCAAGATGACTATCTGGCCAACACGCCACTGGGGCGATCCGGAACGCCCGAGGAAATCGCCGACGCCGCGGTCTACATGACGCATGCCTCCTGGCTGACCGGCGAGAATCTCGACCTCAACGGCGGGGCCCACCTCGTGCGATATCCGGATCTGCTCGGACACTTCCAGCGGGCATCTGCCATCTGACAATCACCTTCATATTTATCACTAACTTCGAGGCGGTTCATCGCCCGCAGTCTCGCCACTAACCAAGCCCCACCGCCAACGCAATGGGTCTTGGTTAGTCGCGTATCAGCCAAATCCCATATATAGCAGTAGTTCCGCAGGTCAACGCTCACCCTCTTGGACTCGAGCGCCTCTCGAGAAGTCACCTCGCCGAATCCATTGACTAACACGTGTGGGTCATGTCACTATAATCACCGTTAACAACTGATGTGCCCGCCATCACATTCGCGCGGGAGAACCCTCACGCTCGGCCCGCGCTCGCAACTGCAGAATCCTGCCGTCTTTCGCCGCCAATGAAGGAGCCACCGATGACCGCCACCCCAGCACACGACGTATCGCCCACTCAGACAGATGACCTCGCCCAGTTCCCCTTCGGTCGGACCTGTCCGTTCTCGCCGAACGCCCGGTACAAGGACTTCGACGACGAGAACCTGAAGCAGATCAGTTTCAACGGCACACCCGGATGGCTGGTCACCGGATACAACAATGTCCGCTCGGTGATCGCAGATCCGCGGATGAGTGTGCGCGGCATCGACGATTCTTCGCGCGGAGATGCCGGCGACGAAGCAGTGCCCGGCTTCTTCGTGGCGATGGACCCGCCGCAGCACGACAATCTGCGCAAGATCCTGGCGAAGGAGTTCACCCCGCGCCGCATGGCGGCCATGCGCCCCAACATCGAACGGATCGCCAACGGGCTGATCGACGACATTCTGGCGAAAGGCGGAACGACCGACATCGTCGACACCCTCGCGCTGCCGCTTCCGTCGCTGGTCATCTGCGAATTGCTGGGCGTTCCGTACGACAAGCACGACTTCTTCCAGGAACGCACCCGCGCTGTGCTCGCCGCCGACAGCACACCCGAGGACATCGCCTCGGCCATCGGGGACGTGATGGGATACCTCGCAGAACTGGTGGCCATCAAAACGGCCGAGCCGGGCGACGACCTGATCAGCCTTCTGGTCAAGCACATCGAATCAGGCGATCTGAGCGTCATCGACGTGGCGGGCATGTCGACGTTTCTGTTGATGGCCGGACACGAGACGACCGGCAACATGATCGGACTCGGACTGTTCGCCCTGCTCGAGCATCCCGAGCAGCTCGCGGAACTGCGTGACGACCCCGAGCTCATGCCACAGGCCGTCGAGGAGTTGCTGCGCCACCTCGACATCATCGGCAGCCTTCCACGCACCACCACCGAAGACATCGAGATCGAAGGCCGGCACATCGCCAAGGGCGACCTGTTGATGTTCTCGACCGAGGCGGGCAACCGTGATCCGTCGGTGTTCGACGAGCCTGATCGTCTCGACTTCCATCGCGACGCCAGCCGGCACCTGACCTTCGGTCACGGCCTGCACTCGTGCCTGGGCGCGCCGCTGGCCCGCTTGGAGCTCGCGGTTGTCTTCGGCACCGTACTGGAACGATTCCCCGATCTGCGGCTCGCGGTGCCGGCATCGGAGATCCAGATGAAGAACGACGCCCGTATCTTCGGTGTTCACCAGCTGCCTGTCACATGGACTCAGTGACGCTGCAACAGATCTCGGCCGAAAGGGGCCTGGCAATGACCGATCTGCGAGCCCGCGACATCGAATTGATCGACGTCGTCGTCGACAGTGCGGAGACCGTCGCCGACCGGGTGAAGGCCTTCGGGCTGAAACCGGCCACCGGTGCCGAACTCCCGTCGTGGACGCCCGGCTCACATATCGACATACACCTGCCGTCGGGGCTTGTGCGGCAGTATTCGTTGTGCGGCGATCCGTCGGACACCGGCACGTTCCGGATCGCAGTGCTGCGAGAACCCACCGGACGGGGTGGATCGGATGAGGTACACACCGTTCTCGATCGCGGTACCGCGTTGCGAATCAGTCTTCCCCGAAACGCTTTTGAGTTGGACGACCATCAGCGATATGTCTTTGTCGCGGGCGGGATCGGTATCACGCCGATCCTGCCGATGATCAGACAGGCCGATGCCGCGGGCGCCGATTGGTCACTTGTCTACGGTGGACGCAGCCTCGACTCGATGGCGTTCCGAGACGAACTCGCCTCGTACGGCGACCGGGTGACCCTGCTACCCCAGGACCGCACCGGGCTCATCGATCTCCCCGCAGCGATCGGGGAATCTCAGCCCGGCACCGCGGTGTACTGCTGCGGGCCGGCCGGACTGCTCGATGCCATCGAAACACACTGCGCGACATGGCCGGATGGATCTTTACACACAGAGAGGTTCATTGCGGCGCAGTCAGGAAGCACAGATGGCGACTCACAATTCGAGGTGGTTCTGGCGAAGCAGGATCGGTCGTTCACCGTCAAACCCGGCGTCTCCATCCTCAAGACCCTTGAATCGGGCGGCGTCGACGTTCCTTCCGCATGCCAGCAAGGCATGTGCGGAACATGCGAACAGATCATCGTCGAGGGAACACCTGACCACCGCGACGAGATCCTCACCGACGAGGAACGGCTCGCCGGCCAATACATCCTGATCTGCGTTTCTCGGTGCCACGGCGACCGCCTGGTGCTGGATCTGTGATGCACCAATACATTTCGACCGATCATCTGATGAAGGAGTAACTGATATGGGACGTGTAGAAGGTAAGATCGCGATCGTCACCGGTGCAACCAGCGTTGAACCAGGCGGACTCAACATCGGCGGCGCGAGCGCGTCCGAGCTGGCCGCCGAGGGTGCGCGCGTGGTTCTGGCGGACATCAACCTCGAAGGTGCGCAACGCCTTGCCTCGATCCTCAACGAGCGACACGGCGAGAAGACCGCGCTCGCCATCGAGGTGGACCTTCGTGAGGAAGCACAGATCGAGCAACTGGTGCAGCAGACCGTCGATCAGGTCGGGGCACCGGACATCATCCTGAACATCGCCGGGGTGTTCCCGCCCGACGACGGCGACATCGCGACGATGCAGATCGAGGTCTGGGACAATGTCTTTGCCGTGAACCTTCGTTCCGCGATGCTCCTGACCAAACACGCACTCCCGTACTTGCGGGACGGGGGTGGGGCGATCGTGAACACGGCGTCGACCCACGCGTTCGCCGGCGACACCAGCCTGACCGGATACGGTGCGACCAAGGCCGCCATCCTGGCGCTGACAAAATACACCGCAACGCAGTACGGCAAAGAAGGCGTGCGCTGCAACGCCATCTGCCCGGGCACGACCACAACGCCGCCGGCACAGCAACTGCCACAGGCGATCAAGGACATCTACCTCGAGCACACGATGGCGCAGGCGCTCAACAGCCCGACTGAACTGGCCAAGGTGTTCACCTTCCTGGCATCCGACGACTCACGGGGCATCAACGGAGAAGTGGTGCGGGTCGATGGTGGTCTGCTCGCAAACCAGCCGTTCGTGCCGGACATGGTGAAGTTCGGAATGGCCACGGCGTCCAGGCAGTAGTCGCCTGGGGTGCACGCGGGCCCACGACTCCCGCGTGCACCCCCGCACATCCGCTCCCACCGAGCCGCCTCATCGTTCAACAGCAGCCAAGCACACCCCATCGTTCCCCGAGGTGTGCCGGTTTCGCATGTCCATTCCTCACTGTGTGCCACAACATATTTCATACCCGATGTGGCACCCGACACTCCTGACCGATCGACACGCTCCACATCCATTTCGCCGGTTCGACAACTATCCAGAGGAGATCTTGATGGCGATACGCCGCAGCTCGTTGGCAATGATCATTGTTGGCGCCCTACTCATCGCGTTGGCGATGCTGATCAAGTTTGTCGCGGTGCCGTACGTTTCGAAACTTCCGGAAGACACAAACGATTCGTCGACGTTCGACGGCGAACTCCGTCAGATCGACCCGGCAACATTCACACTCGGTGAGGCCACACCGATCTCCATCGAACGCTCGGCAACAGTCGACGAGGTGGACGGGGATACCGCAGTTGTCACCGTCACCGCCGTCTCCAAGCTGCCGACCGGAGAGTCCACCGACGCCCATACCTACGCGATCAGTCGCGTTGACTACTCACAGGTCGACGCTCCGAGCGGAACCGACGTCGAAGACCAAAAAGGCGGAGTGACACTGTCATTCCCCATGGATCCCAGCACCGACGACGCGCTGATGTATGACTCGGTCACCCAGACCGCGCAGCCCGTGAAGTTCGTCAAAACCAGCGAACTGTCCGGTCGCGAAGTTCACGAGTTCTCCGGTACCACCACCGCACCGGTTGCCGACCCCGACGTTCTCGGCCCGCTCAAGGCCGGCATCGCGGCGATGGCGCAGACCGGCGATGGAAGCACACTGCCCAAACCGATGATCGAAGCATTGCTGCCCACCGTGGCGGCTGATCGAGCTGACGGTATCCGGGCGGCACTGGCAGCCGCCCCCGACCAGGTGCCCCTCCAATTCACCACGATCAACGCGGTCGCTGTGTGGGTCGACTCCGACTTCGGCGCACCGTTCAAGAACGAACAAGACCAGACCACAATCCTCAACATGCAGGTGGACGGCAAAACCATTCCCCTGATGGACATGTCACAGATCAAGGTGGCAACCTCCGACGAATCGATCACCACCGCCGCCGACAAGCTCTCGAAGAGTCAGACCCAGCTGAACCTGTTGGGTATCTGGGCTCCCCTCGGGCTCGCCATCATCGGTGTGGTCCTCATCGTTGTCGGATTCCTTCGTCGCCGGCCTTCTCCGGCAGCCACGGCAGCCGGTGAAACAAACGCGGCCGACCGGACAACCGATCGCCACAAAGCAGACCGCTGACAGACGCTTTCGCCCGTACCGCCTTCTTCCGATGGCGCATCGTCCCGGTCACACAACGTGACCGGGACGATGCGCAGCCCCTCACTGCGGCCCGCAACGTCCGAGCCGAGACCCAGCGTTCGCCTACCGGGCCAACACGCCCTTGGCGACGTGCGTGACCTGGATTTCGTTGCTGCCGGCGTAGATCATCAGCGACTTCGCGTCACGGGCCAGCTGTTCTACGCGGTATTCGGCCATGTAGCCGTTGCCGCCGAACAGCTGCACGGCTTCCATGGCGACGTCGGTGGCTGTCCGGGACGAATAGAGCTTCATCACCGACGCCTCGGCGAGATCGAGGGGCTTACCCGCCTTCGAACGCTCGAGCGCGTGGAAGACCATGTTCTGCACGTTGAACCGGGCCACCTCCATCTCGGCGAGCTTGAGCTGGATCAACTGCAGATCGGCAATGGGCTTGCCCCACAGGGTGCGCTGCTTCGCATAGTCGATCGACAACCGCTGGCATTCGTTGATGATCCCGAGAGACAGCGTCGCGATGCCCACCCGCTCCATCGCGAAGCCTGCCTTGGCCCCGTCACCGCCGCTGCCCGTTCCGGTGTCTTCGGTCTCGCCCAGCAAACGGTCTTTTTCCAGCACGACGTTGTCGAAGAACAGCTCACCTGTCGGCGACGACATGATGCCCATCTTCTTGAACGGTTTGCCCTGCGTGAAGCCCTCCATGCCCTTGTCAAGAACAAAGGTCAGGACCTTGCGGTGTCGCCGATCGACATCGGGATCGCCCTCGTCCAGCTTCGCGAACACCACCACCGTGTCGGCGTACGGCCCGTTGGTGATGAACGTCTTCTGACCGTTGAGGATGTACTTGTCGCCGTCCCGCCGGACCGTTGTCTTCATGCCCCCCAACGCATCCGAACCCGAATCCGGTTCCGTGATGGCCCAGGCACCGACCTTGTTCAAGGTGACCAGATCGGGCAGCCACCGCCTCTTCTGCGCCAGCGTTCCCTTCGACCGGATCGTCGAGGGGGTCAGGCCCATGCTGACACCCATCGACGCGACGATGCCCAGGCTCACCCCGGACAACTCGATGTTCAAGATCGACGCCATAGAGGTCATGCCGCTGCCGCCGCCGGACCCCGACTTCGGCTCGGCCTCACCACGCGCCACCGCCTCTTCGTGAGCAAGGTCCTTCTCGAGTGCGTCGGCCGCCATGGCATCGATACCGAACGACTTGAGCATCAGCCGAATGATGTCGTACGGCGGCAGGTTCCCGGTCTCGAGCTCATCGACGTGGGGACGGATCTCCTTGTCGACAAAGCTCCGGACCGCGTCCTGCACCATCAGGTCTTCTTCGGACCACTCGAACATTCAAATCCCCTAGCGTTGGCGTATCGACTCGATACTCAACACTAGAACAAGTTCCAGTTCTTGTGCCTGGTTCAGGGATCGGGTCCACCTACTGACCCTCCGAACCGGACCCGCCACCGCGCGTTGCCCCGCGACAGGTCGATGAGGCGAGCGGGCGCAACCTCGACGCTCCAGAAATCGCACCCGAGTGCTGCTGCCACCAGACCTTGCGCGGTACCGGTGGTCACGACCGCGATCAGATCCGCCTCCGGACAGTCCCCCAACCAACCATCCAATCGCGCAACAAAATTGGCGACACTCTCGCCGCCATGCGACGCGACGTCCGGGTTTGTCATCCAGGCACCGAGTTCGGTCGGGTCGATCTGTTCCGGGGAGCGCTGCACCCAGGATCCGAGATCGATCGACGCCAGCCGGGGGTCGACCCGGCCATGGGCGCCGATCAACTCAGCGGTCTCGATCGTCGCACGCTGCGGCCCGATCCGTATCTGATCGCAGACCGGCAAACGCAGCCGCGCACAATCGGCGCGGCCGCGTTTGTCGAGCGAATCATCGGCGCCGAATCTCAGTGCCGCGTTGGGCCCGGTCCGAGCCGCGGTGATCAGTCGCAGTTTCAGCCGGCGCTCGCAGAGACCGGTACCTGAGCCGCCCGTGCCTGACGCTTGCCGATGACGGTCAGGATCACCGCGAACGCCAATCCGAGAACAGTCCAGAGAATGACCTGGTTCAGAACCGAATAGAAGCGGAAATCGCCGAAGACATCGGCCGGGAACCCGGACATCACGAGGGTGTCGCCGTCGAGAAGCTCCCCCGGTATCTCGTCGTATTTCGGCAACAGCAGAATCGCGATCCCGGCAGCCACCAGGTAAGCGGCACCGGAGACGATCGCCGCATACAGCCCGCCGATCCTGGGTGAGAGATACAACGCGAGCACCCACGCGCCGATCATGAACACCACCGACAGCACAATGATGGTGAGGAACGAACTGGTTCGCCCGTTGATGGTGCCTTCCAGGTCGACCGCCGGAGGATTCGCCGGATACGCGCAGAACGGGATCAGGTAGGCCGCGACGAACCCGGAAACGGCAAGCAGGCCTGCCACCGAACGGGGATCGACCTGCGGGTGGCGGCGCCCGACGTATGCCCAGGCAACCGTGAACGCGACGGCCAGAAAAGCCCCCATGATCAGGCCGAAGGCAACTGTCCCGACACCCACCCCGAGATTTTGCTGGATGGTGCGGCTGACCACCTCTTCGCCGTGTTCGTGAACACCGTCGGCGACGGCGATCTCCGCGTCCGAACGCGCGCCCTCGTAGGCGACGGCCCGGTCGACCAGCGGCTCGATGTAGATGCGGGCGAACACGAAGGAGACCAGACCGGCAACGATCCCGGCGAGCAGCCCGGCCCCGATGAACTTCTTTTCCATGGTCCCAGCGCCCGTCAGTGGCACGGGAAGCCGAGGAAATGGCGCGCATCGTGCACGAACTCGTGCACATGGGTGTCGGCGCCGAACACCGACACCGCGCCCTGGTCATAGCCGAGGAAATAATAGGCAAGGGCCGCGACGAAGGTGGTCGCCGTCAACCACAGCGCGGTGTTGACCACCGACACGTCGGGCACGGCGACTGCAAGATGTGCACCCGGCCCCGATCGGCCACCTGGGAATGCATGGGATACTGCAGGACTCGACAACTGAACTCCTCTCGCGGGTAGACGCGCCCGCGTTTGCGATGGATGTTCGCTCGTGTGTCGGTGCTCTGACTTGGTCCGGCGGATCCTGGTGAATCCGTGGAACTCACAGTGGCGCGACCGTTCCGGACTCTCACCGGATTTCCCGTCCACACAGCGTGGGCCTGACTCTAAACCGGCGCGTTTTGCCCGGTCAAGGCGGCTGTGCAGAAGGCCGGTCAGATCCGGCGCCGGCGGCACTGTCAGACCACTCATGGATCATGGAGCAATGGCCGCCCGCAAGCCCCCTTCGCCGAAGTCTGCCGGCATCGACGCCGAGCAGGTCCTCGGCCGGTTCACCGCGCCCACCCGGGCGTGGTTCACGGCGGCGTTTCCCGAACCCACCGCAGCTCAATTGGGTGCCTGGAACTCGATCGCCGACGGCCAGAACACGCTGGTGGTGGCACCGACCGGGTCCGGAAAGACGCTGTCGGCCTTCCTCTGGGCGCTCGACCGGCTCGCCGCCCACCCGGCCGCCGATGGAGCCGAGGCCGCCGGCACCAGTGTCCTCTATGTCTCGCCCCTCAAGGCACTGGCAATCGACGTCGAACGCAACCTGCGCGCGCCCCTGATCGGCCTGACCCGGGCAGCACAGGATCTGGGCGAACCCGTTCCCGAGATCACCGTCGGCGTGCGGTCCGGCGATACGCCACCCGCCCAGCGCAGGCAGTTGCTGCGCAAGCCACCGGACATCCTCATCACCACACCCGAGTCGCTGTTCTTGATGCTGACGTCGTCGGCCCGCGAGACGCTGACCTCGGTCGAGACCGTCATCGTCGACGAGGTCCACGCGGTGGCCGGAACCAAACGCGGCACTCACCTCGCGGTCTCCCTGGAGCGTCTCGATGACCTCCTGGACAAACCCGCGCAGCGCATCGGATTGTCCGCGACCGTGCGACCACCGCAGCGCGTAGCCGAGTTCCTGTCCGGCAGTCGCCCGTGCACGGTGGTGCAGCCGCCGGCGATGAAGACCTTCGACCTATCGGTTGAGGTCCCCGTTGCCGACATGACCAACATCCCGGTGATCGCGGGCACTGACGAGATCGACGACGAGGCCTCGGCGCCCGCGGCCGGCTCGTTGTGGCCGTATGTGGAGAGCTCGATCGTCGATCTGATCGAGAAGAACCGGTCGACCATCGTCTTCACCAATTCGCGGCGGCTCGCCGAGCAGCTGACGGCCCGCCTCAACGAGGTGCACGCCGCGCGGATCGGTCAGGCACCGGAATCGCTCCCGAATCCCCGTGTCCCCGGGGGCGCGCCGGCACAGGTGATGGCCAGTGGCGCCAGCAAAGGTGCCGCTCCCCTGCTCGCCCGGGCACATCACGGCTCGGTCAGCAAAGAGGTCCGCGGGCAGATCGAAGAAGAACTCAAGGCCGGACGTCTGCGGTGTGTCGTCGCCACCAGCAGTCTGGAACTGGGCATCGACATGGGCGCCGTTGACCTGGTCATCCAGGTCGAGGCACCACCGTCGGTGGCAAGCGGCCTCCAACGGATCGGACGGGCCGGGCATCAGGTCGGTGAGATCAGCCAGGGTGTGCTGTTTCCCAAGCATCGGGCCGATCTGCTGCGCTGCGCGGTCGCCGTCGAGAGAATGACCGACGGACTGATCGAAGAACTCACGGTCCCGGCGAATCCGCTCGACATCCTCGCGCAGCAGACCGTCGCCGCCTGCGCCACCGGCAGTATCGGTGTCGACGACTGGTACCAGACCATCCGACGCAGCGCGCCGTACGCAACGCTGCCCCGGCCTGTTTTCGATGCGACCCTCGATCTGCTGTCTGGACGCTATCCGTCCGACGAGTTCGCCGAACTGCGGCCCCGCATCGTCTGGGACCGGGCGCAGGGCACACTGACCGGCCGGCCCGGTGCGCAGCGACTGGCCGTCACCTCGGGCGGTGCGATTCCGGACCGCGGGTTGTTCGCGGTGTACATGGTCGGCGAAAAGCAGACGCGGGTAGGCGAACTCGACGAGGAGATGGTCTACGAGTCGCGGGTCGGCGATGTTTTCGCCCTGGGTGCCACCAGTTGGCGGATCGAGGACATCACCCACGACAGAGTCCTGGTCACGCCGGCGTTCGGACAGGCCGGACGGTTGCCGTTCTGGCATGGCGACAGCATCGGCCGACCGGCCGAACTGGGTGAGGCCATCGGCCGGTTTGTCGGCGAACTCATCGACGACAAGAAGCTGCAGTCGCACGCGAAGCGGCTGGGGCTCAACGACTATGCCCGCGACAACCTGGCCCAGCTGGTGTCCGAGCAGCAGGCCGCGACCGGGCATCTGCCCACGGACCGCACCCTGCTGGTCGAGAGATTCCGTGACGAGCTCGGCGACTGGCGGGTGATCCTGCACTCCCCCTTCGGTTTACGGGTGCATGCGCCGTGGGCCAGCGCTGTCGCGGCACGACTCGAGCAGGATTACGGCATCGACGGAGCGGTCTCGGCAGCGGACGACGGGATCATCGTCCGACTTCCCGATACCGACGACCAGTCGCCGGGCGCGGCGTTGTTCGGGTTCGAGGCCGACGAGATCGAGCAGATCGTCACCGAGCAACTCGGCGGATCTGCCATGTTCGCCTCCCGATTCCGCGAATGTGCAGCCAGGGCATTGCTTTTGCCGCGCCGCAATCCGGGACGTCGCGCGCCGCTGTGGCAGCAACGTCAGCGCAGTGCGCAGCTACTCGACGTGGCCCGCAAGTACCCGCAGTTCCCGATCATCCTCGAGGCGTTTCGCGAATGCCTGCAGGACGTGTACGACCTGCCTGCGCTCACCGACCTGCTCACCCGCATCGCAACGCGGCGGCTGCGGATCATCGAGATCGAAACACAGACCCCGTCTCCGATGGCCTCATCGCTGTTGTTCGGCTATGTCGGCGCCTTCATGTATTCCGACGACGCGCCGCTGGCCGAGCGCCGGGCGGCCACGCTGTCCCTGGACACGGCGTTGCTGGCCCAACTTCTCGGTCGCGTCGATCTGCGGGAGTTGCTCGACGCGAAGGTGATCGCCGATACCGAGGCCAAGTTGCAGCGGCTACATCCGGATCGACAGGCCCGCGACCTCGAAGGCATCGCCGACCTGTTGCGATGGCTCGGACCACTGAGCGCCTCCGATGTGGGCCTGCGCTTCACCGGTGACGATCCACAACCGCTGCTCGACGAACTCGTCGCCTCGGGCCGGGCCATCACGATCCAGCGCGGCGAGGCACAGTTGTATGCGGCCGCCGAAGACGCCGGACGACTGCGGGACGCATTGGGAATTCCTCCGCCCCAGGGACTCCCGCTGGCGTTCCTCGAACCGGTCGACGACCCGCTCGGGGATATCGTCGGCCGCTACGCACGCACCCACGGACCGTTTGTGGCATCCGACGCCGCCACCGGGCTGGGCCTGAGTATCGCTGTGGTGCGCGACACCCTGGTCCGGCTGGCCGGACAGCGCCGGGTCGTCGAGGGCGATTTCCGGCCCGAGCCCGCAGGCACCATGAGTGGCGGCGAACAGTGGTGCAACACCGAGGTACTCGCGGTGCTGCGTCGGGGTTCACTCGCTGCGAGCCGCGCCGAGATCGCGCCGGTCAGTCACGAGACATATGCCCGATTCGTCACCGGTTGGCAGCACGTCACCAAGCGCTCGCGGTTGCGTGGCATCGACGGTGTGTCCGCGGTGATCGATCAACTTGCCGGAGTACCCATTCCGGCCTCGGCGTGGGAGTCACTGGTCCTGCCCGCCCGGGTGGCCGACTATCGCCCCGACATGCTCGACGAATTGACCGCGGGCGGCGAGGTGCTCTGGGCCGGCCACGGAAGACTCTCCGGGTCTGATGGCTGGATCAGCCTTCATCCGGCGGATGTGGCCGAGGACAGCCTCCCGATCCCGGTCGAGATCGACATGACGGATCTGCACAACCGGCTACTCGACCAGCTCGCCTCCGGGGGCGCCTTCTTCTTTCGGCAACTCAGCGATGCGTTGACGCTCGGCGGAGTCGCTCCACTGGCCGCCGACCTGGAGACGGCGCTGTGGGATCTGGCCTGGGCCGGACGGATCAGCAACGACACCTTCACCCCGGTGCGGGCGCTGCTCGGCCCCGGTCGCAAGTCGGGAGCCACCCGCAGTGCCCCGGCACATCGCGGTCGCAGCCGGTTCGCCCGCACCCCACGTACGGCTCCGCTGTCGATGACGGGACGGTGGTTTGCCCTGCCCGAGCCCACGTCCGACCCGACCCGAGCAGTGGCCGCGCAGTGTTCGGCACTGCTCGATCGGTACGGCGTGGTGACGAAGGGCGCGGTCATGAACGAGGGCATCGCCGGCGGTTTCTCACGGGTGTACAAGGCACTCAGCGGGTTCGAGGACAGCGGCAAGGTGCGTCGCGGGTATTACATCGACGGGCTCGGCGGCGCCCAGTTCGCCGCGACCACAACGGTCGATCGGCTCCGCGACGAGGCCGAGACCACCGGGACCTCGGCGCTGGCGCTCGCCGCCACCGACCCGGCCAACCCGTACGGTGCGGCACTGGCGTGGCCGAAACAGCTCGAAGGGCACCGGCCCGGCCGGAAGCCGGGTGCGCTTGTGGTTCTCGTCGATGGGCACCTGGTGTTGTTCGTCGAACGCGGCGGAAAGACGGTGCTGACGTTCAGTGAAAGCGTCGCGCATCTGGAGGCGGCCGCCGGAGCTCTGGCAAAGGTGGTCGTCCGCGGTCACGTCGACCGGCTACACGTCGAACGGGTGAACGGCGACCCGGTCCAGACCAGTGACCTGGCATCACATCTACGCGAAAGCGGATTCGCCGCCACACCCCGGGGGCTTCGGCTGCGGAGAACCGGCTGACCCGAAACCTCGCGGGTGGCGGACAGGGTCGGTTGGCACAATTTACTGTGTACCTAGCTCGGCAAACACCGGGCAGTTCACGGCTCCCACACGCAAAGGAACACCTTCATGGCGCAACAGGCACCTTCCACTGCGGCGGCAACGCTCAGTTCGGAGCTGCCTGCCTGGCAGCAGGCACGGAGGCTGAGCATCATCAAGGCCGCCAACGCCGCACTCAAGGCCGAGGAGTACGAGCAGATCCAGATCCGTGACGTGGCCCAGGAAGCCGGGGTCGCTCTCGGCACCCTCTACCGCTACTTCTCTTCCAAAGAGCATCTCTATGCGGCGGTGCTGTTGGACTGGGCGGCGCCGGCCTATGCGCGGTCCGGGGAGAACCTGTCGGAGCATCAGATCCGCGCCAAGATGAACGCGGTCATCTCCTCCTTCGAGCGGCGCCCGCACTTTTTCAAGGTCCATGTGATCCTGCAGTCCAGTTCGGACGCCAACGCAAAAGCGCTGCTCGGCGAGTTCTTCACCGTCTGCCAACAGACCCTGGCCGGTGACTTCGCCCGGCTCGGCCCGGGTGCTGCCGCCGATGCCGCAATCATGTTGTGGTCGATCATCAACACCGCCCTCACGTCGGCGATCTACCACGACGGAACGATGGAGGACGTCTACCGGCTCTGCAACCGATTCATGGACTTCCTGTTCGGCCCGGTCGAGCAGACTGTTGAAAACTAGATTCGGGTTCTAGTAGGTTGGCGGATGACCGTCACTTCCACTTATTCCACGCGCAGGAGCATCCATGGGGTTTCAAGGCGATGCGGCAATCGTCGGTTATACCGAGTTACCACCGCAAAAGGTTTCCACCAGGACGCCGCGCTTCACCCTTGAACAGTGGGCGACGCTGTCGGCGTCGGCGATCGAGGACGCCGGCCTGACCGGTGTCACGATCGATGGGATCGTCACCTCGACGCTGCTCGAGTCCGAGATGTTCGTGCCCTCCACCATCGCCGAGTACCTCGGCGCGAAGGTTAACTTCGCCGAGATCGTCGACCTCGGTGGAGCATCGGCTTCCGCGATGGTCTGGCGGGCCGCGGCGGCCGTGGAACTCGGTATCTGCGAAGCCGTTCTGTGTGTGCTGCCTGCCGATTACGGCGTGCCGTACAACGAGAAGAAGCCGCTGCCCGAGAGCCTCACCGACATCTTGCTCTACGGGTCGTCGTCGAACCGTTACGGCTCACCGCAGGCCGAGTTCGACATCCCGTTCGGCAACCTCGGCCAGAACGGACCGTATGGTCAGATCGCGCAGCTCTATCGCTCCGCGTACGGATACGACGAGCGCGCACTCGCGAAAATTGTTGTGGATCAACGGGTCAACGCCAATCACACCCCTGATGCGATCTTCTACGAGAAGACCCTGACCATCGACGACGTGTTGGCCAGCCCGATGATCGCCGATCCGCTTCACCGCCTCGAGATCGTGATGCCGTGTTCCGGTGGTGCCGCCGTGCTGGTGACGTCCGCGGCGCTGGCGAAGAAGAGCAAGAACCGGCCGGTGTGGATCAAGGGATTCGGCGAGCATGTCGCCTACAAGACCCCCAGCTATGCCGAGGACCTGCTGCAGACCCCGATCACCCAGGCCGCGGACTCCGCATTCCGGATGAGTGGCCTCGAGCGCAGCGACATGGACATGGTCTCGATCTACGACTGCTACACCATCACGGTGTTGATGAGCCTGGAAGACGCGGGTTTCTGCGAAAAGGGCAAGGGCATGGAGTTCGTCAACTCACATGACCTGACGTTCCGCGGCGACTTCCCCCTGAACACCGCCGGTGGCCAGCTGGGCTTCGGACAGGCCGGACTGGCCGGCGGCATGCACCACGTGTGCGACGCGACCCGCCAGATCATGGGCCGGGCCGGGGCCGCGCAGGTCGATGACTGCAACCGCGCATTCGTCTCCGGCAACGGCGGCGTGATGGGCGAGCAGACCACACTTGTTCTCCAGGGCGACTAGAAAGCGATCACCTCATGACGTTCACCAAACCGATGCCGGTGAAAACGCCGGTGACCGCACCCTTCTGGGATGCGTTGGCGGAGCACAAGATCCGTATCCAGTATTCACCGTCGCTGCAGCAGTACGTGTTCTATCCGCGCATCCTGGCGCCCGGCACGCTGGCCGACGACCTCGAGTGGCGCGAGATCTCCGGACTGGGGACGCTCTACACCTTCACCATCGCGCGTAAGCCGGTGTCCCCGCATTTCGCAGACTCGGTGCCGCAGCTGGTGGCCGTGGTGCAGTGGGACGAGGGTCCCCGCCTGTCGACCGAGTTGGTCAACGTCGCACCCGAGGACATCACGGTGGGCATGCGGGTCAAGCCGGTCTTCTTCGACTACCCCGACGACGACGTCACGCTTTTGCGGTACGAGCCCGCCTGATCTGGCGTCTGCCGACTTTTGGCAGTGTCAGTCCGGAACCGGTACCGGCTCCAGGAGTTCGGCCCGTGATTCCGGAGCGGCCGCACGTAGGGCATCGGCGGATTCGTCGTCGGGCTGACGCTGCGAGGCGACTTCGGCGACAACACGGGCCAGGTAGGTCTCGATCTCGAACGCGGTTTGCTCGGCATCCCAGTCCAACAGCGGCGCAACCAGATCCGCGACCTCGGCCGCGCAGTTCACACCGCGGTCGGGGTATTCGATCGCGATCCGGGTCCGCCGGGCGAGGATGTCTTCGAGGTGCAGCGCCGCTTCACTGACAACGGCGTACACAACCTCGACCCGCAGGTATTGCGGGGCACCCGTCAGTGGTTCGAGCAGGCTTGCATCTTTCTTGGCGTAGTCCAAG
Organism: Williamsia sp. z71; assembly: GCF_059553375.1. Lineage (NCBI taxonomy): Bacteria > Bacillati > Actinomycetota > Actinomycetes > Mycobacteriales > Nocardiaceae > Williamsia > Williamsia sp. z71. Next base: position 182,505 of record NZ_JCANWX010000007.1, read on the forward strand.
ACCTCGTCGATCATCGAGCCATAGCGATTGAGCAGGCGACGAATACGGTACGGGTGCAGCCCATGTCGTTGTCCGAGCTGATCGCACTGGTTGATCAACGCGTGGTAGCCGTCGGCGCCGAGTAGCGGCACCTTCTCGGTGATCGACGGTGCCACCCGGACGGGGATGAAGTCGGTGATGGCGTCCACCGCATCTGCGGCCATCACCCGGTAGGTGGTGTATTTGCCGCCGGCGATGGCAACCAGGCCCGGCGCCACCTCGGCAACCGCATGCTCGCGGGAGAGTTTCGACGTCTCGTCGCTCTCTCCGGCCAGCAGTGGACGCAGACCGGCGTAGACGCCTTCGATGTCGGCGTGGGTCAGCGGGGTCACCAGTACCTCGTTGACCCGTTCGAGGATGTAGTCGATGTCGGCGGCCGTGGCAGCCGGGTGGGCGAGGTCGAGATTCCAGTCGGTGTCGGTCGTGCCAATGATCCAGTGGGTCTCCCACGGGATCACGAACAGCACCGACTTGGCCGTTCGAAGGATGATGGCGGATTCACTGACTATGCGATCACGCGGAACGACGATGTGCACACCTTTGGAGGCGCGGACCCGAAAGCGTCCACGCTGCTTGGACAGCGCCTGGATCTCATCTGTCCAGACCCCCGCCGCATTGATCACACAGTGGCTGCGGATGTCGGCCATCTCGCCGGTCTCGGTGTCGCGGACCCGGACACCGCTGACGTGATCGGCCTCCCGGAGGAAGCCGGTGACCTGGGTGGAGGTCCGGATCACCGCGCCGTAGTGGGCGGCTGAACGCGCCACGGTCATGGTGTGCCGGGCGTCGTCGACCACAGTGTCGTAGTAGGTGATCCCGCCGGTGAGCGAGTTCCGCTTCAGCGACGGCGCGATCCGCAGCGCCCCCGAACGGGTCACATGATGTTGTCCGGGAACCGATTTCGCCCCACCGAGCGAGTCGTAGAGAAAGAGTCCGGCTGCGACGTAGGGACGCTCCCAAACACGGTGGGTCAGTGGGTAGAGGAACGGGAGGGGCTTCACCAAATGCGGGGCCAGCGTCCTCAGGGACAGTTCACGTTCGTGCAGCGCTTCGCGGACCAGACCGAACTCGAGTTGTTCGAGATAGCGCAGTCCGCCGTGGAACATCTTCGACGACCGGCTCGACGTGCCCGATGCGATGTCGCGGGCTTCGACCAGGGCCACCCGCAGACCGCGGGTTGCGGCGTCGAGCGCAGTTCCGGCGCCGACGATGCCGCCGCCGACGACCACCACGTCGAACTGTTCGGTCGAGAGGCGCTGCCAGGCGTTTTCCCGGTAGCGGGGCCCGAGGTCTGCGGGCCGATCCGGATCGAAAGTTGCTGCGCTCATCGCGATCTCCCATTCAGCCGGGCGGACACTCTTGCGCCAAGGTTACCCGCTGGTAACTATCTGGCCACTCCAACCGGCACCGGTGACACGTCGAGGGCCACACAGCGGACTCTACGGGCAGTTCATGGAACACTCGGGGACGTGAGCAACAGCAGGGGGTACGTAGCCGCAGTCGACCAGGGAACGACGTCGACGCGCTGCATGATTTTCGATCATTCCGGACGTGTCGTGAGCTCGGAGCAGGTCGAGCACACGCAGATCTTCCCGCAGTCCGGATGGGTCGAGCATGATGCCCTGGAGATCTGGCGCCATACGCGCCGGGTCGTCGCGGCTGCGATAGCCGCCGAAGACCTCGAGACCGCCGACATCGTGGCGCTGGGAATCACCAATCAGCGTGAGACGACCGTGGTCTGGGATCGCTCGACGGGCCGACCGGTGTACAACGCCATCGTGTGGCAGGACACCCGGACGGCAGCGCTCTGTGAAGAACTGGCCGGTGACGACGGTCCCGGCCGGTACCAGCAGCGCACCGGACTGCCCTTGTCGACATACTTCTCCGGCCCGAAGATCCGGTGGATTCTCGACAACGTAGAGGGCGTTCGAGAACGCGCCGAGGCCGGCGAATTGTGCTTCGGCACAATGGATACCTGGCTGATCTGGAATCTGTCCGGCGGACCATCCGGCGGACGACACCTCACCGATGTCACCAATGCCTCGCGAACCATGCTGATGGATCTGGAGACGCTGGCCTGGGACGAGGACATCTGCCGAGAGATGCAGATCCCGATGAGCCTGTTACCGGAGATCCACAGTTCGTCGGAGGTGTATTGCCATGTCCGCGAGCGGGGTCCACTCGCCGATGTCCCCATCGCCGGCATCCTCGGCGATCAGCAGGCAGCCACATTCGGACAGGCCTGCCTGGCGGTCGGTGAAGCCAAGAACACCTACGGCACAGGTAATTTCCTGCTCCTCAACACCGGTGAAGAAGTGGTCCACAGCGAACACGGCCTACTGACCACCGTCTGCTATCAGATCGGCGACAACAAGCCCGTGTACGCACTGGAGGGTTCGATCGCGGTGACCGGATCCCTGATCCAGTGGCTGCGCGACAATCTGGGGTTGATCAGTGCCGCAGGCGATATCGAAGAGGTTGCTCAGACCGTCGACGACAACGGCGGCGTCTACTTCGTGCCTGCCTTTTCCGGCCTGTTCGCACCTCGCTGGCGGCCCGACGCGCGTGGCGTCATCGTTGGCCTCACCCGGTTTGTCAACAAGGGTCATATTGCGCGAGCGGCGTTGGAGGCCACCGCGTTCCAGACGCGCGAGGTGATCGAGGCAATGCAGGCCGACTCCGGCGTGACGTTGTCGACCCTCAAGGTCGATGGCGGAATGGTCGTCAATGAGCTGCTCATGCAGTTCCAGTCCGACATTCTCGGCGTTCCGGTCGTCCGGCCGGTTGTCAACGAGACCACGGCGCTGGGTGCCGCCTACGCGGCCGGGTTGGCGGTGGGTTACTGGGACAGCGAGCAGGAGATCCGCGACAACTGGGCAGCGGACAAATCGTGGGAACCCGCGATGGCCGTCGACGATCGAGATGAGCGCTTCGCCGAGTGGAACACCGCCGTCGAACGGAGCTACGACCTGGCCTGAGCTGGGCGGTCGCTACTGTTGTGTGTCGTCTGGGCCTTTACCGCCAGGCGCGTCGGGTGATTTTGAGCTTTCATCTGGTCCCAGATCCAGGACACGGGCCCAATCACCGAGGACGGGTGGACCCACCAGCGGCAGGCGCCCGACCATTTCTTCCCCGTTCTCGCGGGTGTGCAGGTACGACGGCGCGCGATGCTCCCCGTCCTTGTCTTTCCCCGCTCCGCGGCCGCCGGCAGGTGACCCCATCGGACTTCCGCCCCGGGAACCGGCCGAGGGTGTGGCGCCGGCCGATTGATTGGCGCCGGTTGCCGGTGTCACCAGCGGAGCAGCTATCCGACGCCCGAGCGGACCAGCTTCCGAGCCGGCGCCTCCGAGTGCGCTGCCTCCGACTCCCCCGCCACCGGCGCGTCCGGCGCCCGAACCCATTCCAGAACCGATACCGGACACCCCACCGCGTGCACCGTTCAGCGCCGCGGCCGACGTCAGTCCGCCGGCACCGGCACCGCCGGCCACCGGCGCACCGAACGCCCCGTTGAGCGGGCCGGGCGTCGATCCGTCTCCGCTCTCACCAGAACCGTCACGACCGCTTCCGAGAGTGAAAGGCGTGTCGCCGGCCTGACCTCCCATGTAGGCAGCTTGATCATTGCCTGGGCCATTCGGCCCGCCTGGACCGTCTGGGCCATTTGCACCGATCGCGCCCGATCCCGCGAGTAGCGCAGGACCGGTGTCTCCTGGTCCGCCGCCCGAACCACCTCCACCAAGGGCATTCGCCAGACTCGGCTCAAAGCCCGCACCGAGTTGCGGCAGCGGGGCGGCGTCGTACTCGGGCAGTGAGCCGTTCGCGCCGATGACCGGGTTGCTGTACGAATCCGTCATCGTCTTTGCGATCAGGGCCCGATGCACCGCTCGCTCCATGGTGTTGTCACCGCCACCGTCCCCGAACTTGGCGTCCAGATCTGCAACGTTGCCCTGCGTTTGCGACAGAATCCCCGCGATGGCTGAAATCTGATCCGCGATTTTCAGTCCGATTGCTGCCGAACTGTCGGTGTGTCGAATCCCGGCGACCGTTGCTCGGTGCGAGCCATTGACAGTTTCACCGCTGAACTCCCCTTCCGGATACAGCTTCGGAAGAGCGGATTCATAGACCGCCGCAGCTGCCTGGATTCGACTGGCAATCAGCCTGATCGCCTCAGCATCAGCCTCTGCCGAACTGGGCTGCATACTCGCGCACACCCGACGCATCTCATCGAGCGCATGGCTCACCCAATCCGTCGGATCAATCGACCTCGGCGCCACAATCTCCCCCCGATCCCCCTCACAGCACTCCCCAGCGCCGACTTGCTGCAGAAGTGTAGAGCAACGGTTCCCGCAACGTCATCGAAGTGACGACGCACGTCAACATGCGTCTGGTCCGTCCTAACCCATCGATAGTCACAGCGGCCTTACCGCGAAGCAACCAAACTACAGCGATTCGTCCGAAATCAGTAGCCCGAAAAACAAGATATACTTTGAAGAATCAAACAAGGACGGAATCCCGTACCGAAGGCGATCGTATTCACTATTTCACCCCGGAATTTTTCCAATGTATGCACGCGTGAAGTCCTCCGCTATTCGACAAGACTCCATCGTCGAACGCGCTTCGGGCGCCGTCGATATTAGGACGTTCGTAACCACGGCAGCCGAGAACGACTGCACATACGTTGAGCAAGTACCTTCGTGATCATTAAGACCAAACACCCCAACTGCCCTCCCCTCTACAAGGATGTCTGGCTTCCAATCTAACTCCGGTGTGGTTTTTCGATATTCATTCAGCGAGACCGAATTCGTTACAACCTGCCCGAGCGAAAACGTCTCTCTCATTATCCATCTACATCCCCGCACGCCCTGGCCGTTCACAATGGCAGCATCTTCAATTTCCCCTGGGTCGATATTGAATCGCTTAAGCTCAGCGCTCGAAAATGCGACGCACGGCTCATAAGGAGTCCCGTCATTGGATGGATTCCATCGTTCGGGAAACTTAGTCTCGAACGGCAACGGAACTGGAGTACCCGACGTCTCTGTAAGGCTTGGCCCAGAATCGCTGGGTGCCGAGACGGCATCAGTTGTCTCAGCGACACTCTGGCAAGACACAACGAAGAACAAAGTTGCCAGCAGTCCGGCCACGCGACAATTCAATTGGAAATCCCGTCGGCAGCTTCCACGTCAACGCCGACAAGATCCAACTTCGACGAACGGCACTGAGCTGCCAGCCGGTTAAGGTAACTTGACTCTGAATCCATAGCTTGACTGAACGAGCCGTCGGCACCATGCAAGAGCTGCCGGAGATTCTCAAATACGGCCTTGCCCTCAACGCAGTTCCCGGCCCAGTTGACGGCGAGCAGATCTCGCAAGGCCGCCTCCTCTTCCACCAACGCCTGAGCAAACGTCTCTGCAGCCTTGGCTACCGTTTCCCACTGTTCATCGGTGAACTGCACTTCGTCGGCCATGTCCCCTCCTCGCAGAGATCTCCCACCTGAGGTACGACGTTAGCCGGTAGCGTTCGGTTCCAACCAGTGTTGAACTCGGCAATCTCGCTGAACACGATGTGGGCGGTCCCGCTACTCATCCAACTGTTCGCCCTGGTCAGGCCCATTCGACTCGGGATCGGGTTGGACCTCAGGTTCGCGGTCCGTCAGTTCCGCCAACTTTTCGGCCAACACGGCCCGGCGATCGGCCAGTACCTTCTCCCAGGCTGCTGCCAAGGTTTCGTTGACATGCTGGGCCCGGTTGACCCGCGGTTTCCGTTCCGGATCCACCGACGCCGGCGGTATCCAGCCGACCCGACCCGTGTCGGGCCCTTCGGTGATCATGATCGTCTGCCACTGATGCGGTCCATCACCGATGAGTTTGTGGTGCGGCGGGCACGCCGATCCCATCATGTCGATATCGGTCAAACCACCATTGATCCAGGCAAGCAGATGATGGGCCTCGACCCAGGTCGCCGGATTGGTACAACCAGGATGCGAACACCCCCGATCCCGGACGAACAACGCCAACCGTTGCCCCTTCTGCGCAGTGCGTTTGGTCCGGCCGAGATACAACACCTCAGCGGAGTGGTCAGCAAAGACAGCCAGATATTTGTCCGACCGCGCCGCCAAATTCAGGGCCTCGTTGACCGGAATGTCCACCCCCGACGCCGTTCTGGCGATCCCCGCACACTCGTCAAGCTGCTCTTTGGTCATCGTGATGACCAACTGCGCCGGCAAACCCCGATGCGACTTCCCAAGCAGATTGCACTCCAAAATCGTCTTCAGGATCGCCTTGAGCGCGTCGTGGAATTGTTCGCCCTTCGAGCGGGTATCGCGTTCGGCGGCAGCCTTGATCAGCTCTTGATCTTGCTTCGGATCATCGGACGCCCCGGTCGGCGAGTTCGGGTCGGCCGGATTGTTCATCCCCGGCGCCGCCCACACATCCATCACCGTCCTCAACAAGGCCAGCGTTTCGGGGTCGAGGGTGCCGGTGATCTTGGCCATCAAATCCACCCCCTGATCCCCGATACCCAGCGACCGTTTACGGGCCCGATCCGAATCATCGGTCAACCGGCCATCAGGGTCGACCCGGGCCAACACCGCGCGGCCGGCGGCGGTCAACTGGGTGGGATCCTGGCCGACGGCCTCTTCGGTCATCCAATGATCGACCACGTCATACACTGCCGGATCCGAGGCCGACGGGATCTGCTTGCGCACATCCAACATCACATCCATATGCGCCGCCCCGATCAAACCTTTCGACCACGCCTGCTCGGCCGCAGGGCATTTCGGCGCCAACACCTCACCCTGCAACGTATGGAATCGGCCGACCGCCTCCAGGCCCCGGATCCGGGACATGGTTTGCCCTTTGCTCAGCCGCAACTCGCTACGGGTGAAACCGAACAGTGACGAATACCCGGCTTCGGTAAACGATGACCGATCCGAGACCCGCAACAGGTGACGCAACCCGGTGAACTCGACCTTACGGGCGATCCGTTCATGCACCCGCACAAGCTCATTGACTTCCGCGCCAGACATATCGGAATCAGCGCAGTCCGCGATATCGGCAACGAGCAACTCCAACTCGAGGTACATGCGCACCAGTACCGGAACCGGCGAGGAATCAACCGAAGAGTCAACAGGTGGATCGTCAGACATCATGCCCCCCAGCACATCTGATCATAACGCTTTCAATCAGTCTACCCCAGAAGACACCTCATGTCGAACACCTTTTCGAATTATTTCGATGAATTTTCCGCTGCCGCAGCAAATCTCCGAACCGCCTCGTCCAACTCCTCGGGCCCAAGAGCAGAGAAGCTGAGTCGCAGGCAGTCGCTGAAGTCTGCCTCCACCCCGAACGCAGCACCCGGCACAAATGCCACACCGCCGGCCACGGCATTCACCAACAATTGCGAAGTGTCCACTCCCGGCATCCGTGCCCAGCAGAACATGCCACCCTCGGGCTCCGAAAACTGAACCATTTGTCCCAGGTATCGACGCAGCGCACCGGTCAAAGCCATTGCACGCAAACGGTATTCATCCTGTACGTGGGCCACATGCATATCGAGCCACGCTTCGTCATCGAGCAACTCGGCCACCATCAACTGGCTGAAGGTCGATCCGCACAGGTCCGCACCCTGGCGTAACAATTCCACCATTGAAATCACCTCAGGTGGACCAGTCATCCAACCCACCCGCAGCGCGGGTGCCAGAATCTTCGATGCCGATCCCAACCGGACCACCCGATCACCATGCGCGGCAATCGGTTCGACGTCATCACCCGAGAACCGTAACCGGCCGTACGGATCATCTTCGACAACGATGAATCCATAGCGATCGGACAACCGCGCCAGTTCCATTCGCGTCGAGGCCGTGGCCGTCACACCGGCAGGATTGTGAAAGTTGCTGACGGTGTGCACTATCCGGGGACGCTCGCCCGCCTCGAGCAACTCACGCAATGCTCCGACATCGCATCCCGACGCAGTGATCGGTAGCGCACGCACTCGCGCCCGCACCGACTGGAAGACCTGCAGCGCGCCCACGTACACCGGATCGTCCACCACCACTAGATCACCGGGATTGACGAGGGCATGCGCCAAGAGGAACAGCGCCTGTTGCGAGCCATGGGTGAGCAGAACGCGACCGGGATCATCGGTCCCGAGATATCGGGCCACCGCCTCGCGGCACGGGTACACCCCTGCGCTCACGGTGTATTGCAATGCGGCGGGATCAGCGCTGATGCGCGCAGCCGACTCGGAGATCCGCGCCGCAGGGATCAAGTCGGTGGCAGGCAAACCGCCGGCCAGACTCAGCACATCAGGTTGTTCGGTCAGCTTCAGCAGATCGCGGATCGCCGAGCCGCGAATGTTCGCCAACGCGTGCGATGGTGCGTAAGAACTTTCGACAACAGACACAGGCAATCACTCTCCACAGCAGCAGGTATCAACGATGCTTGGTGATGAGAGTGGTCACCGAATAAGGCGCGCCAGTGTGAGTCGCAAAACCCAGGCTAGCGCGCCTTAATCGAAAAATGAAATGCGTTTCCCAAATTGTGGGAAGGGTCAGTCCAGGTCGTCGTGCCGGACGAGCTGCCGAGCGGCCTCCGTGATCGAACCGGACAGCGATGGGTAAACCGAGAACGTCTGCGCCAGGTCACTGACCATCAGCTTGTTCTGCACCGCGAGAGCGATCGGAAGGATGAGTTCAGATGCATTGGGCGCCACCACGACTCCGCCGATAACAACACCCGTTGCCGGACGGCAGAAGATCTTCACGAAGCCACGGCGCAGACCGCTCATCTTCGCTCGCGGATTGGTCGCCAGCGGGAGCATCACCGTTCGGGCCGGGTACTCACCGGAGTCGATGGCCTGCTGGCTGACACCGACGGTCGCGATCTCGGGCCGCGTGAAGATCGCAGACGCAACGGTCTTGAGGCGGATCGGCGACACACCTTCACCCAGAGAGTGGTACATCGCGATACGTCCCTGCATGGCGGCCACGGATGCCAGCGGGAGCAGCCCGGTGCAGTCCCCGGCGGCGTAGATACCGGGTACTGCGGTCCGCGATACCCGGTCGACGTTGAGGTAACCGCCACGACCGAGTTCCAGGCCGACATTCTCCAGTCCGAGATCGTCCGTGTTCGGAACCGATCCAACTGTCATCAGACAGTGAGAACCCTCAACGGTGCGCCCATCGGCAAGAATGACTTTCACACCATCGGCCGTGCGCTCGACTTTGTCGGCACGTGCGTGCTTGACCAGCGTGACGCCGCGCTCGGCCAACACGTCTTCGAGGACGAGTGCTGCGTCCTCGTCCTCGTGCGGCAGCACCCGGTCCCGACTCGAGACCAACGTCACCGGAACTCCGAGCTCGGTGTACGCGTGCACGAACTCGGCACCGGTGACACCCGAACCGATGACGACCAGGTGTTCGGGGAAATCATTGAGGTCGTACATCTGACGCCAGGTGAGAATCCGCTCACCGTCGGGCTTGGCGTCCGGAAGAACTCGGGGCGACGCGCCGGTTGCGACCAACACCACATCGGCGTCGAGGATCTCTTCGGCTTCCTCGCTGCCGTCGGCTCCGAACGGCGTCGCGACAATCTTGTGTCGGGCAAATCCGGCCTCGGGTGTAGCGAGGCGGCCACGGCCGTGAATGATCCGGACACCCTCGCTCAGAAGCCGGGAGCGGATGTCGGACGACTGGGCAAAGGCGAGGTCCTTGACGCGCTGATGGATCTGCGGCAGTGACACCAGCGCACCGTCGTATCGAAGGTTGATTCCCAGGTCAACGGCGCGGCGGACGTCCGTCCGGATCCCGGTCGATGCGATGAAGGTCTTCGACGGCACGCAATCCCACAGGACACAGGCACCGCCCATTCCGTCGCTGTCGACAATGGTGATGTCGGCACCGTAGGTGGCGGCGGCGAGTGCCGCCTCGTAGCCGGCGGGTCCTCCACCGAGGATCACGATTTTGGTCATTTCAGGTCAACTCCCAGGGATGTCGGATGGGCCTGCCGGCGGGGTGGCGCCACTAGAGAATCTAGTCGATCGCCTGTTGCACTTTCCCGATGGGGAGCTGACCATCTAGGCTCCTCTCCGTGCCCATCTACGCCGCCTATGGCTCAAACATGCATCCCGAGCAGATGCTCATGCGTGCCCCGCACTCTCCGATGGCGGGCACCGGGTGGCTGTACGGCTGGCGACTGACGTTCGGCGGCGGCGACATCGGCTGGGAAGGCGCACTGGCAACGGTCACCGAGGATCGCGACGATCCCGATGCCCGCGTATTTGTCGTCTTGTACGACGTCACCGAGGACGACGAGTCCAGCCTCGACCGCTGGGAGGGGTCCGAACTCGGGATCCATCGCAAGATCCGTTGCCGCATCACCACAGCCAACGGTCCGGTCCTCGCCTGGCTGTACGTCCTGGATGCCTTTGAAGGTGGCCTGCCGTCCGCGCGCTACCTCGGCGTCATGTCCGAGGCAGCCGAAATCGCCGGTGCACCATCGGATTACGTGCATCAGCTCCGCGTCCGCGAATCACGGAATGTCGGTCCGGGACCAGATAGCCCCGGACCGGATCACTAGCCCGGATAGCCCGGCCAGCCCGGCCGCCCGCGACCGCTAGCGGTTGCGCAGGCTCGCCTGCAGGACAATTCCGGCCAGCGTCCGCACACCGACCGCGAGTGCACGCTCGTCGAGGTCGAAGTTCGGCTGATGCAGGTCCACCTGCGGTCCGCGGCCGGACCAGACCCCGAGCCGCGCCATCGCACCCGGAACGTTTTCGAGATACCACGAAAAGTCTTCTCCACCACCGGATTGCGCGGTGTCGGCCAGTGCGTCGGGGCTCACCGACAAGATCGCGTCGCGGAAGATCTCGGTGGAGATCGAATCGTTGACCACAGGCGGGACACCACGCTTGTAGATCAGGTCGTAGCGCACGCTCAACGGCGCCAGCAGCCCTTCGATGATCTCCCGGACCAACGGCTCGAGTAGCGCCCAGGTGGCGTGGTCGCCCGTACGCACCGTGCCACGCAAACGGCCCTCTTGCGGAATCGCATTCGGCGCATCGCCGGCATGTGCCGAACCCCACACCATCACGGTGCTGGTTCGCGGATCGATCCGGCGCGACAGCACCCCGGGCAGTCCGGTGATCACGGTGCCCATGGCGTACACGAGGTCCGCGGTCAGGTGCGGGCGCGACGTGTGGCCTCCGGGTGAATGCAACACCAGTTCGACATGATCGGCCGCCGAGGTGATCGGACCACGCCGCAATCCGACCTTGCCGACCTCGAGTTTCGGATCACAATGCAGCGCATAGATCTGCGACACACCACGCGTGACACCGGCGGTGACGGCATCCAGAGCGCCACCGGGCATCACTTCCTCGGCTGCCTGGAACACCAGCCGTACACCGATCGGCAGATTCTCCATCGATGCCAGGGCCTTGCCCACCCCGAGCAACATCGCGGTGTGCCCGTCGTGCCCACAAGCATGCGAGACGCCCTCGACGCTCGAGCTGAACGGCAGCCCGGTCAGCTCGGAGATCGGCAGTGCGTCCATGTCGGCGCGCAGCGCCACCAATGGCCCGGCCGGGCCGATGTCACAGACCACACCGACACCCTGGGGCAGCACCCGCGGGGACAGGCCGGCCTTCGTCAGTTCGTCGACAATGATGCCGGTGGTGCGCAGCTCACTTCGCGACAGTTCCGGATGGGTATGGAAATCCCGACGCCACGCCACCAACTGCGCGGTGTTGGCGTTGATCCAACCGTCCAGATCTTTCAGGAAACGTTCTGCGTCCACGTATTGCCCACTCATATTCTCGTCACACACTCATCGTCATCTGCCCGCGTTGCGCGGGACTGAACCAATTCGTTTTTCCTGCTCCTGCAGGAGGTCTTCACGCCACTGCGGATCTGCCGCTGCGCGTGCGGCGGTGGCTGCCAGCGCCAGTGCGCCGTCGACAACCGCCCGATCGGCCGAGGGCGACGCCGCAGCGGCCGCGAACTCGATCTCATGGGTTCCGGCGCCGTTGCTATCGATTCCGATCATGGGGTGGATGGACGGCAGCACATGGCTGATGTTGCCCATGTCGGTGCTGCCGAGGGGGCGAACTCCCTCGAGTGCGGCCGGCATGACCTCGCGTCCGAGGTCGGCGATCGCACCCCGGTAGGCCGCGAGCAGTCGTTGATCGTGCCGGAGCTCAACATAAGTCGGCGACACGGTCGCGATCTCGTACGTGCAACCCGCCGCCAGCGCACCGGCCGCGAAACACGCTTCGGCGCGCTCGCGAAGATCTGCCAGCGATGCCTCATCGACGGCACGGAGGTAATAGAGCAATTCGCTGTGCCCGGGCACGATATTCGGGGCGGTGCCGCCGTCGCTGACGATTCCGTGGATCTGCTGGCCCGCCTTCAGGTGTTGACGGAGCAATCCGAGGGACACCTGGGCGATGGTGCCTGCGTCCGCGGCGTTGCGGCCGCGTTCGGGTGCAGCAGCGGCATGGGATTCGACACCGGTGTACCGAATTGCCAGATCATCCAAGGCCAATGACCGGCTGGCCACTTCGTCCATCCGGCCCGGGTGCACCATCAAGGCCATCGCGACCGGATCGAAAACGCCGGCCCGGGCCATCACGATCTTCCCACCGCCGGTCTCCTCGGCGGGCGTGCCGAGGACCACGACGGTGATGCCGAGTTCGTCGGCGACCTCTGCCAGACCACGGGCCGCACCGACCGCGGTCGCGGCGATCATGTTGTGGCCGCACGCATGCCCCAAACCGGGCAAGGCGTCGTACTCGGCGCACAGACCGACCACCAGATCACCCGAGCCGTAGGACGCGGTGAACGCCGTGGGCAGGTCGGCAACCCCGGTGGTGATGTCGAAGCCGTAGCCGTCGAGCAGACTGGTCACCTTGGCGACGCTGCGATGTTCGGAGAACGCCAATTCCGGTTCGGCATGTATCGAATGGGACAACTCGATCAGGTCGCCGGCCACTGCCTGTACGGCACGCGCGCCTCGCTGCCCGATCTGTGTCATCGGTTCATTGTCTCACCATCGCGATTGCGGCCTGATCCGACTTAACCAACCAGGTTGGGCGGCGTCGGGTATGCGAGGTCGGCGAGCAGTGGTTCGCGGAGACCCTTCTTGATCATCTGCAGAGCCGGTCCGGCCAGCGCGCTACGTCCCCCGGCGATGTCGGTGGCCGTGGAGACCAGCGCCTCGACGTCGACGGCCTGCTCGACGATTCCGGCCGCAACCGCGTCGAGACCGCCGTACCGACGGCCGGTGGTCATCGCCTCGGTGGCCGTGGCGTCGGTCAACCGGGTCCGGATCAGCGTCGCCATGCCCCGGGTGAACGGCATTCCGAGCAGTACCTCGGGCAGCGACCAGAAACCTCTCTCGGTCCGCATCACCCGGTGGTCAGCACACAGCGCCAACATGGCACCGGCACCGAAAGCGTGACCGTTCACCGCGGCAACGGTGGGCTGCGGGAACGTCAGGATCCGGGTGAACAGGGCGTGGACGCGGTCGAGGTACGCCGGAAGTTTGTCGCCATTGGCTCCGATGTAGTCCACATCGAGGCCGTTGGAGAAGAACTTTCCGGTCGCGGTGATGACCAGCGCGCCCGGCTTGTTGTCGGCGACCTCATCGAGGCAGGCATTGATGGCGTCGAGCCAGTCGATTCCGAAGCGATTGTCGGAATCACTGTCGTCACCCTCTGCGCCCAGATAGAGCGTGTGGACGGCGTCATGTGTGGTCACGTACGGCATGTCGCGAGCCTAGCGGTCGCCGCCTTTTTCGATTCGACGGACACTCACTGTCTGCAGCAGACCCCCCACAGAGCGCGAACCCCACCCCATTTCGCCTTAGGGTTGTCCCATGGCAACCGACGGACCCGACGTGATTCCAACCAGCTCCGATCCGACGATCGACCCCACCGGCGCAGCGCAGGCGGCCGCCGACGCGATCGCCGCGGCAACCGGCAAACCGGGTCACGACGTGGCCGTGGTCCTCGGCTCGGGATGGGCGCCGGCCGCTGCCGCCTTGGGTACCGCCGATACCAGCATCCCGATGGCGGAGCTGCCCGGCTTCACCCCGCCGAGTGCGGCAGGACACTCCGGCACCGTCCACTCGCTGCGCATCGGCGGCCGTTCGGTGCTGGTGTTGTTGGGCAGAACCCATGCGTACGAAGGACATCCACTGGGCAGCGTCGTCCACGCGGTCCGGACCGCCGCCAAGTGCGGGGTCGAGACGATCGTGCTGACCAACGCGGCCGGTGGTCTGCGCAGTGACATGGCGGTCGGCCAACCGGTACTGATCAGTGATCACCTCAATCTCACGGCCCGCTCCCCGCTGATCGGCGCGCAATTCGTCGATCTCGTCGACGCCTACTCCCCGCGTCTGAGAAAGATCGCGCAGGCCGTGGATCCCACGCTGGCCGAAGGCGTTTACGCCGGACTTCCCGGCCCCCACTACGAAACGCCCGCCGAGATCAACATGCTGCGCGTCCTGGGAGCCGACCTGGTGGGCATGTCGACCGTGCACGAGACCATCGCCGCCCGCGCGGAGAAGATGTCGGTCCTGGGCATTTCCCTGGTCACCAACCTTGCCGCCGGCATCACCGGCGAGCCGCTGAACCACGAAGAAGTTCTCGAAGTCGGCCGCGCTTCGGCCACCCGGATGGGCCACCTGCTGGCCCAGGTGATCGAACAGATCTGAGGCGGCGATGACGACTCCGGATGCGGTGCAGGCCTGGATCGACGCCGATCCCGACCCTGCGACCCGAGCCGAGATCGCGGCGTTGAACAGCGATGATCTCGCCGAGAGATTTTCCGACACACTCCATTTCGGTACCGCGGGGCTGCGCGGTCCGGTCCGCGGCGGGCCGCTGGGCATGAACGTCGCCGTGGTCACCAAGGCCACTGCCGGCGTCGCGCAATGGCTGATCGACCACGGCCATGCCGGCGGCACGGTGGTCGTCGGGCGAGATGCCCGCCACGGATCGGAGGACTTCTACGCCGCCACCGCGGAAGTCCTTGCCGCACAGGGATTCGACGTGGTCGCGCTGCCCGACCCCGGCCCGACCCCGCTCGTCGCCTTCGCCGTC
Source organism: Williamsia sp. z71 (assembly GCF_059553375.1). Classification (NCBI taxonomy): domain Bacteria; kingdom Bacillati; phylum Actinomycetota; class Actinomycetes; order Mycobacteriales; family Nocardiaceae; genus Williamsia; species Williamsia sp. z71. The sequence continues at coordinate 197,640 of NZ_JCANWX010000007.1, forward strand.
CGGAGCCTGGGCGCCGTCGCAGGAATCCAGATCACCGCCTCACACAACCCGCCTGCCGACAACGGTTACAAGGTGTACCTGGACCAAGGGGCACAACTGGTTCCGCCTGCCGACGCCGAGATCGAACAGCTGATCGCGGCCACCGCTCCGGCCATCGACATACCGCGGACCGCGGTGACACCCGACAACCGGGCCCGCGACAACATCGAGCAATACCTGGCCCGCATCGTGGCGCGGTTCGGCCACCGCGAACACCGTAAGATCCGGATTGCCCTGACCGCCCTGCACGGGGTCGGCGGCGACATCGCGGTACAAGCCCTGCGTGAGTGCGGCTTTCACGACGTCACGGTCGTCGGCTTGCAGCACAGTCCCGATCCCGATTTCCCGACGGCGGCGTTCCCCAACCCTGAAGAACCCGGTGCGGCGGACCTGCTGCTGGCGCTCGCGGCCGACATCGACGCCGACATCGCCATCGCCCTGGATCCCGACGCCGACCGCTGTGCCGTCGGCGCGTTGATCGACGGCACCTGGCGGATGCTCACCGGCGACGAGACCGGTGCGCTCCTCGGCGCCCAGATCATCGCCGAGCACGCCGGCCAGGATGTGCTGGTGGCCAACACGATCGTCTCCGGCAGCCTGCTGGGGAAGATCGCCGCAGCGGCCGGGGTCCGCTACGCGGCAACGCTGACCGGGTTCAAGTGGCTGGTCCGGGCCGGCGACGGCCTGGTCTACGCCTACGAAGAAGCCATCGGCCACTGCGTCGACCCGGACGCCGTCCGGGACAAGGACGGCATCAGTGCAGCGGTCGCGCTCAGTGTCCTCGCCCAGGGTCTCGCCGATTCCGATCGCGACATCGCCGACCGTCTCGACGAAATCGCAACCGAGCACGGTGTCCACCTGAACGGCCAGTATTCGCTGCGGGTCGACGACCTCGCCCAGATCGCGGCGATCATGACGGACCTGCGGACGAATCCGCCGCAGCACCTGGACGGGATCGCGGTCGACGCCGAGGATCTACTCGAACGTCCACCGGGCCGGGCCACCGATGCCGTGCAGCTCACCGGCACCTCGGGAACCGGCCGGATCCGGGTCATCGCCAGACCATCGGGCACCGAACCGAAGCTCAAGTTCTACCTGGAGGTCGCCGAAACCCCGGGCCCGCCGTTGGCCACCGCACGAGGTGCGGCGCAGGCTCGAATGTCCGCGATCACCGCTCAAATCACCGCCTACTGCGACGCTGGTCGCCGGTAGGGTGAGCGCGTGAGCGGAAACCATTACCCGACACCCCCACCGCGATCTCCATGGTCGTCACCGGTTGTGATCGGTGCGATCGTGGCCGGCGCACTCGTGTTGGCGCTGGCCGTCCTCCTCGGCTTTCTCCTGATCCCGTCGGATGACTCCACGGCCGAGGCCGAGGACAGCAGCACAAGTGCCGGCCCGCAGGTGTCGACGCACACCGTGACGGCCGAGCCGTCGACCGTGACCGCGACCCCCTCGCCGACACCGACCACGACGACCTCGACGCCCGTCGCTCCGGTCCCGAATGTCCCGGGCACCGATCAGCAGGGCTTTGTCAGCGGTCCGCGTTGCAACGGGCCGGAAGACAGCGTTGTCATGGTCGGCCAGACGGACCAGTCGAGAATTGTCATCTGCCAGTCAGGCCCGTCCGGCCCGTACTACTACAAGGGCCTGGCGAACGGTCTGGGCGTCGAGATCCCGGGTCCGACCCGTACCGGGAACCAGTTCGTGGCGTTGAACCTGGACACCACGTACGAGATGACGCCGTCGACCCTCACCATCGCAACCAACGGCGTGGTCTCCTCGCGTGAGCCGATGCTCTACTACTGGACCAATTGATCGTGACACCAACCGAATCGGATACTGCACCCATGCCGGAGGTTCTGCACGCCGCCGCGATCGACGTGGTCCGAGGTGGACGATATCTGTTGCGGGACATCGATTTCACCGTCCGTCCCGGTGAGCACTGGGCACTGCTGGGGCCCAACGGGGCAGGCAAGTCGACGCTTCTGCACATCCTCGGCGCATTCGGGCACCCGACCCGCGGCACGGTGGATGTCCTGGGCCACCGCCTGGGCCGCGTCGACATGCGGGAATTGCGTACGCACATCGGACATGTCGACCCGCGACACCGACTTGATCTTCCGTTGAGGGCACACGACGTCGTCCTGTCCGGACTGACCAACACCCCGGAACTCGACCCGCGTCGCACCTACACCGCAGCCGAGCATCGCCATGCCGACGACCTCCTCGAGCTGCTCGGGATGTCTGCACGCCGCGAATCGGTCTGGACCACGATGAGTCAGGGCGAACGCGGCCGCACCCTGATCGCGCGCGCACTCATGCCGCGACCGTCACTGCTGTTACTCGACGAACCCGCCACCGGCCTGGACCTCGCCGCCCGCGAACAGCTGCTGACCAGCATCGACCAACTCCGCAGTGAGGTCACCGACCTGGCCAGTGTCATGGTCACCCACCACCTCGAAGACCTGCCGACCAGCACCAGTCATGCCCTGCTGCTGCGGGATGGCGAAACGGTCATCGCCGACCGCGTCGAGGTGGCCCTCACATCGGCGACGATCACCAAGTGCTTCGACCACCCGGTCACGGTCACCCGCGATGGCGGACGGTGGACGGCGCGCAGCAGCTAGAGCCGCACACGACAACCGAAAGGCAAACCCATGACAGCTGACTTTCCGTCGATCGGTGCCATCCACCACGTCAGCATCACTGTTGCCGACCTCGACCGGAGTATCGACTGGTACCGATGGGTCCTCGGCTTCGAGGTCACCGGCCGCCGACAGACGGACGGCGCCGACAAGGCGATGCTGACCCACAGCGGCGGGCTCAGCATCAGCCTCATCTCACACGGAGCGCGTGCGAAACCCGACAGATTCTCCGAGTTCCGCCCCGGGCTCGATCATCTGGCCTTCGAAGTCGCCGACCTCGACGAACTGGAACGTTGGCGATCCATACTGGACACCGCCCAGATCGAACACAACGGGATCGTGGCCGGGATGATCGGACACCTCATCGCCTTCCGCGACCCTGATGGCATCGCCCTCGAGTTCTACACCCGCCGGCCGGCCATCTGATCCGGCTACGTCCCGGTCAGCGGGGCCCGAACTGGCGGTCACCGGCGTCGCCGAGACCCGGTGTGATGTAGGCGACGTCGTTGAGGCCGTCATCGATGGCAGCAGTCACCAGCCGAACCGGAAGTCCTGAATCACTCAGTGCCGTCACACCTTCGGGCGCGGCCACCACACACACGGCGGTGATGTCGGTGGCTTTGCGGGTCACCAGCAACTCGATCGTGTGGATCATCGAACCACCCGTGGCGAGCATCGGATCGAGGACGAAGACGGGCTGGCCGGACAGGTCGTCGGGCAGCGACTCGAGATACGGCACGGGCTGATGGGTGTCCTCGTTGCGAGCGATGCCCACGAATCCGACATTGGCCTCTGGCACCATCGCGTGCGCCTGCTCGACCATGCCCAGGCCGGCCCGCAGCACGGGTACCAGCAGTGGAGGCGTGGCCAGTCGGACACCCTTGGTCTCGGTCACCGGCGTCGACACCGAGATCTCGGTCACCGGAGCACCGATCAGCGCCTCGTAGATGAGCATCTGGGTCAGGTCTGACAACGCCCCGCGAAACGCCGCGTTATCGGTGCTCTTGTCGCGCAAGGTGGTCAGTCTGGCCGCGGCCAAGGGATGATCGACAGTCCGGATCTGCATGCGATAACCATACGAGGGGAACCAGACCGCCGTCTCATCGCGTCGTAAACCCATGACTTCGGTATCCGTGGAACCCGCCGCCCTGACCGCTGCTGCTGCCGGAACGCGATCGGTGGGCGCCGAGATCGCCGCATGCGCAGCCACCGGGCGCATCGAGGCGGCCGCGCTCATGCCGGCGTTCGGACTCATGGGAGCGGAGTTCGCGGCGGCCGCGGTGATGGTCACCGACCGGCACAGTCGCGCGCTCACCGACCTCGCGGCCCGGATCGACGCGCTGGCCACCGACCTACAGCAATCCGCCGCTACGTACTCCGGCACCGATCACGGAAATGCGCGCCAGATCAGCGACCAACAGGTCGAGGCAATGTGATGATCCCCGTCGAGATCCTGATCGCGCCGCTGCAGGCATTGCTCGCCACCCTCGGGACCGGCGTCCTGCCCGGTGGTGCACCCGCCACCCAATTGAGGGCCATCGCAACAGTTCTCGACGATTCGCGCGCCGGCCAGTACCGAGTGAACACCGAACTCAAACCGCAGTGGTCCGGGACCGGCGCGAACTCGGCCATCGCAGTTCTGGACGAAGCGGTCGTCGCGGCGGCCACCTACTCCGACGACAGCGTCGCCATCGCCGACGTCATCGAGTCGGCCGGTGACACCGTGCGGCAGGGCGCCCTCGAACTCGAGGCCATCCTGGAATCGTTCGTCACGATCGCGGTCGCAATGGGCCCGACGCTGTTCACCCCGGCGGGCATCACGGCGATCCTCCCGGTCGCGATGGCCCACCTGCAACGCGGTATCGACGTCGTCGAACGCACCCGAACGAAGCTGGCCGCCGACACCGACAGAATCCTCCAGATCGGCCGGATACCCGCACCCGCCACCACCGGCCCGGCCACCACTGATCCGGTCACCACCCAACTCGTCCGGGTGGGCACCGAACTCGGCAATCTCGCACACGCCGCTTTCGGGCCAGCCACCGCGGCCGCACCGCCGACCACGCCGGAAACCGGACTGCCGCACGACCCGAACGCCGCATCGACGGTCCCCGCCGGCCTGTCCGCGATCAACCCCGACGGCACCGGCGTCGCGATCACCCTGCCCGACGGCTCCGTCGCCCATGCCCCCAACGAGCGCGCCGCCAAGGCAGTGCGGGCCGCGTTGAGCCAGCAGGGCGTGCCCTACGTGTGGGGCGGGACCACTCCGGGCGTGGGCCTCGACTGCAGCGGCCTGACCCAGTGGGCGTACCGCGAGGCCGGCGTCGAACTGCCCCGCCTCGCCCAAGAACAGGACACCGCCGGGGTCGCGGTCTCCCAGGCCGACCTCCAACCCGGCGATCTCGCCGTCTGGTCCGGACACGTCGCGATGTACATCGGTAATGGCCAAATGGTTGAGGCCGGCGACCCGGTCAGCGTTTCAGCAGTCCGGACCACGAACCTCGACCAGACATTCGAGGGCTTCTACCGGCCCACGTGAGCCCCACCCCGCGTGGTGACTACAAACCGCGGCGAACGATTTCGTCCGCGTAGCGCCGGATCCGCGCCTCGATGTAAGGCAACTCGTCGGCGTCGTCCACCGCGATGGCCAACTCGCGGGCCTGCTGCGCCGCAACCAGGCCGGGGCGCAGCTCCGCATCCTCCATCGTCTCTGGATCTCTCACGCCCGCCATCGTCCCATCGCACGGTCGGATCGCACCCCACTTTCGAGGGCTTTCACCGGCCCACCTCAGAGCCGGTGACAAATTCATGGCAAAGCCACAGCGGTAATGGTGAGGCGAGGTGGCCCATGGTCATCATCGGTGACTAGGCTCTGTCCCCATGGCCGGAGACATCGTCCCAATTGAACTCGTGATCACTGAAGGCAACACCTTTACCCTGTGGGCTCCCCGCTGGCGTGAGGGTGATGACGAGTGGGAGGCGTTCCTGGGTCTCGACGAAGATCTGTACGGATTCAGCTCGGTCGCAGACCTCGTCGCGTTCGTCCGCTCGGGCGCCGAGAACGATCTCGATGAGCACCCCGCCTGGAACACCGTCGTCGGACTCAAGGCCGACGAGTTCGAACCGGCGCAGGACAAGTCCTACGACCTCATCGCTGTCCCGGAACTCGCTGCCGAAGACCCGACGCCCGAGGTCATCGCCAAGCTCGAAGATGTTCTCGAAATCGTCCGGATCATCGGCGAGGTCTGCGAACTGACGCCGATCACCAAGTTCTTCAACGGCAATCCCATCCTGGGCGCGGTCACCACAGGTACGCGCAACTTCGTCGGCAAAGACGGCGCCGAACTGTGGGAGCGCATCGGCACTCTCATCGACAAGCGTTGGGACGACGTCATCGACGCGATCGACGACGTCATCAGCACTCCCGAGGTCGACGCCGAGGCCGTCGCGGTGGCCGAGGCCGAGCTCCTCGCCGCTGCCAGCGCGGAAGACGAGGACGAGCCCGACGAAGACGAGGACGTCGAGATCGTCGCCGGTGATGACGTTGACGATGAAGACGATGAAGACGACGACGACGACCTCGTTGATGAAGACGACGACGAGTACGACGAAATCGACGAAGACGACTTCTGGGCCTCGGTCGGTATCGACCCCATCCAGATCGTCACCGCCGAGGGTGAATTCTTCTCGCTCCGTTGCTATCTGGACGACGACCCGGTCTTTCTCGGCAAGAACGGCAAGATCTACGCATTCACCTCCAAGCGCGCGCTGGAGCGGTACCTGGCCGACGACAACGACCACGACCTGTCGCCGATCAGCACCTTCGAGGACATCCAGGTCGCGGCCACCGACGGCTCTCTGGAGATCGACGTCTACGAGGACAACGTCTACGTGCTGCCGGGTCTGACCGACGACATCCTCGACGGTCCCCGCCGCATCGACCGCAAGCAACTCGAATTGGCCGTCGAACTGCTCACGGACGCAGCAGATTATGCGGACGACGATTCGGTGGCCGAGGCATTGGGTTCGACCACCCCGCTCGGCTGGTTTGTCGACTACGCACTCAACCCCGACCCGAAGCGGATGGCACCGAGCCCGCCGTTCGACAACGAGTCCGAAGCGTGGCGAGCACTCGAGCACGACTTCGATACCCGCTTGGAAAAGAAGCGCGGCTAGTACGCGAGGGGTGGCCCTGAAACCAGTCAAATAAGGGGGCGGCGAGGGAACATATCCCTCGCCGCCCCCGTATTGGCCAGTTTTTCAGGGCTGGTCAGCCGATCAGCACCGCATAACCCGGCTTGATCACGTCGTCGATGATGGACAGGCGTTCGTCGAAGTGGATGAACGCTGATTTCATGGCGTTGACCGTGAAGCGTTCCAGATCAGACCATCCGTAGCCGAACTGGTCGACGAGCACCTTGCATTCCCGACTCATACTGGTATCGCTCATCAGTCGGTTGTCCGTGTTCACGGTGACCCGGAACCGTAGACGGGCAAGCACATTGAACGGATGCTCGGCCAGGCTCGCCACCGCACCGGTCTGCACATTGGAGCTCGGGCACAGTTCCAGCGGGATCCGCTTGTCCCGGACATAGTTCGCGACGTCCCCCAGCTGCGCACCATTGAATGCGTCCGCGGCGAGGTCGGAACCCTCGGGCAACGTGATGTCGTCGATGACCCGGACCCCGTGTCCGAGCCGGTCGGCACCACAGAAGCTGATGGCCTCATGGATCGACGGCAAGCCGAAGGCCTCGCCGGCGTGAATGGTGAACGGTGCATTCGAGGCCCTCATGTACTCGAACGCGTCGAGATGACGGCTCGGCGGGTAGCCCGCCTCTGCGCCGGCGATGTCGAAGCCGGCCACACCCTGATTCCGGTATCGGACGGCGAGCTCGGCGATCTCTCGGGAGCGCGCTGCATGTCGCATGGCGGTGACCAGGGTGCGAACCTGGATCCGGCGGCCCCGGGCAGCGGCCTCGGCGGTGCCGTCGGTGAAGCCGCGCAATACCGCCTCGACGACCTCGTCGAGTGTCAGCCCCGCCTCGAGATGCTGTTCCGGCGCAAACCGGACCTCGGCGTAGACAACGCCGTCATCCGCCAGATCCTCGGCGCACTCCCGGGCGACCCGTTCGAGAGCCGACACGGTCTGCATCACGGCCACCGTGTGTTCGAACGTCTCCAGATATCGGACCAGCGAGCCGCTGTCGGCCGCCTCCCGGAACCATGTCGCGAGGTCTGCGTTGTTGTCGGCGGGCAGTGATGTGTACCCGGCTTCGTGAGCGAGCTCGAGCACCGTTTCCGGACGCAGGCCACCGTCGAGATGATCGTGGAGCAGCACCTTGGGAGCGAGCGCGATGGAGGACAGATCCAGCGGCGATGATGTCATTCCTCGACGGTAACCCGATCGATCACCCGGGACCCGGTCTGCGGGGCCACCGAACCGATCACCGCCGCCTCTGCGAGTGCGTGAGCTCCGGCGCTGAATCGCTCCGGTGTCTGCGTGTACATGGTGAACAGCGGGTCCCCGACCCGCACCGTCTGCCCGGCCACCGCATGCCATCGGACGCCCGCTTCGGCCTGCACGGCCTGGCCCTGGCGTTCGCGGCCCGCTCCCAGACGCCAGGCCGCGACCCCGACCGCCATCGCGTCGATCGACTCGATCACCCCGGCTTTCCCGGCTCTGATGACCTGTTCGTGATCCGCCTGCGGCAGAGGGGCATTCGGATCACCGCCCTGTCCGGCGATCATCGCCTCCCAGAGGTCCATCGCCTTGCCGTTGCGAAGATTGTCGGCCGGGTCGACCCCGGTGATGCCACCGGCGGCCAGCATCTCGCGGGCCAGTGCCACGGTCAGTTCCACCACGTCGGGCGGGCCGCCGCCGGCGAGTACCTCCAACGATTCGGCAACCTCCAGCGCATTACCGGCCGTCAGGCCCAGCGGCTCGGACATCGATGTCAGCAGCGCCGTCGTCCGCACACCGGAGTCATTGCCGATCTCGACCATGATCTGGGCGAGCTCGCGGGCGTCGGCCTCCGACTTCATGAACGCTCCGGAACCGACCTTCACGTCGAGCACCAGTGCACTGGTCCCCTCGGCGATCTTCTTGCTCATGATGGAGCTGGCGATGAGCGGGATCGACTCGACGGTTCCGGTGACGTCGCGCAGTGCGTACAGCTTCTTGTCGGCGGGCGCCAACGCCGAACCGGCCGCGCACACCACGGCACCGACCGATTCGAGTAGTTCGGTGATCTTGGTGTTGGTGAGGTCGGCGCGCCAGCCCGAAATGGCTTCGAGTTTGTCCAACGTCCCTCCGGTGTGACCCAGGCCACGTCCCGACAACTGCGGCACCGCAATGCCATACGACGCCACCAGCGGGGCGAGCGGCAACGTGATCTTGTCGCCCACGCCGCCGGTCGAATGCTTGTCGACGGTCACCAACCGCTCACCACCGCGCTGCAGCGCAGTGAAATCCATGCGTTCGCCGGTGTTGATCATCGCGGCGGTCCACCGGGCGATCTCCCGACGGTCCATGCCGCGCAACAGGATCGCCATCGCCAGCGCGGACATCTGTTCGTCGTGGACAAGGCCGGCGGTGTAGGCGCTCACCACCCAATCGATCTGGCCATCGCTCAGGGCCCCGCCATCACGCTTTGTCCGGATCACCGAGACCGCGTCGAAAACCTCAGCCACGGCCGTCACCCGACACTCGCCCGGCGGCCAGGTCAGAGGGACCGAAATGGTCCGGCAGCAACTCGCCCAAGGACTTCGGGCCACCGGGGTGATCGATCAACATCTGCGGTCCGCCGTGTTCGAGCAACACCTGCCGGCAACGCCCGCAGGGCATCAGGATCTCGCCCCGGCTGTCGGTGCAACTCAGAGCGATCAGTCGCCCACCACCGCTTACGTGGAGGTTTCCGGCCAAAGTGCACTCCGCGCACAGGCCTAATCCATATGAGACATTTTCCACATTGCAACCGGTCACAAAACGTCCATCGTCGACTATTGCGGCCGCACCCACCGGATAGCCCGAATAAGGCGCATAGGCAGACCTCATTGCCCCAACCGCCTTGTCGCGCAATACTTCCCAGTCAATTTCCGGTGCCACAGGACAACCCTTTCGCCATCGACGCCCACGCAGCCGGACGTCACGTACACGCCAAAACCTTGGTAAGGCAAACCTAATTCGAGATGTGTTGCAGCTCATCTCCACTCGGGCAGGATTCTTTCTCACAACAGCTTAGGTTTATGGTTTGTGACGTGGGTCCACGATCGAGCAGCCCGGAACCGCGCTCGACGCGTCCATCAACGATGTTGGAGGCCAATTTCTCGATGAGCATTCCTACCGAGACCGCGCCCAAACCGGTGCGCAAGCGCTCGTTGTACCGGGGCGACCCAGGCATGTGGTCCTGGGTGCTGCACCGGATAACCGGCGTATCTATTTTCTTCTTCCTCTTTGTACACGTACTCGACACGGCAGTGATCCGGATCGATCCGGACAAATACTCCGAGATCATCGAGACGTACAAGAACCCGATCATCGGTCTGATGGAGATCGGCCTCGTCGCCTGCGTGCTGTACCACGCGTTGAACGGTGTCCGGCTCATCCTGGTCGACTTCTGGTCCAAGGGCCCGAAGTACCAGCGTCAGATGCTGTGGACGATCTTGACCTTGTTCGTGATCATCTTCGGCGCAGCGACGGTACGTCTGCTGCAGCTGCTCGTGGAACACATTTAGGAAGGCGCCGCAGATGACCGCATCACAAGCACCTCGGATCGCCAAAACCTACGGCACCGACCACGATCGTCCGGCCAGCCTCGACAACCCGCGCTCACCGCGCCGGCCCAAGGGCGGCAACTTCGAGAAGAACGCATGGCTCTTCATGCGCTTCTCCGGACTTGCACTGATCATCCTGACCATCGGCCACATGTTCATCATGTTGGCCTGGGACGACGGTGTGCACCGGATCGACGCCTCGTTCGTCGCCGCCCGCTGGAAAGAGCCGTTCTGGCAGGTCTGGGACATCAGCATGCTGTGGCTCGCCCAGCTTCACGGAGGAAACGGCGTCCGTACCGTGATCGCCGATTACTCCCGCAAGGACTCGACCCGCTTCTGGCTGAACGTGCTGCTGGGCCTGTCGATGATCCTGGTGCTGCTCACCGGCACCTACGCCCTGCTTACCTTCGACGTGAACAGCGTCTAGACCCGGCCCGAATCGGAGCAACAAACACATGCAGGAACATCGTTACGACGTAGTCATCATCGGCGCCGGCGGCGCCGGGATGCGCGCGGCCATCGAGGCCGGGCCGCGCGCCCGCACCGCCGTGCTGACGAAGCTCTACCCCACCCGTAGCCACACCGGCGCGGCTCAGGGCGGAATGTGCGCAGCACTGGCCAACGTCGAAGAAGACAACTGGGAATGGCACACCTTCGACACCGTCAAGGGCGGCGACTACCTCGCCGACCAGGACGCGGTCGAGATCATGGCCAAAGAGGCCATCGACGCCGTTCTCGATCTGGAGAAGATGGGGCTGCCGTTCAACCGCACCCCTGAGGGCAAGATCGATCAGCGCCGCTTCGGCGGACACACCCGCGATCACGGCAAGAGCCCGGTCCGCCGCGCCTGCTACGCCGCCGACCGCACCGGCCACATGATCTTGCAGACGCTGTACCAGAACTGCGTCAAGCACGATGTCGAGTTCTTCAACGAGTTCTACGCACTCGACATCTGCCTCACCGAGAACGAGCAGGGTGAGCAGGTGGCCACCGGTGTGGTCGCCTACGAACTCGCCACCGGTGAGATCCACGTCTTCCACGCCAAGTCGATCGTCTTCGCCACCGGCGGGTCGGGCCGGATGTACAAGACCACATCCAACGCCCACACCCTCACCGGCGACGGCATGGGCATCGTCTTCCGCAAGGGCCTGCCGCTCGAGGACATGGAGTTCCACCAGTTCCACCCGACGGGTCTGGCCGGTCTCGGCATCCTGATCTCCGAAGCCGTCCGCGGCGAGGGCGGAATCCTCCGCAACGCCGACGGCGAGCGCTTCATGGAGCGCTATGCCCCGACCATCAAGGACCTCGCGCCCCGCGACATCGTCGCGCGGTCGATGGTGCTGGAGGTCCTCGAGGGCCGTGGCGCCGGACCGAACAAGGACTACGTCTACATCGACGTGACCCACCTCGGCGAGGACGTCCTCAACGAGAAGCTCCCGGACATCACCGAGTTCGCCCGTACCTACCTCGGTGTCGACCCGGTCACCGAGTACGTGCCGGTGTTCCCGACCTGCCATTACGTCATGGGCGGTATCCCCACCAAGATCAACGGTGAGGTCCTGCGCAACAACGACGAGGTCGTCCACGGTCTGTATGCCGCCGGCGAATGTGCCTGCGTCTCGGTCCACGGCGCCAACCGTCTGGGCACCAACTCGCTGCTCGACATCAACGTGTTCGGCCGTCGCGCCGGCATCGCGGCCGCCGAGTACGCGCTCTCGACCGATTTCACCCCGCTCCCCGAGGCACCGACCGCCATGGTCGATGACTGGCTCGAGACGATCCTGTCCGAGCACGGACACGAGCGCGTCGCGGACATCCGCACCGAACTGCAGGCAACGATGGACGCCAACGCCTCGGTGTTCCGCACCGACGAGACCCTGACCAAGGTCTTGGGCGACATCCGCGGCTTCAAGGAGCGCTACAACAGCATCCGCGTGCACGACAAGGGCAAGCGTTTCAACAGCGATCTGCTCGAGGCCATCGAGCTGGGCTTCCTGCTCGAAATGGCCGAGGTTACCGTGGTGGGTGCGCTCAACCGCAAGGAATCGCGTGGCGGACATGCTCGGGAGGACTTCCCGGACCGCGACGACGCGAACTACATGAAGCACACGATGGCCTACAAAAAGGGCGACGGCCTGATCGCCCCGATCGAATTGGACTACAAGCCAGTGGTCCAGACCCGCTACGAACCGATGGAGCGGAAGTACTGATGACTCTCACCACTGATATCGCCGCCGCGCACAGTGACAACAACCCCCCGTTGCCTCCGGTCCCCGAAGAGGCGACCATGGTCACGCTCAAGATCAGCCGGTTCAACCCGGAGAATCCCGACGCACAGGGATTCGAGAGTTTCCGGGTGCCGGCTCTGCCGACCGACCGCCTTCTCAATTTGCTGCACTACGTCAAGGGCTACCTCGACGGCACCCTGACGTTCCGCCGGTCGTGCGCACACGGCGTCTGCGGCAGCGACGCGATGCGGATCAACGGCGTGAACCGCCTTGCCTGCAAGCTGTTGATGAAAGACATGTTGCCCAAGGACAAGTCGAAAGAGCTCACCATCACCATCGAGCCCATCAAGGGTCTGCCGGTGGAGAAGGATCTCGTCGTCGACATGGAGCCGTTCTTCGACGCGTACCGCGCCGTCAAGCCGTTCTTGATGACCAGCGGCAACGAGCCGACCCGCGAGCGCATTCAGAGCCAGACCGACCGCGCCCGTTTCGACGACACCACCAAGTGCATCCTGTGTGCCTGCTGCACCACGAGTTGCCCGGTGTACTGGAACGAAGGCAGCTACTTCGGTCCGGCAGCAATCGTCAATGCACACCGGTTCATCTTCGACAGCCGTGACGAAGGTGCCGCCGAACGCCTCGACATCCTCAACGACGTCGACGGTGTGTGGCGCTGCCGCACCACCTTCAACTGCACCGACGCCTGCCCTCGCGGCATCCAGGTGACCCAGGCGATCCAGGAAGTCAAGCGCGCGTTGATGTTTGCCCGCTAGATCGCACTGATCCGACTGACAAAATGGTCGCCGCCCTTTCGAGGGCGGCGACCATTTTCGTGTTCGAGACGGGCGATCAGTAGTGGTAGGTGTCCGACGGCGCCGGCATATGGTCCGGGTCGTCGTATTCCTGGTTGAACTCGATGCCGTACGCGCGGGCCAGATCCAGGATCTTGGTGCCGCGGGCGATGCGGGGCAGGTCTGATCCGTTGCGGATCTCTCCCCCGTCGCGCTCGTATTCGGCGAAGAACTCCAGCGCCCACGCGACCTCTTCGTGCGAGGGCGACAGTCCCTCGTTGACCGCGGCGCACTGATCCGGTGTCAGACAGATCTTTCCGGTCATCCCGAACTCCGCGCTGACCGCGGTGGCCTCACTGAGCTTGAGCGCCGACGACCCGACGGTCGGTCCGTCGATCGCGCTCGGCAGGTGCGCAGCCTTGGCCGCGATCGTGAACCGTGACCGCGCGTAGGCCAGGGTCGCCGGCTGATCGCCGAATCCGGTGTCCCGGCGGAAGTCGCCGATACCGAAGGCGAGGCGGAACGTGCCCTTCGCCGAGGCGATCTCGCTGATCCGCTCGAGTCCCCGGGCAGTTTCGACCAGGGCCACGATCGGCACACCCGGTAGCCGCTTGGCGGTTTCGGTCACGTGGTCCACCGACTCGACCATCGCCAGCATCACGCCGCCGACCTTGACGTCGCTCAATGCGGCCAGATCGTCGGCCCACCACTGGGTCCCGAATCCGTTCACCCGCACCCAGTCGCGATTTCCGGCGGCAAGCCACCGAACGACGTGGTCGCGGGCGGCGACCTTGTCCTTCGGGGCCACCGCATCCTCGATGTCGAGGACAACGATGTCGGCGCGCGATTGCACGGCCGGCTGGAAGCGTTCGTTCTGCAAACCGTTTACCAGGAGCCAACTCCGGGCGAGCACCGGATCGATGCGCGAGCCGATGTCGTCGGGGTCGGTGGCGATGGAAATCTTAGAGGCGTTCACAAATGAACATGATCCCCTATCGGCCGATGTCGACGCCATCCTCATGGGCCATCCAGTGCACCAGGCGATGTAGCGGGTACATCGCATCGTGTGGATTGCCGATCGTGCTCGGTCCCGCCTCACCCAGATGGACGATCCGCTGCGCGCCACCGCTGGCCAGTCGATCGCGATAGTCGCACATCCGGTCGAACGGATAGAAGCCCACGGTCTGGGTCGCCACGTTGACGTACTTCATCGCGTCGTCGAGGGAGTCGACCCGCACCACGTTGGCGGTCTTGTTGATCGGATGGAAGTCGACCGGTTCATCGGAACGGATCACCAGGCCGGTGCCGTCGGTCTTGCCCCAGACCCGGAACTCGTCGTCGAGCATCATCAATGTGTCGACCTGCTCGCGCAGGTCCATCTCCAGGGGCCGACGGTCGCCGGACTCCGCGGCCTTAGCGACGATATGCGTATGGAGGCGTTCACAGAACCGGTCGGCGTCCTCCCGGTTCGCTTCGACATGGACGAAACGGCTGGCCACACACGCTTCCTGGTTGAGGATCATGACGTCGGTGGCAGCCAGCTCGGCAGCGAGGTCGAGTGTCTCATCGGAGGCGAATGCTTCCCCGCCGACCATCGAGATCGAGGTCTTGGGATCGAACGACACCAGCTGGAATCCCGGGCCGAGGTACTTGACCACGTTGTTGATCGCATCGCCGCCGCCCCAGGCCACGATCTTGTCGTAGTACTGGGGGCGATAGAGCACGCGCTCCACCTGGTCGTCGCCACCGCGCCAGTAAACCGCCGACATCGATTTCACGATCGCGTGGTCCGGATCGATCTCGGCCATGGTCCGCAGGATCGCGACGGTGGTGAACGGATCACTCGATGACATCTTGAACAGGTTGACGGCCTTGACCATCGCACCCTGGGCGATGGATTTGACGGCGACACCGGGCGAGTTGCCCGGCAGCACATGGACCAGCCGTGGAGCGAAGGCGCGGACAAAGCTCTTACGACCGGTGAAGTCCCCCTTCGGGATCCACTCATCGAGCGCTTTGGGGTCGGGGAAGTTCTGCTCAACGACGGTTTCGAGCACCCGCTTGTCGAGGTAAGCGGCAGCACCCCGGACCTGCGCCTGCAGCACCGAACGCGGCAATACGTGCGTCGAGGCCATCCGGTCGATGCAGTCCTGCACGAACGGGTTTGCCGGATCGTTCATCCGCCGGCCGGTCTCGACGAGGAAGTCGATGATCTCGGCCAGGGGCACGTTGAGTAGCGGCGGCAGTTCGGTGCGCGGGTGCACCACCTTGTCCATCGCGATCTCCGGAGTGGTGAACGTGACCCCGAGATCGCGGGAGCGATGCGAGACCTCGTCGCCCTCGAACAGTTCCCCGCGAAGGAAGAACGGTGCCGAGACCGTCGTGTCCCCTGCCCTGCCGGTGTTCCCTGCCCCGTCGGTGTTCACGGCCCGGCCGGTGTCGATCGTTGTCATGACAGACCTCTCACATATGCATCGACGGTGCCGGCACAGCCGATCTTGTCGTCGCCCTTGATATCCGCGTAGCGGGCGATGTTGTCGCGGATCGATGCACCCTTGGAGCCACAGGCGCAGGGACTGAAGTCGAGCGAGATCTTGTCACCGGTGATGACGCCACCCCAGCGGCCATCGAGCGAGAGGTCGAAGAAGGCTGCGCGCCCCTCGATCTCACCGGTCTCGTGCGGAAGCAGGGCCTCACCGGATTCGTCGAGGACGAAGGGCACAATCCACGGCGGTACGTGATAGCGCTCCCCCGCTTGGCACTTCGGCATTCCGGAGTTGAGTTCCTGCATCGAGTAGTTCTGGAAATCCCGGCTGGCCGGAATGTTGAAGGTCTGGTGGACGAACTCCTGATAGTCCGGTGGCAGCTGCGCCCGCTTGAGTCCACCGCCGACGTAGATGCAGTTGTCGGGATGAAAGTCCTTCGCGGAGTAGCCCATGTCGCGCACCAGCTTTGCCAGCTGGTAGAGCGAGTTCCACATCCCCGCGAGGTAGAGCTTTTCGTGGCGGTACTCGATCAGCGCCTCGGCGCCGCTGATCATCGCCTTGTCGAGGCCTTCCTGACGCTCCAGAGACGTCCGCTCGAAGTCCGCGAGTTCCTCGGGCCGCGCGGTACCGTCGGCGATCTTCTTGCGCAGGACCACCATCCGGGTCAGCGAGCCGACCGTGATCGGCGGGATCGGCAGCCGGAACCGCTCCCGGGCCGGATCGCCGAACGCCGCGAGCTGGGCATCCGCGATGACCTCGTTCTTGGGGACCGAGGCGGTGGGCGCCAATCCCATGATCCGCCGGTCCGCGGCCGGCGTGACGCCCGAACCCCACGAGAAGACGTTGACCGTGTCCAACCTCGACCACGCCATGTCCTTGTCGCTGGCCGGCAGCATCGCCGATTTTCCGGTGGTGCCGCTCGAGCAGGACACATAGTGCCCGGCAGCCGCCAGGCGCCCGATCCACTCGTCGATGTCGCCGATGTCAGCGGTGTCGATCGGGCCGATGGGATACGGGGAGACCGTCCCGAGCCATTTGCCGAGGCGGTCCCATTTCTCCTCGATCAGGAAGCTCTCGGGGTAACTCTTGTACGCGGTGTGCGGAAACAGCAACCCCACCATGTCCTCGCGACTGCGGACCTCGGAGATGCCGCCCTCCCGGGCCCGGTGACCGAGCAGTTTGATGCGACCTCTGCGGTCCTGGAATCGCTCGTCGAGCGCTTCGATCTGGACCGGGAGCAGGTCAGCGGGCGAATGATCGAAGCGGTCCTCCGCATCGACCGAACTCACCAACTTCTCGATGGCTGAGGTCACTTGGTCAACCTTTCAATTATCGTCGCGCCAGTTCCACTTAATGGCACCTTGTGCGTATCATTCGTACCTGTACCGAATGCGAGAGCGCAAGAGGCAACTTCGGCGAGGGGTGTGATGACAGAACGGGAGCCATCCGTTCACCGTGGCGCAGGCCGTCCGACGCGTGAACAGGCCCAGGCCCGCCATGAACAGCTACTCGATGCCGCGCTCGACCTGTTCCTCGAGCACGGATACGAACTCGCGACGATCGAGATGATCGCCGCGCGGGTCCACATGACCAAGCGCACCGTCTATGCGCGCCACCCCGACAAGGCCTCGTTGTTCCACGCCGCCACGCAGCGGGCCATCGAACGACAGGTCGTCCCCGCACAGGCACTCGAAGATGCCGACCGAGGCGACCTGGCCGAAACCCTCGAGACGATTGCCCGGCTGCGTATCCGTCAGGTGATGACACCCAATGGCGTTCGGCTGCAACGCATCATCAACACCGAGAGCTACCGGTTCCCGGAGCTTTTCACATCGAACTATCGGCAGAGCGCCAAACCGGTGATCGAGTTCGTCGCCGGCCTGTTCGACCGTGCGGTCGCCGCCGAGGAGATCGCGTCGACCGACACCGACCTCGCCGCCCGGGCGTTCTTGTCCCTGGTGGTCGGCGGCTGGGTGCGCGCCATCGTCAATGGCCGGGAACCCACCCCGACCGAGCTCGACACGCAGGTCCATTTCACCGTCGGCCTACTACTCAACGGCCTTCGACCACGATGACGACACGAGGAGACAACCATGGAATTCGGTACCAGCAGTCCGGTCGCCGTCGTCACCGGTGCCAGCTCGGGAATCGGTAAGGCGACCGCAGGCAAACTCGTCGCGATGGGCTGGCAGGTGATCGGGGTCGGCCGCGACCCCGGGCGCTGCGCCGACGCCGAGCTCGAGATCGCCGAATCCGTCTGCGACGGCGGTGAATTCATCATGCTGCGCGGTGACTTCGACCTGATGGCCGATGTTCAGCGAGTGGCCGGCGAGATCACCGAGCTCACGCCGCGCGTCCAGGTACTCATCAACAACGCCGGCGGCGTACGGGATCGGCGCGTGGTCACCCCGGAGGGCACCGAGGCCACCTTCGCCGCCAACCATCTCGCCCCGTTCGTGCTGACCAGGGACTTGATGCCACTGCTCGTGGCGAACGCAAACGATTCGGCGCCCGGTTCGACCCGGGTGCTCGCGGTGTCCTCGAATGCGCACAAGATGAGCCGAGGTATCGACTGGGACGATATGCAGAGCCTCAGCAGGTTCCGCTCCGCCGCGGCATACGGGCAGGCCAAGCTCGCAAACATCTTGTTCACCCGGGAACTGTCCCGGCGGGTGGCCGCCGACGGGATCGTGGCCCAGGTCATGCACCCGGGGGTGGTCGCCAGCAATTTCGCTTCACACGGCGATGAGTACATGCAGGCGCACATGTCCACTGCCGTCACTGTCGCACCCGATGAACCGGCCGAGACTCTCCGCTGGCTGGCCACCGACTCCGAGGGCGGTCGCGACGGTGGACGCTACTTCCATCTCCGGGACGAAGAGGAGCCGACCGCGGCCGCACTCGATGATGCCGCAGCGGCCCGCCTGTGGACCGAGAGCGAAAAACTATTGGCCGCCTTGGGTATCTAGATCCGGTTATCAGGCAGTATCGACCAGACGTTTACGGCCTACCTCAGGCAGTGGCACAGCAGGCCTTCGGCGGTTACGTTCCCATTCAGCTTGTCGTCGAGCATGTTTGCTTGCCAGGCGGGTCTGCGTCCGGAGCTGCAGACCCTCACTGGCCGGTCGCGGTTTCGCACCGATCCACGTCATGACCGTCAACTCTGGGAACAGATCCTCACCTGTCCATGCGGGACCTTTGAAGCGGTCACCTTCTGGGCTGATGAACACAACCCGGCTGCGACCCTCATCGTCGAGCTCCTGGACGTCAATCCAGTCGCCAAAGGATTTCAGCAGGTGATGAAATCTGCACAGGCACATGGTGTCTTCCGGGCAGGTCCGTCCCCCGGCCTCAGGTTTCTCGTGGTCGTATTCTTCGGTGTGGTCGACGTCGGATAGCCACGCCGGACGATTGCAACCGGGAAAGATGCAATGAGCATCGCGAATACGCATGAACGCGTCCAGCGCCGTCGACAGCCGATAGGGATTCGACGGAATGCTCATGGACATAGGAATGGGCGTGGGGAACGGTCCCGTGCCGCGTCTGTGGCTGCGGCCATTCCTGGTCTTGTCCGTGCTCGTTGGCTCAACTTCTTCCGCCGCTACTTCGTGCAAAGCGTCGTCCTCACCGGTGTGGTTCTTGGCGTCCGAGCCGGCCGACGCCCCAGCGGGTTCGGGGACGGTAGCGACATTCGCCACCCATTCGGCTTCTGCGCCGAGAGCGGCATCCGAATCTTGCTTCGCCGCAGCATCCTTCGCTACTGTTTTGCCCAACTTCGTAAGTCGCTTCCATTCGGCGAGTCGCTCAGCTGTAGTCATCTCAGGGTCGCGTTCGGGAGCTTCGGGGGCGTATGTGCTCACGCCCCCGGCATTGTCATCGGCCCCTTCTCCAGTTGACCGGTTCGTTGCCAACTCGCCACCGAGCGGCCGGATTCGTGCATCACGCCGACGGGCGATGTCGCCGGCGTGATCTCCAGAGATCACCCCGTGCCCATCGATGAAGCCCGGGTTACTCGCCCGGCCTTCGGCCGTCGCCTGGTCCACCACCACATGGACAACGAAAAGCGCAGACCCGTCGCCATCATCATCAGACTCGCGGAATCCGTGTTCACAATTCTCGTCGCCGCATTCACAGGCGAAGTCGACACCCATCGTTGCGCGCGCGTCGGAAAGCCGCTGGGGCTTGGTTCGTGGATCTCCCCCGCAGACCTTGGACGCCAGCTCCTGCACTCTCTTGTCCAGCAACAGCGCATTCTCGGCGCTCATCGAAGCGACAATGTCAGCCAAGCCGTCCTGGGTGGGGTACCTCTGGAAGCTGCGGCCATCCTCGGCTTTTTCGCGGCGTTCCCGGACACCTTCGGGGACGCCACACCCAGGTCCCCGAACGCTGCTTCCACCCCGTCTTCGAACATGCTTCCTATTGTGCTCTGGGGCCATGACAGACATCGGCGAAAAACGCACATCTGTGGATGGCCTACGGGACTGTGGAAGACCCGCCACTCCACCATGGCCGAGCTGAATAGCCGGAATGTCGTTCGGATCGCATCCAGACAACCGATTCAGTCGAGATGTTTCTTGTTTGGAAACAATACCGTCGTTGTGCAGCGCCAACACCACGAAAATCGTACTGTGGGCGTGTTCGAATCCCTCACCGTCGGGAGACATACATGGCCATATCGGAAGCATCGGAAGCGCCAGGTCCAACTGTTCCAGCCAAGGGCCTTCGCAGCGGATCGCTCGGACTCTTCGGCAACGTGGTCATCGGACTCTCGGCGGTGGCCCCCGCCTACAGTCTGGCCGCCACCCTGGGATTTGTGGTGGCAGCCGTGCACGAGAAGGCACCGGCGATGTTCGTCCTGGCCTTCATCCCCATGCTGCTCATCGCCTTCGCCTACCGGGAACTCGGAGAAGACACCCCCGACTGCGGCACCACATTCACCTGGGGCACCAAGGCATTCGGCCCGTGGATCGGCTGGATCGGCGGCTGGGGACTGGCCGTGTCGGCAATCATCGTGCTGGCCAACGTCGCCGAGATCGCCGGCGTCTATCTGCTGAAGTTCTTGAACCTCGACTCGTGGGCCGAGAACCTCTGGATCAAGGTCATCCTCGGCTCCGCGCTGATCGTGATGATGACGTGGGTCAGCATCCGCGGCATCCTGATCAGCGAGCGCATGCAGAACGTCCTCGTCGTCATCCAATTCGGCGTCCTGATCGTCGCGAGTGTCATCGCACTGTTCAAGGTCGGATTCGACAAGGCCGGCCCGCAGGCCATCAACCCGAGCCTGTCCTGGCTGTGGCCGAGCGGGCTGACCGCTTCGTCCATCGCCGAAGCGGTGATCCTGTGCATCTTCATTTATTGGGGCTGGGATGCGTGCCTCGCGGTCGGTGAAGAGACCAAGGACTCCGCCAAGACCCCCGGCCGGGCCGCGGTCATCACCACGATCATCCTGGTGTGCACCTACGTTCTGGTCGCCTACGCGATTCAGTCATTTGCCGGATTCGGTGAGGACGGAATCGGTTTGAACAATCCGAACAACGCCGACGACGTCCTGACGATCCTCGGAGATCCTGTCGCCGGCTCGATCATGGCCTCCCTGTTGTTGCTGACGGTGTCGATTTCGGCACTCTCCTCGACCCAGTCCACGATCCTGCCGACCGCCCGCGGAACGTTGTCGATGGCCGTCTACGGCGCGATCCCGAAACGCTTCGCCACCATCCACCCCCGGTACATGACACCGGCGTTCGGCACGGCCGTGATGGGCGCCTCGGCGCTGATATTCTACCTGGTGCTCTCCCTGGTCAGCGAGGACACACTCGGCGACTCGATCTCGTCCCTCGGCCTCGCCGTGGCCTTCTATTACGGCATCACCGCGTACGCCTGTGTCTGGTACTTCCGGCGGACCCTGCGGCAGTCGGCCCGAAACCTCTTCTTCCGCGGCATCTTCCCGCTGATCGGAGCCCTGGCGATGACCTGGGCCTTCTTCCAGAGCGCGTTCGACATGTACGCGACCGACTACGGTTCCACCTCGATCGGCGGTGTCGGTGGCGTCTTCATCATGGGGGTCGGCATGCTGGT
Organism: Williamsia sp. z71; assembly: GCF_059553375.1. Taxonomy (NCBI): domain Bacteria; kingdom Bacillati; phylum Actinomycetota; class Actinomycetes; order Mycobacteriales; family Nocardiaceae; genus Williamsia; species Williamsia sp. z71. The sequence goes on from NZ_JCANWX010000007.1 coordinate 219,680, forward strand.
GCTCGGAATCCCGTTGATGTTGCTGTGTTTTGCATTCGGTCCGAAGGATTTCTGGAAGGGCAGGACGCTCAATTCCAACACCGAGGTCAAGGTGCCCGATGTCTACTGACGACGGTGTCGCCCGGTACCTGTGCACCCCAACGGCATCGATGGAAGCGAGCACCAACTCATGAGACTGACAGTGGGTTACCTCTACACCGATACCGGCGACGACGGGGTCAACCTGTCGATCGCCATCGCGAAGACCACCGGTGCCGCGATCGACCTGGTGTGTGTGGTCCGGGAGGTCGAACCCGACGGCACCCCGGGCCGGGTCACGTTCCAGGAAGCCCTGGTCAAGAAGGCACATCAGTGGCTCGAAGAGGCAGCCGCCGACATCCCCGACGACATCGAGGTCGCCCTGCACACACCGGTGGCCAACTCATTTCCGCAGGCGCTCATCGACTTTGCGGTGCACAGCCATGCCACGATGATCGTCGTCGGTGGCACCAGCGACGGCATCCTGGGCAAACACACCCTGGGCAGCATCTCGTCGGCCCTCACCCATGCGTCACCGGTACCGGTTGCCCTGGCCCCGCGGGGCTACGCCCGCCTCGAACGTCCGGTCATCCCTACCCTGACCGTTGCCATCCCCACCACGGATGCGAAAGACAGCCCCCTGCCCTTCGCATTGGATCTGGCCAAGAAGGCCGGGCTGAATCTGCGGTTGCTCTCCCTGGTCTCGCACGACGACCTACCCGGTGAAGACGAGGAGTCCATGGCGGTCCGGCAACGGCACATCAGCCAGGCCACCGCGAATCTGGAACTCGCCAAAAAGAGCTGTGGCGATGCGGTGAAGATCGAATCCCTTGTTGCCGAGGGCAATACCGTCGAAGAGGCACTCGAACAGCTGCAATGGTCGCGCGGTGACGTCGTGGTCATCGGTTCCGGACACCTGGCCCCTCCGCGCCGGGCGTTTCTCGGGTCGATGTCCGCCCGCATCCTGAAGAACACCGATGCCCCGATCGTCGTCGTCCCCAAGGGCTTCACCCCCTGACCGGCCCCCGCACCCCGATGATGTGGCCTTTTGGCGAGCATTTCCCCAGGTGGGCTCCGCCAAAAGGGCACATCATCGGGGTGCGGGGGCGTGGGGGCTAGGAGTCGAAGCCGAGGCCGACGGCCTCCATCGCCTTGAGCCAGAGTCCGCGGCGGCCCTGATTGCGGTCGGCACGCGCGAACTCTCGACGGGTCAGGGTGATCCCGAACCAGCGCAACGGTTCCGGCGGGAACGGGATCGGCTTGGACTGCACCATCTTCAGGCGGGTGCGTTCGGTGTCCTTGCCGTCGACGAGGTCGAGCGCGGTGGCGGCACCGAAATGCGCGGCGCCCACGCCGAGTCCGGTGAATCCCAGCACGGAGACGACCTTGCCGCCCATGCTGACGTCCCAGAAGTTGTTGAACCGCGAACACGTATCGATGACACCGCCCCAGGTGTGGGTCGCGGTGATGCCCTCGAGCTGTGGGAACACCTGGAGCAGATGCTCTGCGAGCAGACCGAATTCACTGGGCTTCTGGGCGAGGCGGGGATCGGTGTCACCGCGGTAGTAGTAGACCGCGTCCCAGCCGCCGAACAGGATCCGGTCGTCGGCGGTGAGCCGGAAGTAGTGGAATCGATTGCCTGAATCGGCCAGCCCCTGCCGTCCGGACCACCCGATCGCAGACAATTGCCGCTCGGACAGCGGTTCGGTCATGATCGCGTAGTCCCAGACCGGCACCATCAGGTAACCGAGCTTGCGGCGCAACGGCTTCGAGGCCGACGTGGCCACCACCACCCGCGCCGCGTCAACGCTGCCGTATCCGGTGGCAACGGTCACCCGGTCTCCCACCGAGGTCAGCGACGTCACCTCGCTGTGCTCGAAGACCCGCACCCCGAGTCGCTCGGCCGCAGCGGCCAGGCCCCAGGCCAGCTTCGCCGGATCGATCATCATCACGTCCGGGTCGTACACGGCACCGCGAGCCATCGGACTGCGCAGATGCTTCGTGAGCTCGTCACCGTCGAGGAAGCGCAACGGCTGATCGAGTTGATGCGCTTGCTCCACAAGCTCTTTGAGTCCGGGGACCTGCCAGTCGAAACTGGCCAGATCGAGCTCTCCGGTCCGCTCGACGTCGGCATCGATCCCGAGTCTGGCGATCGCGTCGACGATCGCGTCGAGGGTCTCGACCCCCATCCGGAGCAGATCGGGCAGCTCGTCTTCGTACCGCTCCATACCGTTGACCAGGCCGTGGGTCAGGCTCGCCGAGCAGAATCCGCCGTTGCGGCCCGACGCGCCCTCGGCGATCCGGTCACCTTCGAGCAGGATGACAGATCGCTGCGGGTTGGCCTCGGCCGCCTGGACGGCAGCCCACAAACCGGTGAAACCGCCTCCCACGACAACCAGATCCGCGCCGTGCTGCCCGGTCAGACGGGGTCGGGCCCCGGGTCGCAGTGGCCGGTCGAGCCAGTAGGGAGCCGGGGTCGCACCGGCCACCATCGCGGTTCCGCGAACGGTCGGCTCGAGAGCCCAGCCGTTCTGCGAGCCCGAACCGCTCAGTGCGGCAGCGTGAAAATCGTTCGGTGCCATGGTTTGTGCGGTACTCCTGTGATGTCACTCATCACGTGTTTGATGGTGAGATATTCGTCGAGCGAATAGGTGGACATGTCTTTGCCGAAGCCCGAGGCCCCGACCCCACCGTGCGGCATCTCGCTGATGATCGGGATGTGATCGTTGATCCACACACATCCGGCGCGGATCTCGCGTGACGCCCGCTGGGCGCGGTAGACGTCCCGCGTCCACGCTGACGCCGCCAGACCGTAGACGGTGTCGTTGGCCATCCGGATCGCGTCGTTGTCGTCATCGAAAGCACTGACGGTCAGCACCGGACCGAAGATCTCGTCGCGGTAGACCTCGGCGTCCTCGGGGACGTCGGCGAGCAGGGTCGGCTGATAGAAGGCGCCCGGACCGTCGGGTGCGCGACCACCGGTGACCACCCGGATCCCGGCCACCCGGGCGCGGTCGACCATTGCGGCCACCTTGTCCCGGTGGCCGAACGAGATCAGCGAGCCCATGTCGGTGGCCGGATCGCCGGGATCACCCAACCGAATCTTCGACATCAGTTCGCCGACACCGGCAACGAAGTCGTCGTACCGCGACCGGGCGACGATGGCCCTGGTCGCGGCCGTGCAGTCCTGGCCGGAGTTGATCAGCGCGCCCGCCACCGCGCCGTGGATCGCCGCGTCGAGGTCGGCATCCTCGAACACCACGAACGGGGCCTTGCCACCGAGTTCGAGTTGGACCCTGGTGCCATTGGCCGCGGCCTGCGACATCACCTGACGACCGACTGCGGTGGACCCGGTGAACGTGACCATGTCCACCCCGGCGTGGCCGGCGATCGCGGCCCCGACCTCGGCCCCGGTCCCGGTCAGCACATTGAAGACACCGTCGGGGATGCCCGCTTCGGTGGCGAGACGGGCCAGCGTCAACGTGGTCAGTGGTGTCAGCTCCGCGGGTTTGAGCACCACCGTGCATCCGGCTGCCAGCGCCGGGATGACCTTCCACACCGCCATCTGCAATGGGTAGTTCCACGGCGTGATCGATCCGACCACCCCGACCGCCTCGCGACGGATCGAGGACGTGTGATCGCCCGAATACTCGGCGCTGGCCTTGCCCTCGAGGTTGCGGGCCAGGCCGGCGAAGAACTCGACGTTGTCCACCGAACCCGGGACGTCGAACTCGGTGGCCAGGCGGATCGTCTTGCCGGTCTGACGTACTTCTTCGGCTGCCAGGTCATCGGCCGCCTCCGACATCGCCGACGCCAACGACCTCAGCGCCGCACTTCGATCGGCCGGTGTTGCACCGGACCACTGCCCCAACGCATTTCGCGCGACAACGACCGCCTCGTCGACATCTGCGGCCGTGGCCAGCTTCGTGGACGCGACGACGACACCGGTCGCCGGATCGATGACATCGTGGACATCTCCGGCACCGGCGCGCTCCCGCCCGTCCACCCAGCCGGCAGCAAAAGTTGTTGAACCAGTGGTCATATTCAGTCCTCGCGGGCCGTCGTCCTCAGTGGGTATCTGCCGGCCACCATACCGAGGCACTGCGCATTCCGCGATGCATACCGCCCCTAGACAACGAATTTCCCCCGTTTGGGTTGCAGATTATTGCGGAATCCGTAGCATATGGGATGCAACGATCGAACCGGCCAGCGCATCGAGAAGAATCGGAGCCATGACCGAGCAGCCAATAGTCCTAGACAACATCTCCAAGAAGATCATCGAGGAGCTCCAGGCCGACGGCCGCCGCTCGTACGCCTCGGTGGGCAAGGCAGTGGGACTCTCGGAAGCTGCGGTGCGTAACCGGGTTCAGCGCCTGGGCGAGGCCGGTGTCCTCCAGATCGTCGCGGTGACCGATCCGATGCAGGTGGGTTTCGCCCGCCAGGCGATGATCGGAATCCGTTGCACCGGAGACACCGCGGCCCTGGGTGAGGCACTCGCGGAGGTCGAGGAGATCGACTACGTGGTCCTGACCGCCGGATCATTCGATGTGGTCATCGAAGTGGTCTGCGAGAACGATGAACACCTGCTCGAGGTACTGAACAAAAAGGTGCGATCGCAGCCTGGCGTGACCGGGACAGAGACCCTGGTCTACCTGAAACTGGTCAAACAACAATACAATTGGGGTACCCGATGACCGCAGTCGAGAACAACACCACCACCCTTGGCGACCGCTCGGCCCGCCACCTGTGGGGCCACTTCTCCAGGCACGGCGACACCACCACCCCGCCGGTCATCACCCGCGGCGAGGGCGTCCGGATCTTCGACGATCGCGGCCGCAGCTATCTCGACGGCCTGTCGGGACTGTTTGTGGTGCAGGCCGGACACGGCCGCGTCGAGCTCGCCGAGGCCGCGGCCAAGCAGGCCAAGGAACTGGCTTTCTTCCCCCTCTGGTCGTACGCGACACCGCCGGCCATCGAATTGGCCGAACGCCTGGCGGACTACGCACCGGGCGACCTCAACCGGGTTTTCTTCACCACCGGCGGTGGTGAGGCCGTGGAAAGCGCCTGGAAGCTCGCGAAACAGTACTTCAAACTGACCGGAAAACCCGGTAAACACAAGGTGATCTCGCGATCGATCGCCTATCACGGCACACCGCAGGGCGCACTGGCGATCACCGGCATCCCGGCGCTGAAGGAAGCCTTCGAGCCACTCACGCCGGGAGCGTTCCGCGTTCCGAACACCAACATCTACCGGGCCGGCGAACACGGCGACGACCCCAAGGAGTTCGGTCTCTGGGCCGCCAACCGCATCGAAGAGGCCATCGAGTTCGAGGGACCGGACACGGTCGCCGCGGTCTTCCTCGAACCGGTACAGAACGCCGGCGGCTGTTTCCCGCCACCGCCCGGATACTTCCAGCGGGTTCGGGAGATCTGCGACAAGCACGATGTGCTGCTGGTCTCCGATGAAGTGATCTGCGCTTTCGGCCGAATCGGATCGATGTTCGCCTGCAGCGACTTCGACTACGTCCCCGACATCATCACCTGCGCGAAGGGCATGACCTCGGGTTACTCACCGATCGGCGCGATGATCGCCACCGATCGCCTGTTCGAGCCCTTCAACGACAACGCCACCTCGTTCGCCCACGGTTACACCTTTGGCGGACATCCGGTTTCGGCGGCGGTCGCACTGGCCAACCTCGACATCTTCGAACGCGAAGGTCTCAACGACCGGGTGAAGCAACTCGCCCCGGACTTCCGGCGGACGCTCGACAAACTCAGTGATCTACCCATCGTCGGCGATGTCCGCGGCGAAGGCTACTTCTACGGGATCGAATTGGTGAAGGACAAGGCCACCAAGGAGACGTTCACACCGGACGAATCCGAGCGGGTCCTGCGTGATTTCCTGTCCACCGCACTGTTCGACGCCGGACTCTACTGCCGCGCCGACGACCGGGGAGACCCGGTGGTCCAGCTCGCTCCCCCACTGACCTGCGGACAGGCCGAGTTCGACGAGATCGAACAGATCCTGCGTTCGGTGCTGACCGAGGCGTACACGAAGATCTGAGCACCAGAGCACCGGGCGACACCGGCAGGCACCGGCTCAGATCCATCCGAGTCTGCGGGCCTTGAGGGCCGCCTCGTACCTGTTCGATGCACCCAGTTTCGCCATTGCCGATGACAGGTAGTTACGGGTGGTCCCGACCGACAGGCGTGCGCGCGTGGCGATTTCGTCCACCGAGGAACCATCGATGGCGAACTCGAGGACGTCGGCTTCACGCGCGGTCAGCACCGTGTCGCCGGCGCTGATCGCTTCGGCGGCCAGCTGCGGATCGACATGGCGGCCGCCGCCGTGAACCGTGCGGATGACCTCGGCAAGAGTGGCAGCCGACGTCGTCTTGGGCAGAAAGCCCCGCACGCCCGTGGTGAGCGCACGTTTGAGGTAACCCGGCCGGCCGTGACTGGTGACTATCAGGATGCCGGCGCCCGGAGTCAACGCGAGAAGCTCGGTGGCGGTGTCGATGCCGTCGATCCCCGGCATCCGCAGGTCGATTACCGCGACGGCAAGGGGCCGGTCTTCGGCGACACGTTGTCGCCACATGGTCAGGAGTTCTTCACCCGACCCGACGTTCGCGACGACATCGAGATCGTCTTCGAGGTCGAGCATGGCCGCCATGGCAGTGCGGATGAGGGTTTCGTCGTCGGCCATCAGTACCGGAATCACTTTTTCTCCCAGAGTATTTCAAGCGTGAAAGTCTCTCCGCTCATGGTGGCTTCAAGGCCAGAACCGACATGCGCGAGACGCTCCGACAGGCCACGAAGTCCGGAATGCTCGCCGGGATCTTCCACCACTTCCTTACGGGAACCGTTGTTACGCAGCGACATTCCCCCTGCACCGATCGAGAGGGTCGCCGAAGTCGAGGCTGAGTGTCTGACGATGTTGGTGGTACCCTCCCTCACCACCCATGCCGCCACCTCATGGAAACGTGCGGGCACCTTGGCCGGATCACCTTCGACAACAAGCAGGCAACCCGCCGCGGCCAGGAGTGAACGGGCACCGGCAACCTCACCTTCGAGGTTGATGCCGCGATAGCCATGGACCAGCTCGCGCATCGTGTTCATCGATTCGACGGCGAGTGCCTTCACCTCATCCATCTCGCCGGCCGCCCGGTCACCCGCTCCGGCACGTGAAAGCGTCGCGGCGAGTTCACTTTTGACTGCAATGGCGGAAAATCCGCGACCGACCACATCGTGCAGGTCCCGGGCGAAACGCAATCGCTCTTCGGCAACCTGCAACCGGGCCTCGACGGCCTTGGTGTGCTCCAGCTCGTCGACCACCTCCAGGCCCCACATCGTCAACAGCGTGGTGGCGACGAACAAGGCGCCGATGAAGAACGTGGTCGCGGCCACCCGGAGCGCCGACGGCGCAGAAGCCTCGAACGCTGCGCCGGTGGCGATGCTGACGCCGAGGACGAACCACCACTTGCCCCGCAAGAAAGGAATGATCGACAGCATCGACAGCAGTGCGGCAAAGTTGCCGACCGTCTGTGCGGCGTCGATGTCGGATTCGTCGGTGGCCAGGTTGGCCATGATCGCACAGAACAGCCAGACCACGAGGAACATTGCGGATCCGACCGGTAGTGCCCAACTGCGCGGTCCGACGTTGGGCCATGCCGACAGCTCGGGCCGGGTCTGCAGGGCGAGAAGAGCTGCGGCCCCGGAGATGACGATCCCGGCCGCCGACCACGGAACGTCGCCCGTTCTGTCCACCGAAACGACCACCCCTACGACGATGGAGGACAGGAGTATGAGCTGACTGCAGAGCCGGAACTTCGCCGACCCCGACAGCTCCCGCCACCGGGACGCCACCCCGGTCATCCACGGTCGTCCCAGCGGAACCTTGTCGAGACGATTGCGAGCGACAGTGCGATCCATATGCCCAGTGTCGCAAGAGGTTGTGCCATCTCGCCGAACGTGCCCGCGAAATCGAGCGTGGCGGCAGACTCGTCGGCAGTGGCCGGCAGGCCGGAGGCGCCGACCGAGATCAGTTCGGACAGAGCCGCAAACGGTGTCCAGGAGACCACATCGCCGAGGCGATCGGGAAGGATGCCACGGATCGATGCGAGGCCGGCCATCGCGAGCATCATCACCGGTAGTGAGGTGATCTGCGCTGCCTCCGCGTTCTTGGTGACCACACTCGTCGCCAGGCCGAGCAGCGAGAAGACGATGATTCCACCGGCCATCGCGATGACCAGCGCGATTGGATTGACGGGCGCGGGCGCACCGGCGCCGTAGATCACTCCCGAAACGATCACACCACCGATCACGGTGAGCAGGGCGCCGGGCACGGCCGGGGCGGTCTGAATCTGCCAATCGGCTGCCTCACCCGTTCTCAGCCGCTTCAATACTCCTTCCCCACGGCGGGTGGTGACCATCGACAGCACCGAGTAGTACTGCACGAACAGAAAAGCCATCAACGCGAACATCTCCAGGCCCGTGGTCGCGACCTCCGCTGTGGCACCGGACTCACCGCGGGCGATGAAGTACGTCGTCAGCGGAAGCACCACCGGGAACACTGTTCCCAGCACCACGAGGGTTTTGTTGCGGACAAACTGCTGGTACTCCGCCTTGGCCAGAGCGCTCAGCGGACGCCGCCCGTAGCCGCCTGAGGTAAGTACGGTACTGCTGATCATCGGTGTGCTCCGATCAGGTCGGGGGTGGACTTCGACGCGACGGCCGGATCGGCTGCGACCTCGAGAAAGACCGATTCCAAGGACGCGGCACGGGCTTCGAGGCCACCCAATTGCAGGCCACGGCCTCCAGCCCAGGCCAGCAATTCAGAGAGGTGACCCTGCAGGTCGTGGGTGTATACGGTAACGCGCTCCTGGGCGTCGACTCGCGCGCCGGTCATCGCCGGCAGAGCCGGACCGGGATGGTCGAAGACAATTCGCGCAGGATGCTCGTCGACGATGTCACGGAGTGTTCCGCGGCGGGCGATCTGGCCCTTGTGCATGATCGCAATGCGGTCTGCAAGTTCTTCGGCCTCGTCGAGGTAGTGCGTGGTCAGGACGATCGTCACCCCGGAGGCCTTGAGCTCGGTCAGCAAACGCCATGTGGCGCGACGACTTTCCGGATCCAGACCGGTGGTCGGTTCGTCGAGGAAGAGCAACCGGGGCTGCCCCAGCAACGCGCAGGCAAGGTCGACGCGGCGCTTTTCACCGCCGGACAGCGCTCCGACACGCACGTGGACGCGGTCTGTGAGGTTGACCTGCGCCAAGACTGCGGCCACGGTGGTCGGATTCGAGCTGGTGCCGCGCCACATCTCCAAGGTCTCGCTGACGGTCAACTCGGCAGGTAGCCCGCCGGACTGCAACATGATGCCCACGTGCGGGCGCACCAATTTGCGGTCTCGGCGTGGATCGAGGCCGAAGACCTCGACCTCGCCGGCAGACGGTGCGACAAGCCCTTCCAGCACGTCAAAGGTCGACGTCTTTCCGGCACCGTTCGTGCCGAGCAGGGCGAACACCTCGCCCTCCGCGATCTCGAGATCGACGCCCTTGACCGCCTCGAATGCGTCCTTGCCCTGGCCGTAGGTGCGGCGCAACCCTCGGGCGCTGATCACGGTCTTCATCATTGCCCCCACGTTCGGCCGCCCACGGGTGCCGGGCCGATCCGATGGATGTCTTTGATCAGATTTTCGAAACTGCTTGATTGCGCGCCTGTTTCGCGATGACTCGGCGGATGAATTCGGTGGTTGCGATGTGTTGCCGTCATGCCTTCAAGGCTCACCCACATCTGTTGACCCCACCAGTGCGCCCGATCATCAAAAGCCGAACGGATACTCATGCCAGAGCCATGACAAATGTCATCGAAACGAATTGATCTACCCGAAGACTGGAAGTCGTGCGTTCGCGGACGCGAAAATAGGCCAACATTGTGTTGAGCGCGCCGAGGGTTTGTCGGTGCCGGTGTTCGGGTATGGACGGCGGGGACGACGAGTAGAGAGCGGGGGGCACGGTTGAACGCTTTGTGGGATTACATGACCTCACACCGATCTCAGCTGGTGTTCGATTCCTATCAGCACGTCAGCGCAGTGCTCCAAAGCGTCCTCATCGCGACCGTGATCGGTGTGGTGGTCGGTCTGCTCACCTATCGCAGCGACATCGCGGCCAACCTGGCCACATCGTTGTCCAGCGCCATCCTGACCGTCCCGTCCTTCGCCCTGCTGGGTTTGCTCATCCCGCTCGTCGGTCTCGGTGTCCTGCCCTCGGTGATCGCGTTGGTGCTGTACTCGTTGCTCCCGATCATCCGTAACACCATCGTCGGACTCAACAACATCGAGCCGGCACTCATCGACGCCGCCCGGGGTATCGGGATGGGCGGCGTCATCACCCTTGTCCGGGTCCAATTGCCGTTGGTGTGGCCGGCGATCCTGGCCGCGATGCGACTGAGCACCCAGATGGCCATGGGCGTCCTCGCCATCGCCGCGTACGTCAAGGGTCCGGGGCTGGGCAATCTCATCTTCGCCGGCCTGGCCCGGGTCGGCAGTCCGACCGCGGTGCCCATGGCCCTGTCCGGCACCTTGCTGATCGTTGTACTCGCCCTCGCTCTCGACGCCCTCTACGTACTCCTCGGACGGCTCACCACGTCGAAAGGCATCCGATGACAGAACAGTCCTCAGCGTCGAGCGGCCTGCGCTCAGCAAACCCGACCGGGGTGCAGATCACCCTCGAACACGTGTCGAAGATCTACCCGGGGTCGAAAACGCCCGCGGTGGACGATGTTTCATTGCACATCCCGGCCGGCGACGTCGTCGTCCTCGTCGGTCCCTCCGGGTGTGGCAAAACCACCACCATGCGGATGATCAACCGGCTCAGCGAGCCCACGTCCGGCAAGATCACCATCGGCGACAAGGACGCCCTGTCGATCAAACCCACCGAATTGCGACGCTCGATCGGTTACTCGATCCAGCAGGCCGGGCTCTTCCCGCACATGACGATCCGTCAGAACATCGGGCTGGTCCCGGGATTGCTCAAGTGGGACAAGAAACGCATTGCCGCGCGCGTCGAGGAACTGCTCGATCTGGTCGGACTCGACCCGGCACAGTACGCCGGGCGTTACCCACGACAGTTGTCCGGCGGTCAGCAACAACGGGTCGGTGTCGCACGGGCTCTGGCGGCCGATCCGCCCGTCCTCCTGATGGACGAACCCTTCGGCGCAGTCGACCCGATCACCCGCAGCTCTCTGCAGGACGAACTCCTGCGTCTGCAAAGCGAATTGGGCAAGACCATCGTGTTCGTCACCCATGACTTCGGTGAGGCGGTCAAACTCGGGGACCGCATCGCGGTGCTCGGTCAGCAGTCGAAGATCCTGCAATACGACACGCCGCAGGCGATTCTCGCCAATCCCGCCGATGACACCGTGGCCGGGTTCGTGGGAACCGGTGCCTCACTGCGTCAACTCGGTCTGGTCCGGGTCAAGGACATCGACCTCGAGGCCAGACCCACCGCGCACGTCGGCGACGATGTCGACGCGCTGCGCGCCGAACTCGCCGGCGGTGAGCATGATTGGGCCGTGATCCTCGACGATCGGCAGCGCCCGGTCAGCTGGGTGCGCGAGAGTCGGCTGCGACAGGCCCGCACCGTCGACGAGTTCGCCGAGCCCCTCGATGAGGTGATCAGCATCCAGGCCACCCTGCAGGACGCGCTCGAGGCGATGCTCGCCGAGGACCACGCGTCGGCCGTGGTTGCCGGCGCGGGCAACCGGTATCAGGGAGTGGTGACATTGGAGACCCTGATCTCGACCATCACCACACTGCGGGATGCGCCGTCCACCGCGACGGCCGCCGGGGACGTCACGTCATGACCGCGGCCGTCGAGACGCCGCCGACCTCGATCAGCGTGGCGGACCGGCTGCGCCTGATCATCCAGCCGATCCTCGTGGTGATCGTCGCGGTTGCGGTCATCTTCTGGGCGTTCAACCGGGACCTGACCGCCACGCAAAAGGTGAACATCAACGCCGGCAACGTCAGTACCCTCCTCTGGCAGCATCTGCTGATCACGATCACGGTCGCGGCCATCGTCGTCCTCGTCGGAGTCCCCCTCGGAATCCTGGTGACCCGCGGCCCGGTCCGCTTCCTGCGACCACCGTTCATCGGTGTGGCGAACATCGGGCAGGCCGCACCGGCGGTCGGCCTGTTGGTCCTGCTCTTCCTGTGGACCGGCGAGACGGGTTTCTGGATCGGTGTCCTGCCCATCGCGGTGTATTCGCTGCTCCCGGTGTTCAGCAGCACCATCCTCGGCATCGATCAGGTCGACAAGTCACTCATCGACGCCGGCCAGGGGCAGGGCATGTCCGGGTCATCGATTCTCTTCCGCGTCGAATTGCCGTTGGCGGTGCCGTACATCCTCGCGGGCCTCCGGACCTCGCTGGTCCTGGCCGTCGGTACCGCGACCCTGTGCTTCCTCGTCAATGCCGGCGGACTCGGGGTGCTGATCGACACCGGATACAAATTGCGGGACAACGTGACCCTGGTCCTGGGCAGCGTCCTGGCGGTATGCCTGGCGCTACTCGTGGACTGGGTCGGCGCGCTGGCCGAGTACTACCTCGGACCGAAGGGGATACGAGCATGACAACGGTGTCCCGAACCGGCCGGCTGCTCAAGCCGGTCCTCTGTGCGATCGTCTGCGTGGTCGCGCTCGGCTGTGGACTGTCCTCGGGCGGTGCCGTCCCCCTCGAGGTCGGCCCGGGTTCGATCACCGAGAACGAGGGGCTCAAGGGTGTCGAGATCACCGTGGGCTCCAAGGAATACACCGAGCAGGTGATCCTGGGATACATTCTCGAGTTCACCCTCGTGGCGGCCGGGGCCGATGTCCGGGACATGACCGGGATCGTGGGTTCGCGCAGTACCCGCGATGCCCAGATCGCCGATCAGGTCGACGTCGCCTACGAGTTCACGGGTAACGCCTGGATCAACTATCTCGGCCACGAGAAACCGATCGCCGACACCCGCGAACAGTTCGAGGCCGTGCGCGACGAGGACCTCGAAAGAAATGACATGGTGTGGCTCGAGCCGGGCCCGATGGACGACACATATGCCTTGGCCGCGAGCAAGAAGGTGATCGACGACACCGGCGTCACCAACCTCACCGAGTATGCGGAACTGGTCAACCGCGACCCGGCCGCGGCCGCCACCTGTGTGGACACCGAGTTCCGCGCCCGCCAGGACGGATACCCGGGTATGGCCGCCGCCTACGGATTCGATCCGGCGAAGGCCGACACCCCGATTCTTCAGGTCGGGATCATCTATCAGGCGACCTCGACGGGAACGCAGTGCAAGTTCGGCGAGGTGTTCACCACCGACGGCCGGATCGCCGGCCTCGACCTCGTGGTGCTGACCGACGACAAGCAGTTCTTCCCGCACTACAACCCGTCCGTCACGATGAAGGCGAGTTTCTTCGAGAAGCACCCCGAGATCGCCGAGGTCACGGCGCCGGTCACGGCCGCTCTCACCAACGAGGTGATCACCGAGCTCAACAAGCAGGTCGACGTCGACGGCAAGGATCCGGCGATCGTGGCCCGGGACTGGATGATCTCCGAAGGTTTCATCACCAAGGGGTGAGGGACCGGCCGCCACCGACTTTCGATCAGGGTGCGCCTTAAGGTGTCGACGCCCGCCGGTTGGAGCAAAACTGGGTTCATGACCGCCCTCGTCGAAACCCCAGCCGCCGCTTCCACCCGGTCGGCACTTCCCACCCTGACGGTGACCAAACTCGGTGAACACCTCGGCGCCCGGGTCGATGGCATCCGGTTGTCCGGCGACCTCGACGACGCGACGGTGCAGGCCATTCGGACCGTGATCGCCACTCACAAGGCCGTCGTCTTCACCGGTCAACACCATTTCGACGACAGGGTCCAGTACGAGTTCGCCTCCCTCCTGGGCACGCCCACCAAGGCGCATCCGACGGTCCTCTCGCGCGGCGAGGACCTGCTCCCCCTCGAAGGTGCCGCGAATTCCTGGCATACGGACGTCTCGTTCGTCGATCGCATCCCCAAGATCTCCGTGCTGCGCGCGACCGTCCGCCCCACGTACGGCGGCGCGACGATGTGGGCATCCACGGTGGCCGCATACGCCAACCTCCCCCGACCGATGCGAGCACTCGTCGACCGGTTGCGGGCCGTTCACACCAACGATTACGACTACGCCGAACACCTCACCGTCGGCGACAGCTCCGACCCGGCGTACCGAGAAGAGTTCGTCAAGACCGTCTTCGAGACCGAGCACCCGGCGGTCCGGGTGCACCCCGAGACCGGTGAGCGGGCGCTGACCCTCGGGCACTTCGTCAAGTCGTTCTCGGGTTTCAAGACCTCCGAGACCGCCGACCTGTTGCGGCTGCTCCAGGCACGGATCGAGCGTCCCGACAACACCTTTCGCTGGAACTGGAACGCAGGGGACGTCGCGATCTGGGACAACCGTTCCACCCAGCACTACGGTGTGGCCGACTTCGGCGACCAGTTCCGGCGAGTCAATCGCGTGACACTTGCCGGCGACGTCCCCATCGGCGTCGATCGGGACCGGTCCACGATCATCACCGGCGATGCAAAGGGATATTCGGTTGTCGAAACGCCGCGGCCCCTGGTCGCATGGGAACCGGCAAGCCCGGCGAGTATTCGAGGGTTCGCCGACGAACGGCATTGAAGTCCACGGCAAAGGGTTCACAATCCACCCATCGCCGTAGCCATCAGCCCGGCAAAAGCAAACCGGAGGTGGTCATTCAGCCAAATCACCGACGCAGTGGAGCGCCCACAGGCGCGAACAGCTGTATCGTCCGGTGCGATGAAGCGACCCATGACGCACGCCGCCGCCTTCCTGGCTGCGGCACTGCTGTTCACCGGTATCGGTGGTCCGGGACCGGCCGGGGCCGAACCCGTGACAACGGCACCCCCGATCGGCGCGGCGCCCGCGCCCGAAACGGTGACCGATGCGTGCCCGTACAAGACCACACCGGTGCCTCCGATCGACGAATCGGAGGTGGTCCCGGCCGGGTCCGCCACACCTACGCCGCTCCCGGTCCCCGACCCGCCGGTCGGTGGCGACGAGCTCGGCGGCTGTGGTGTCGTGCTCGCCGACGGTGCCGCACCACCGCCACCGGGTCTGACCGCGACGGGTTGGCTGATCGCCGATCTGACCGCCGGAACCGTGCTGGCCGCCAAAGACCCGCACGGGCGTTACCGGCCGGCCAGCACCATCAAGGTGCTCCTGGCGCTTGTGGTGCTCGACGAACTGGACCTCGACTCCACCGTCACCGGCACCCGGGAAGACGACGAGATCGAAGGTGACGCCGCCGGGGTCGGTCCCGGTGGCACCTATACGGTCCGTGACCTGATGACCGGACTGATCCTGGTGTCCGGCAACGACTGCGCGAACGCCCTGGCCCGCGCGTTGGGCGGGACCGATGCCACCGTCGCGAAGATGAACACGATGGCGCAGCAACTCGGCGCGAAGGACACCCGCGCGGCCTCCCCCTCAGGACTCGACGCCCCGGGAATGACCACATCGCCGTACGACGAAGCCCTGATCTTCAGAGCGGCCCTGAACAATCCCGACTTCGTCGAGATCTCACAGGAGGATCAGGCCCACTTCCCCGGCTATCCGGGCATGCCCACCCAGACACCGCCCGAGGCACCCGCAATCGACGGATACTCCACCGAAACCACGCCGGCGGCAGACCCGGCCGCAGCCCAGGGAATCGACCTCTACAACATGAACCAACTGTTGTACGACTACGAGGGAACCATCGCAGGCAAAACCGGATACACCGACGATGCCCGCAAAACCTTTGTCGGAGCGGCAGAACGTGATGGTCGCCAGATTCTCGTCGTCCAGATGTACGGACTGAACGACAGCTATGGATCCTTCTGGCGACAGGCCGGGGCGATGCTGGACTACGGCTTCGCCCAGCCGGCCGATCAGAACATCGGCGTCCTGGTCGACGGGCCCGACGACCTCGACGAAGAACTCTCCGAAACCGACGCCCCGGGCACCGGCGGTACCGGAGGCGACATGGCATCGGCCGACGGGCTCAGGTCCGATGGAGCCTCGGGCACTGCCAAGCTGGTCATCGGGCTGACGGGTGCACTGATCGTGGTGGCGCTGGTCTACGCCGGGCTACGCCTGAACAGGCGTTCCTGAACACCTCGCACACCGAATCAGGCGGTGGTCAACGTCTACGCCGCGATGCCGCCGAAATACCCAACGCCGCAATCACACCGGCACCGACTGCGGCCACCGCCCCACGACCGGACAGTCCTTCCCGGACCACGACCCGCGGGCTGATGACCACCGGATCCGGTACCAGGGTCGGTTCGTACTTCCGGTTGCGCGGATCGGTTGCCGCCCACGCGGTGGCGAACAGGATGATCCGGGTGGTGATGAAAGCAAAAACCATGATGCCCAGAATCGGGCCGAACGTGGCACCGGCCGGGCCGCTCACCACGGACTTGAGGTAGAAGCTCCCCACCTGCTTGAAGATCTCGAACACCACGGCGGTGAGCAGGCCGGCCTTCCACGCGTTGCGCAGTGGCAGTGCCACCCGGGGCAGTTTGGCGATGACCCAGGTGAACAGCAACCACGACGCCAGGATCGAGAGCACGAGCGAGATGGCCCGGACCGCCCACGACACACCGGGGAGGTCGTCAGCGCTCACCCATTCCAAGATCTGGTGGACCAGACCGCTGCTGGAGAGCGCCGACAGCGAAAAGGTGACGATCATGGCCAGGAAGAGGCCGAGCAGGGCACCGAGGTCGGACAACTTGGTCTTCACCATGCCGGGCGTCTCGGGTTCTGAACCCCACTGCACGGTCAGCGCGTTCCGCAGATTCGCCATCCACCCGAGTCCGGCGTAGAGGGCGATCAGCAGGCCGAGGACACCGATCGTGGCCCGCGACTCGATGGCCTGGTCCATCAGGTCGGTGAGCTGCTCGCCCATGCTGCCGTCCGCCGAGTCGGCGATCTTGTCCTTCGCCTTGTCGAGCAACTCCTCGTTGTTGGCGAAGACGAAACCGGCGACGGCGAACCCGATCATCAGCAACGGGAACAGCGCGAAGACGCTGAAGTACGTTGCCCCGGCGGCAAAATAGTCGCCCTTGGAACTCTGGTACCGGTTCGCCGCCTCCATCAGGTGGTCGAACCACGGATACCGTGCGCGCTGTTTGTCGAGGAACGACGGCTTGTCGGCCGCGCCCGGCGTGGTGATCACACCCGGGGTGCGTTCGTCCTGGCCTTGATCGGATGCCCGTGGCTTGAGCTTTGCACCGGCGCGAGCCTGTGGCATGTCGTTCCCCGTTCGGTCTCAGTCGAGCGGCACTGGAGCTACAAATCCCACCTTGTCATAGACCGTTGCCAACGTTCGTGAGGCCACTTCGCGGGCCGTCTGCGCGCCCGCGGCCAGGATCTGATCGAGTTGCGCCGGATCGGACAGCAGTTCGTCGAAACGGGCCCGCAACGGGGTCACGAACTCGGTCAGTGCCTCGGCGGTGTCCACCTTGAGCTGGCCGTAACCCTGGCCGTCGTATCCGGCGACCAGATCGTCGACCGACTTGCCGGTCAGTGCCGACTGAATCGTCAACAGGTTGCTCACGCCCGGCTTGTTCTCCCGGTCGAAGACGATCTCCCGGCCGTTGTCGGTGACCGCCGACCGGAGCTTCTTCGCCGACCGCTTGGGATCGTCGAGCAGATTGATCAACCCGGAGTCGGACTCGGCGGACTTGCTCATCTTCGCCGACGGGTTCTGCAGGTCATAGATCTTCGCGGTCTCCGCGACGATGTAGGCCTCGGGAACGATGAACGTCTTGCCGAACCGAGAGTTGAAGCGCTGGGCCAGATTCCGGGTCAGCTCCAGGTGCTGGCGCTGATCCTCGCCCACCGGTACCTGATCAACCTGGAACGTGAGGATGTCGGCGGCCATCAGGATCGGGTAGGTGAACAGCCCGACACTGGCGTGATCGGTGCCCTGTTTCGCCGACTTGTCCTTGAACTGCGTCATCCGGCCGGCCTCGCCGAAACCGGTGAGACACGAGAGCACCCAGGTCAATTGGGCGATCTGCGGCACATGTGACTGTAGGTAGATGGTCGAGCGGGCCGGATCGACGCCGAGCGCCAGCAGTTGGGCGACGCTGCGTCGCGAGCGATCCCGCAACGCCTTGGGGTCGTGGGCGGTGGTGATCGCGTGCATGTCGGGGATGAAGTAGAACGCCTGCTCGAACTCGTCCTGCAACCTCACCCACTGCTGGACCGCGCCCAGATAGTTCCCGAGATGAAAGGAATCACTGGTGGGCTGGATACCCGACAGCACTCGCTTGCGCCGGGCGGGCTTGGTTTCGCTTGCCGATTGCATCACCACCGAATTCTCTCATCCGGCCGCCACCGCATTTCACACACACCGCGCTTGGACGTTTGGCCCGCTCGCCCCTCAGGCGTACTCCACGGTGACCGGAGCATGGTCTGACCACCGCAGATCGTAGGCACCGGCGCGGTCGACCCAGGACTTGGTCGCCGCAGCGGCCATCGTCTTGTTGGCGAGCTGATAGTCGATGCGCCAGCCCGAATCGTTGTCGAATGCCTTGCCGCGCCAGCTCCACCAGGAGTACGGCCCGGCGACCTCGCCGGCGAGATCGCGGGCCACGTCAGTCCACCCGGAGTCCAGGATCCCGGCCACCCAGGCGCGTTCCTCCGGCAGGAAGCCGGGGTTCTTCACGTTGCCCTTGGCGTTTTTCAGATCCAGGGCGGTGGGCGCGATGTTCCAGTCGCCACCGACCACGACACCCCGGCGCTTGCGGCCGAGTGCGCCCAGGTGCGCTCCGAACTCGTCGAGAAAGCGGAACTTCGCCTCGCGCTTCGGGCCGTCGCTCGCACCCTTGGGCAGATACAGACTGGCCACCGTCAGGGTTCCGAAATCGGCTTCGATGTAGCGCCCGGTGGCGTCGAACTCATCGCTGCCGAAACCTTTGCGCACCTTGTCCGGTGCGGTGCGGGACAGGATCGCCACACCCGAATGGCCCTTGACCGACGACTCGCTGAGACTCAGGAACCAACCGTCGTCGAGGGCCGGGGCGAGTGCTTCGGCGACCTGCTCCTCGGTGGCCCGGGTCTCCTGGAGCAAGACGTGGTCCGACGTGGTCTCACGCAGCCAAGGGATCAGCCCCAGATTGCGCTCCGAACGGTGCTTCACCGCGGCGCGGATGCCGTTTACGTTGATCGTCGTCACGATTGTGGTCACGTCGGGCGAGCCTACGTGCGGCCTGTGACAGCGGGTCTGCGGGCGTACAACATCGCAAGCCCGAGGACAACGAGTCCGGCGACCGCCAGCCCGGCGCCGAGCAGCGACGGTGCGCGGTATCCGTATCCGGCCGCGATCACCAGTCCACCCATCCACGCCCCACCCGCGTTCGCGATGTTCAGCGCCGAGTGGTTCAGGGCCGCGGCCAGTGTCTGAGCGTCCTCGGCGACATCCATCAACCGGATCTGCAGCGCCGGGGTCAGCGCGATCCCGGTCAATCCGATGAAGAAGGTCAGGATCAGCGCGGCCCAGGCACTGCTCGCCAGCACGGCGAAAGCGGTGAGCGCGATCACGATGGAGACCAGACTGATGAGGATCGCCCTCACCACACCGCGATCGGCCAGGACACCGCCGAGGATGTTGCCGGCGACCATGCCCAGACCGAACAACATCAGGGCAAACGGGACCAGCGACTCGGAGACGCCCGAGACGGTGGTCAGCGTGGTGCTGATGAAGGTGTAGAAGGCGAACATCCCACCGAATCCGACGATGCCGATGAGGAGCGCAAACCACACCTGCGGGCGTCTCAACGCACCGAGTTCGGTCATCGGATTGGTGATCTTCATGTCCGAGAGTGCGGGCAGGAACATGAACAGGGCCACAATCGTCAACAACCCGATGACGGCCACCACCACAAAGGCGGCCCGCCAACCGACGGCACCACCGAGCCAGGTCGCCGCGGGCACCCCGACGACGTTGGCGACGCTCAGACCGATCATCACCTGACCCACCGCTTTCGCCCTGGACTCGGGGCCCGCCAGATGTGCGGCGACCAGCGCCGCGACCCCGAAGTAGGCGCCGTGTGGCAGTCCGGCGACAAAGCGGGCGACGATCAGCATGCCGTAGTTCTGGGCGAGGACGGTGGCGACATTGCCGACGGTGAACGCGACCATCAGCGCGATCAGCAGGGTGCGTCGCGGCATTCGCGCGGTCAGTGCAGCGATCGTCGGGGCACCCACCACGACGCCGAGCGCGTAGGCGGAGATCACATGTGCGGCTGTCGGTTCGGTGGTGCCCAGCGAGTCGGCGATGTGGGGCAGCAGCCCCATCGCGACGAATTCGGTGGTCCCGATACCGAATGCGCCGAGTGACAGGGCCAGGATGGCGCTGCGTCTACCGCTCCGCACCGCCCCCGAGGATTCGGGGGCGACGGTGCTGACAGCAGACATGGGTGAACCTCTCGAAGTCGATCGGGGCGACGGCGACACTGCCGGGGCAATTCATTGCCGGGGCAACTACGGTGTCAACCCCGTCGGGGTCACGGCTCATTCCGGGATCGGACGTGAACTGACCCACAGATCGACGTGTCCGCGCGGTGGCGGGAGACCCGGATTACGGGGTGACGGCGAGGTCGGCCGGCACGTCGATGGACGTTGTCTCGGTCGCGGCAGGCGTTTCGACTGCAGCCGGAGCCGGAGTCTCCGGTTCCTGATCGTCCGCCGAACCGGTACGGCCGGGATCGGCGGGCAGGTCGGAATCGGCAGTGTCGGGGAGCTGATTCCACCCCGGCGTAGTGGTGAACCCGTCGACCACCGGCGCCGCCGGCCCCTCCGGCGCCCGATGTCGACCGGGCTCGGCAACGACTGCGGCCGACTCGGGCGGGTGATCGGCCGATGGCGAGTGACCAACGGGCGCCACGGCGAGGACCTTCTGAGAATCGTCGACGACGGCGGGGTGAGCGGCCGGGTCCGCCGGCTCGGTCCTGGCCTGAACCACCGCACCGAACACCGCAGTGGCCACGGTGCGCACCGTCGGCGCCGCGATGAACCCCAGATCCGGGTCACGCCGGTCGAGGACCGCATCGATCACCGCCACCCAGTCCCGGACGAAGTTCACCGGATACTCGACGACGCTGACCGCGCTCCCGAAGATCGCGGACCAGGCCGCCGGGTCCCCCGACAGCGCGTCCCGGATCGCGTACAGGTCGGTGAGATACGCACCGTGCCCGAGCTGCGGCAGAGCCGGCAGCAAGCCCATGATCGCGCGCGAGATCGGCTGGATGACAGCTGGTTCGAGACGCGGGAAATCGAGGATCACCGGGCGCAGCAGGTTGGGTAGTCCGACCTGCGCCAGCACGGTGGTCAGTGACGGATCGGCACCGACGAGGATCACCGTGGCCCCGTCGGAGCCCTCGACGACGGTCACCCCATCGGCGCCGGCGGACGCCCCCGGGCCCGCCGACATGATGTCGCCATAGCTGAAGTGCTTGACCCAGAAACCCAGCAACGCGTCCAGCGCCCCGATCGGATCTCGCCGAGGGTCGGGCACGTCGCAGACCGCATCACCGTCGATACAGACCGAGTAGACCGTCACATCGCCGAAATCGCCGTCGCGCGAACCGTCGAGCATCGCGCCCGGATACGCATTGATGAGATTGACCTCGGCCCCGGCGCCGGCGCTCGTTCCGCGTCGCCGCGGGTCGGCATAGAGCTCGCCCGACACCCCGTCGGCACTGACACCATCCGCCTTACCCGCCGCGATGTCGGCCAGTACGTCGCCGGCCACTCGAGCGCCCTGCGAATAGCCGGTGATGACGGCAGGCTTGCCCGGGCAACTGGCCTGATAGGTCGCCACATCATCGGTGAGCACGGCTTGTCCGACCTCGATGTTGGCGTCGTAGCTCTGGGCACCGAGCGGCCAGAATGTCGCCGGATAGTCGACCCGTTTGACGACATAACCCTGGGCGATGTACCGGGTCTCCACTCCCCGTGTGTGCAGGAACTCCGGATCGCCGGTTCCGGCCACCACGAACACGGCGCCGTTGCCACACTCCGCCGGGGCTTCGGTGGCGAGCGCCGGGGCACTACCGAGGAAGGTCAGTACCGGCAGCGCGGCTGCCGCGGCCCCCGACGCAAGCGCCGTCACCCGGCGACCGGAACGGGTCGGGACTGCCCGACGACGTCTTGAACCATCATTCACAGCAGCCCCAGGTGTCTCGAATCGCACACGGCCTCGGGTGATTTGAGGCAACTTCACTGAAGTTACGACAACCTTTGCCGAAGGCCAATCGCATGAACGTAGTACAGCACGGCGCAGCCGACGGCGAGCCGCAGAATCGCCGTGCGCTGAACGCTTTTTTGCGCAGGATCCGCGTGTTATATCCTTTTGGCCAGGTCCTGAGTGTCAGCAATGAGCCCCGGCTAGCTGACCGGCAACCCTCCAACCGCGGTGGGGTGCTCCGGGTGACGACCAGGTTGCGGTTCGCCGCGGCAAGCGCGGGGTCCGGAAGGTCGGACCCTCTAATTGGATGTCCACCGACCATGAAAGAGAAGTCCTACATGTCTGACACCGACGTCAATCCGGCTGACAACTGGAGTTTTGAAACCAAGCAGGTCCATGTCGGCCAGAGCCCGGACTCGGCGACTTCTGCCCGTGCGCTGCCGATTTACCAGACAACGTCGTATACGTTCCGCGATACCGAGCACGCCGCGAACCTGTTCGGACTCGCCGAGCCGGGCAACATCTACACCCGCATCATGAACCCCACGCAGGACGCGGTCGAACAGCGCATCGCCGCCCTCGAAGGTGGCGTGGCGGCTCTTCTCGTCGCCTCGGGTCAGGCAGCCGAGACCTACGCGATCCTGAACATCGTCGAAAACGGCGGTCATGTCGTGTCGAGTCCCCGTCTCTACGGCGGCACGTACAACCTGTTCCACTACACACTTCCCAAGCTCGGGATCCAGGTCAGCTTCGTCGACGACCCGGAAGACCTCGACAGCTGGCGCGCGGCCATCCAGCCCAACACCCGCGCCCTGTTCGGTGAAACCATCTCGAACCCGAACAACGAGATCCTCGACCTCCCGGGCATCTCCGCCGTCGCCCACGAGGCGGGTCTGCCACTGATCGTCGACAACACCGTCGCCACTCCGTACCTGATCAACCCGCTCGAACACGGCGCCGACATCGTGGTGCATTCGGCCACGAAATACCTTGGCGGACACGGCACCGCGATCGGCGGCGTGATCGTAGACGGTGGCACCTTCGACTGGCGCGGCCAGCGTGACGGCGTCGACCTGTTCCCCGGCTTCACCACCCCGGACCCGAGCTACCACGGCGCGATCTTCGCGGACCTCGGCGCTCCGGCCTACGCACTCAAGGCGCGCGTGCAGTGGCTGCGCGACACCGGTGCTGCGATCTCCCCGTTCAACGCCTTCCTCATCGCCCAGGGCCTGGAGACCCTGAGCCTGCGGATCGAGCGCCACGTGTCGAACGCCCAGGCCGTGGCCAAGTACCTCGAGGAGCACCCCCAGGTGGAGTCGGTGGCCTACGCCGGCCTCGAATCCTCCCGTTGGTACAAGCGGGGCCAGGAATTGGCTCCGCGCGGCCAGGGCGCGATCATCGGCTTCGAGATCGTCGGCGGCGTCGACGCAGGCAAGAAGTTCGTCGACGCACTGGTGCTGCACAGCCATGTCGCCAACATCGGTGACGTGCGCTCGCTGGTCATCCATCCGGCATCGACCACCCACTCGCAGCTGATCGCCGAGGAGCAGCTGGCCGCCGGCGTCACCCCCGGACTGGTCCGGTTGGCCGTCGGCATCGAGAACGTCGTCGACATCATCGCCGACCTCGACGCAGGCTTCGCTGCGGCCAAGTGAGGTGAGTATCGACCCGCACACGCCACCACGAACTCATCCGGACTGGGAATCCCTGCCCGATGGGCAGCTGACCAGTGTGCCGGTCGGCCCGATTTCGTTGGACAACGGTGGACAGATCGAGAATGTGACCCTGGCGTTTCAGCGCTGGGGCACACTCTCGCCCACCCGCGACAACGTTGTTCTGGCACTACATGCCCTGACCGGCGACTCTCATGCAACAGGTCCCGCCGGTCCCGATCAGCCCACCCCCGGATGGTGGGACGGGCTGATCGGCCCGGGCGGCGCCGTGGACACCGACGAGTGGTGTGTCGTCTCGGCGAACGTCCTCGGTGGATGCGGCGGCTCCACCGGCCCGGCCTCACTGGATTCCGAAGGGCAGGTGTGGGGTTCACGGTTCCCGCACATCACCGTGCTCGATCAGGTCCGTGCCGAGGTCGCCCTGCTCGATGCGTTGCAGATCGATTCCGTCGCAGCCGTCCTCGGCGGTTCGATGGGTGGCGCACGCGCCTTGGAGTGGGTCATCGGCTATCCAGAGCGAGTGCGCAGCGGCTTGATCCTGGCCGTCGGCGCTCGCGCCTCGGCCGACCAGATCGGCACGCAGACAACACAGATCGCGGCGATCAAGGCCGACGCGAACTGGCAGAACGGCGACTATCACGGCACCGGCCGGACCCCCACGTCCGGCCTCGGCATCGCCCGCCGCATCGCCCACATGTACTACCGCAGCGAACCCGAACTCGACCAGCGGTTCGCCAACTTCCCTCAGGGACAAGAAGATCCGTTGCACGGTGGCCGCTACGCGGTGCAGAGTTACCTCGAGCACCAGGCCGACAAACTGGTCCGCCGGTTTGATCCGGGTAGCTATGTGGTGCTGTCCGAGGTGCTCAACAACCACGACGTCGGGCGGGGCCGCGGTGGCGTGGAAGCCGCCCTGCGGAGCTGCCATGTACCCGTTGTGATCGGTGGCATCGATTCCGACCGGCTCTACCCGCTGCGCCAGCAGATCGAGTTGGCCGAGCTCATGCCCGGCTGTGTCGATGGATTGCATGTGGTGCATTCCGCCAACGGCCACGACGGATTCCTCACCGAATACGACGCGGTCTCAGACCTTCTCAAGAAGACTCTCGTCCTCGCCCGCGGCTGATACCCGGCCCTGACCGACCGCTCATACAGCGGTCGGTCGGGTGCGGGCGACGCCGAATCGGGTCTAAAAGAACTGTCAGGTCGCGGGCTGCGAGGTCGGCACCGTATCCGCCGCCGGATCACCGGACTGCGGTGACTCCGGCGGGGCGACAAGAGGCGGCGCCGCGGGCGCAGGCGACGCAGTCACTTCCCCTTCAGACGGAGGAGCGATCTCCACGGGCGGATCTGGCGTCGTCGATTCCGGCGGCGGCGGGGGCGTCGATGGAGACGACGGGGACGATGGAGTCGACGGCGTCGACGGTGCGAGATTCGGGGGCCACGTGATGCTCGGCAACGGGAACGGGATCAACGATGGGCTCAGGGTCCTCGTCGGCGGATCCGTAGAAGACACCGGCGGTGCGAGTTCGGTTGTCGCCCAACCGGGTCCCGGATTTCCACCGGCAACCGGCGACGCCACCTCCACCGTCGGCTGTGTCCGGGTCGGCATCAGTGTGGAGGTCACCTGCGCATTGGTGGCGGTCGTTGTCGTCGGCGACGGCGCCTCGGCGATCGCGGACGGCGATACCGGGGGCTCCGGGGCCTCGGACGGTGTCGACGGGTTGCCGGCAAGCGACGATCCGACCGCGTACACGGTCATCAACGCACCGGCGAGCAACGCACCGAACATGGCCAGCGGCGCCGCCGACAGCCAGTCCCGGCTGCGGCGTCCGCCGATGAAGGCCAGTCCGGCGGGACGAGTACTCACCGCCGCCAGACGGGCAGCGCCGGTGGCCGCAACCGATTCCGGCCCCTGCGGTAGCACCGCCTCGACGTCGACCTTGTTCACGATGAGGTCCCGAACCAGAGGGATGTTGGCCAGGCCACCGATGAGCACGATGGCCTCCGGGCGGGAGGCCGTCGCGTAGTCGGCGACGACAGCGGCAGCGGCCTGCGCCATCGGCCGGATGAGGTCTTCGAACATCGATCGGGTCAGGGTGCCGGTATCCGACGAACCACCGATCGTCAGCGTGGTCGACGCGCTGACCGAGAGTTCTTCTTTCGCGGTCCGGCAGGCACTGAGCACAGTGGACCTGCGGCGGCCGCGCAGACGACCTTTGGCGGTCTGCGCCCGCATCAGCTGAGCGTCGAGCGCCCCGCCCGAGATCGCCTCACTGCGCTTCAGGTCACTGATCCGCCCGGTCGCCGGATCCAGGGTGTACATGCTCATCCCGGTGTCGCCGAGGTCGACGATGAGCACCGAGACGAACCGGCTGATCTCGCCGGTCGAAACCAATTGGTGCGCAACTGCCTCTGTTTCGGCGATCAACTGGATCTGCCGCTTGACGCCGGTGCCACGCGAAGCGATTTCACGAGCGTGTTCGTCGGTGCGATACGCAACGCCGATCGGTCCGACCGTGCTCCCGCGGTCCTGAGCGTTGGCCAGCATCAGATCGATACCGGAGTTCACCCGGCCGGCCCGCGTCAGACCATCGGTGAGGTCGACGTCGATGACGCGATTGATCGAGCTCTGGCGACCATTGTCATCGGTCGACAGCAGGACACAGTGGATCATTCCACTGCCTGCGGACAAACCCAGTGACGTACTCATGGTCCTCATTCCGATCGCTATCGCTCGGTTGGGGCCCAGATGATGCCGACTTCACACCCCTGATCCATTCACTGTCGCTCGGTGGACAGTCCCCTGCAGCCATTGTCTGCGGCGATGCCAGTACTTTTTGGCACCGGCAAAGTCAACAGACGATTACAGCAACGGGAACCATTGTAATCAATCTGTGCCCAAAGGGTCGATCGAGGTCGCCAACCAGAGGATGGCGACGCCGACGAACACCATCGAGGAAACGTCCGAAACACGCCCCCGGACCTCGAGAAGACCGGCGCGTGAGGTCGGCAGCACAGCCCGCAGAAGTGCCGCGAGCAACGCCGCAGAACCGAGAACAAAAGTGCCGCGACGCCAGCGGTCGAAGATCAGGAAGACGGCGGCCACCACGATCAGTGCCATCACGGCGATGAAAGGTATCTGGACCAGCACAGACCGCAGCTGCCGGACACGATGCAGACGACGGGCCCGCGCACGCCGTGCGCTCGTTGCCGCCCCCTCACCCGCGGTCGACCTGCTGTTCATCCCGGGTCAGCCCTGCGACAACGTGGCTTCGGCGCGCTCGACGACGTTGGCCATCAGGAATGCTCGAGTGAGCGGTCCGACACCACCGGGATTCGGTGAGACGTATCCGGCCACATCCCAGACCGCAGGATCGACATCGCCGACCAAACCTGCATCTGTTCGACTGACACCGACGTCGACTACCGCGGCGCCGGGCTTGATCATGTCGGCGGTGATGAGGCCTGCCACGCCGGCTGCCGCGATCACGATGTCGGCGCGCGAGACCTCGGCGGCAAGGTCGGCGGTGCCGGTGTGGCAGAGGGTGACGGTGGCGTTCTCGGTCCGGCGGGTGAACAGGAGCCCGATCGGGCGTCCGACGGTCACACCGCGCCCGACGACGACCACGTGGGATCCGGCGATCGGTACGTCGTACCGGCGGAGCAGGTGCAGGATGCCGCGTGGGGTACACGGCAGCGGTGCATCGGACGAGGTCCCCGAGCCGTCCAGGACGAGCCGACCCAGATTGATCGGATGCAGTCCGTCGGCATCCTTGGCGGGGTCGATCCGCTCCAGGGCCGCGTTCTCGTCGAGGTGCTTGGGCAGCGGGAGCTGGACGATGTATCCGGTGCACTCCGGATCGGCGTTCAGCTCGTCGATGACCGCGTTGAGTTGTTCTGTGGTGATGTCGGCGGGCAGATCTTTGCGGATCGATGCGATGCCGAGTTTGGCGCAGTCGTTGTGCTTGCCCCGCACATAGGCGTGCGAGCCGGGGTCTTCCCCGACCAGCACGGTGCCCAGACCGGGAACGATCCCGGCGGCGCGGAGCTTGTCCACCCTCTCTTTCAGGTCGACAAAGACTTCGTCACGGGTGGCTTTTCCGTCCAACACAGCTGCGCTCACGTCACCCATCATTTCAGGTCGCGCCCGCGGGATGTGCAAGCCATGTATCTAGCGGATCGGGAAGCACGCGATCTTCGACGATCCGATGCCGGAGATCCATACTTTTTCACCGACCTCGACAACCCCGGTGCTCTGACCGAAGCCCGGGATATGTGCCCGGTGATCTGCGACAACACGGCCGCTGGGCAACTCGATCTCGAGTATCCACAGCGGGGCCACCGGCTCCGGCAGAAAACGGTCCGGCACCTGCCAGAGCAACTTCCGCAGCCGCGGATATCCGGCGAGCAGTTCCAGCGGACGGCTCCGCATACCCGCCATCGCCAGCCACATGCGCTGTCCGTCGTGACTCAACGACGCGTTGTCCGGGTATCCGGGCAACCGGTCGATGAGCATCGATTGCTCGCCCGTCGCCGGATCGTAGGACCGCACCCGGTGTCCACCGGTCTCGGCGATGAACAGACGTCCGCCACTGGCCACTATTCCGTTGGCGAACTGCAGGTCGTCCAGGACAACGGTGGCGCTCGGACGCAGATCGTCGTCGAGGTCCACCCGGATCAGCCGCCCGGTCGCCGAGTGCTCGATGATGGCGGCTTTGTAGTGGCCGTAACCGAATCGCGTGGTGGATTGGCTGACGTAGAGCACCTTCGGCCGCGGATCGTCGCCGCCGGTGTGTTCGGTCACGATCACGTTGGAACAGAAGGTCAGGCGGTGACCGTCCACCTCGTCGAGGATCGTTTCGATCACGTGGGTCTCGAGGTCCATCTGCAGCAGTCCGCGTTCGCTGTCACAGATGAACAGTCGCCTGCCCAGCACTTCCAGGCCGAGCGGTCGCCCGCCCGTGGTGGCGACCACCTGCCGGCGCCCGGTGCCTGGATCGATGCAAATGATGTTGCCGCCGATCGCCCCGGTCCAGATCCGTCCCCGGCCATCGACGACCACGTCCTCGGGTGAGTCGGATTCGACATCGATGACGGTGATCTCGGGTTCTTGTGGCGGCGGCCAGCCATCAGTCGTCGCCGGGGTCGACGTCCAGCGGACCGGGGAGATCGATGGCTTGCTCACCGCGGTCAGCCTCCGATGTCGAGTCCGTGTGCTGCGGCGAATTCCATCGCCTGGCCATGGTCGACGAGGGAACCGGTGACCTTGGCCTGCAGCCAGAGCATCGGGTCTATTCTCGCACCACGCAGATTCGCCTGACCGAGCTTTGTCCCGATCGCGCGGACACCGGACAGGTCCGCCCCGGCCAGATCCGCGCCGGTGAGATTCGAGTCGGACAGGTTCGCCTCCCGCAGCCGGCATCCCCGCAGCACCACACCCGAGAGGTCCAGACCACCGATCGAGGTGAGTGAGAGATCACTGTCGATGATCTTCATCGGCCGGACGCGCGAACTGGTGATCACCGATCCCAGCAGACTGCAGTCCGTCATCTCCACCTTGTTCAGGTGTGTGCGTTCGAAGTGGCAGTTGCGGAACGCACTCGAAGAATGCTTCGAGAACGCGAGGTTGGCGCCGGTGAAGTCACAGTTCATGAATGTCACTGCCCGAGTGGACAACTGGCTGAGGTCAGCCTCGACGAAACTGCAGTTGACGAACTCTCGATCCGCCCAGGTCTCCCCGGAGAAGTCGGCATAGTCGAACTGTTCATCTTCGGCCACATCAGTCATGCCCCATGTCTACACCGGCCCATCCCCCCGCCCAAACGAGCCACATATACGAAGACGCGCCACATATTTGTGGCGCGTCTTCGTACAAGCGGCTCGTTTGCGACACCCATCGGTGGGGGCAACACGGCGATACGGCAAGCTTGACCAGTGTTCAGAATGCTATTTCACGAACCATGTATCCCACCCAACACCGGAAATGCGATCAGGCTGGCCGCCAATACCGGTTGCGAACTCCATCTGGTCGAACCACTCGGATTCGACCTCTCGGAGCCCAAAGTCAAACGGGCCGGGCTCGATTACCACGACATGGCGTCGGTCAGCGTTCATGCCGATCTACTGGAGGCCTGGAGCGCCCTGTCGCCGAAGCGGGTGTACGCCTTCACCGCCCATGCGGACACGTTCTACACCGACATCAAATATCAGCCCGGCGACGTCCTGCTGTTCGGACCGGAACCCACCGGACTGTCGGACGAGGTCTTGGCCGACCCGCACATCACCGAGACGGTCCGCATCCCCATGCTGCCCGGCCGGCGTTCCCTCAACCTGGCCAACGCCGCGAGCATCGTGATCTACGAGGCCTGGCGACAGCACGGGTTTCCCGGCGCGGTCTGAGGTTGAGGTAGAGCCCGGTCCGCAGCAATCAGTCGAGGGGCAGACCGCGCATGACAAATCTGCGCAGCATGGCGGCTGTCGGCTCGGCGATCAGGAGTTCGGCGTTGTCCTCCGGGGAGACCTCGGTGACCGTCAGTTGCAGTTCACCACTGGGCAGGATGTCCGCGGTGTAGCCGCGTTTGTCGCGCGCCCATTGCATGCTCAGACCACCCTCCGCCGTGGCG
Organism: Williamsia sp. z71; assembly: GCF_059553375.1. Classification (NCBI taxonomy): domain Bacteria; kingdom Bacillati; phylum Actinomycetota; class Actinomycetes; order Mycobacteriales; family Nocardiaceae; genus Williamsia; species Williamsia sp. z71. The sequence continues at coordinate 250,271 of NZ_JCANWX010000007.1, forward strand.
GATGGCGTGGACTCGGTCCAGTACGAGCTGCTCAGTCCGTCCCAGTAGGACTCGAAGAACGCCTTGGCCGCGGCCGTAGGAGCCAGTGAACCGGGTCCTTTCCAACCGTCCTCCAACTCCCATAGGTCTTTGATGTGGGAGTCGATGACCTTTTTGGCGTTTGCCTGGTCGTCTCCCGACGCTTGCTTGTCGAGATTGCTCGAATACGTGCTTCTCGTGGTCATATACCGAGGTTAGGCTCTTTCCGGCCGCCGGGTGGTTTCCGTGGCCGCGACCGCGGTGAGTGCTGCCGCCATAGCCCTGTTGATCTGACCGGATCGGACCAGGTCCGAGCGGCAGCACCACCGCTTTCACACTATGGAGTTGTCGATGTTCGTGCGCGGTCCCGGCCGGAGCCGGGTGCGAGGGTACAGAGGTTCGGTTAGACCAAGGGACACCGGATAATTGGCGTGTCAGGCTACGAGAGTGAGTGTTCGTCGGTTGTAAGCGGGCAGCGGTCTTCGTTGTGGGTCGATGTCGGCCGGTGGGATCAGCCAGGGGTGTCCGTCGGAGCCCATGATCACGTCCCAGTCAGTGTTGTGGACCGCCATATGGCAGGTGCGGCACAACAAGCACCCGTTATCCAGGGTGGTGGCGCCGCCGTCGACGAAGTGCACGATGTGGTGGCAGTCGGTCCAGGTCACCGACGCCCCACACTTCACACAACACTTATCGCGAATGATGATCGCCTTACGCACGAGTCCGGTGAACAGACGTTTAGGTGGGCTGATATCGATGGGCACGTCCTGTCCGTCCAAGGTGACCGACGTGATCGTCGAATCGCAGGCCAACGCGGCGGCGGTCGCCTCGGTGACCGGCCCCATCCACGGCAGGGACGCCGCGTGCGGATGGTCGGCGGGCACGGACAGCATGACCTCGGTCCGGGGTGCCGACACCAGCGTTTGGCCACCCCCGCCGCAATCCAATAACTGGTGTAGGGCGTCGGCGCGACGCTGGGCCAGGGTGCGACTGTCGTCGGCACCATCGGGTTCAGGACGTTTCCGGCTCCAGAAGTCCAAGGCGGAGAACATCTTTTCCCCGATCACCGCGTCCAGGTCGAACTTCCCGACCAACCTACCCTCGACAATGGTGTAGTCCAGACTGTTCAGTGATCGGTCCTGCGCCGGTGGTGGCCCGCCGGTGTCTTTGGCCACATCGTTGCCCAGTGCACGGGCGGCCACACTTATTTCCGCCGGCGGTGCTCCGGAGATGGCGTGGCTCAACAGTTTCCGCTCGAAGTCGATCCGTTGTTCGACGGTGACAGCTTCTTCGGACCGGCCGACGATATGCTCGACACCTTTGACCACCGCGTCAACATGCTCGGAAGACAGAAACCCATCCCGTGAATAACCGGCAGTCCGATCCAAGCCCGTGATTCCGGCGCCGATGCGTAACCAGCGGTACGCGGAGGCGGGGGCTGCACCGTTGGCCTGCAACAACTTCGACGTTGTCGACCCGACTGTGCGAGCGATACCGGACTCGTCGATCACCGCGGCACAGACCGTGAGTTGGTGCTCGGCCGCGTTACGTAAGGTGATCAGATCTTTTGTCAGTCCCAGCACTGCGTGGGGATCGTCGGGGGGTACCAGGTCGACCAGGGAATCGACCATCTCGAGAAGCCGCATCACAAAACACCTCCGGGCGCGAAAGCAACAGGGAAGTTGACCAATTCTCGTGGAAGGCGATTTGCTCGACGTTGTCGTAGTCTCTGTGATCAACTGACTCCAGCCTAGCCAATCGAACACACATTCGCAAGACTTAATCTCACTAATTCTGTTTTCCTGCAATACTTTTCGATAGCAAGACAAAGAAACTCGACGCGACGCCTAAAGGACGACTTTGAACCGTTTGACGCGTGAAGTGGCACCACCGACCAGCGACACACAGCTTTTCGCGACGCCGAAGTGCTTGGCCAGCAATGCCACGACAGCCGCGTTCGCTTTGCCTTCGGTGGCCGGTTCCCGGACGAACACGGTGAGCGCGCCGGCCTCGTCCGCTTCGATCAGCGGCCCCTTGCGGCTGTTCGGCTTCACCGTGACCACCACCAGTTTCTCCACCGCTTCAGATTATTACGCCATGATCAACGACGGTTTTCGGCACTCGACGGATCACGCCCAATCCCGGGATCGGGAGGCTACCCGAAGGTCCATACGCTGCATACGTTCGGCCACCACGGTCACCGCACCTTCGGCGTTCTGGACCCGGCCCCGGATCAACAGGGCAGGCGACGACTGTGCCAACTTACGATATTTGGCCCAAAGACCCACCGAGCAGACCACGTTGACCATGCCGGTTTCGTCCTCGAGGTTCACAAAGGTCACCCCGGAGGCGGTCGCCGGCCGTTGGCGGTGTGTCACCGCTCCCCCGACCAGCACCCGGGAACCATCGGGCACCGACAACAGGTCCGCCGCCGCGACCACGCCGAGCTCGGTGAGCTGGGGCCGGATGAACTCGGTGGGATAACTGCCCGGGCTGACCCCGGTGGCCCACACATCCGAGGCGGCCATCTCCACGTCACTCATCCCCGGCAACGCGGGTGATCCGTTGACCTCGTGCAACGCCAGCCGGTCGGACTTCTCCGCAGCGGCCGCCCCGGCATCCCACAATGCCTGACGACGACTGGTCCCGAAACACTCCAGCGCGCCCGCGGTGGCCAGCGACTCCAGCTGTCGGGTGCTCACCTCACAGCGCCGCGACAGGTCCGCGGCTCCGGTGAACGGTCCCCCGGCGTCCCGCTGCGCCACGATCTTCTCGGCCAATTCGATGCCGATGTTGCGCACCGCTCCCAGTCCGAGCCGGACATCGAGACCACCGTTCTCCAGATCCGCATGGGGCTTCGAGACGTTGATGTCCGGTCCGTGCACCTTGACCCCGTGCCTGCGGGCATCGGCAACCAGTGACTGTGGCGAGTAGAAACCCATCGGCTGCGCCTTGAGCAGTGCCGCGCAGAACGCTGCCGGGTGATGCAGTTTGAGCCAGGACGAATAGAAGACCAGGGAGGCGAAACTCTGCGAATGGCTCTCGGGGAAACCGAAATTGGCAAAGGCAGCCATCTTCTCGAAGATCCGGTCGGCCACCTCCCCGGTGATCCCGTGCAGGTCTTCCATGCCCTGATAGAACCGGCTGCGCAGTCGGTCCATCTTCTCCGGTGATCGTTTCGAGCCCATCGCCCGCCGCAGCTGATCTGCCTCGGCGGCACTGAAACCGGCGACATCGACCGCCAGTTGCATGAGTTGTTCCTGGAACAGCGGCACCCCCAGTGTCCTTTTGAGTGCCTGCTCCATCGAGGGATGCTCACAGGTCGGCTCTTCCAGGCCATTGCGGCGACGGATGTAGGGATGCACCGATCCACCCTGGATCGGACCCGGCCGGATCAGTGCCACCTCGACCACGAGGTCGTAGAACTTGCGGGGTTTGAGCCGCGGCAGGGTGGCCATCTGTGCCCGCGACTCCACTTGGAACACACCGACGGTGTCGGCGCGACAGAGCATGTCGTACACCGCCTTTTCGGTGAGATCGATCTTCGCCAGGTCGACACCGATGTCGCGGTGCTCGGCCAGGAAATCGATGGAGTAGTGGATGGCCGAGAGCATGCCGAGGCCCAGCATGTCGAACTTCACCAGACCGATTGCGGCACAGTCGTCTTTGTCCCACTGCAGCACACTGCGTCCGGGCATCCGCGCCCATTCCGTGGGACACACATCGGCGATCGGCCGGTCGCAGATGACCATGCCACCGGAGTGGATGCCCAGATGCCGTGGCATGCCGTTGATCTGCCCGGCCAGATCGAGGACGTCGTCGGGGATGTCGGTCTCGTCGGGCGACGCGGACCCGTATCGGTGCACCTGCTTGCTCCAGGCATCCTGCTGACCCACCGAGTATCCGAGGGCCCGGGCCATGTCGCGCACCGACGACTTACCGCGGTAGGTGATCACATTCGCGACCTGGGCCGCGTTCTGCCGGCCGTAGCGCCGGTAGACGTACTGGATGGCCTCTTCGCGCCGATCCGATTCGATGTCGACATCGATGTCCGGCGGGCCGTCCCGGGCCGGCGACAGGAACCGCTCGAACAGCAACCCGTTGCTCACCGCATCCACCGCGGTGATCCCCAGGGCATAACAGACCGCGGAGTTCGCCGCGCTGCCCCGACCCTGGCACAGGATGTCGTTGGTGCGACAGAACGAGACGATGTCGTGCACCACCAGGAAGTAACCCGGGAAGCCCAGTGAATCAATCACATTCAGCTCGTGTTCGATCTGCTGGTATGCCTTTGGATGCTGTTGCGGGGTGCCGTATCGCTCCAGGGCCCCCCGTGCGGTGAGCTCCCGCAGCCACGAACTCTCCGTATGCCCTTGCGGCACATCAAAAGGCGGCAGCTGCGGTGCGATCAGGTGCAGCCCGAACGCCAGGTCTTTGGCCAACATGACAGCGTTGTCGAGGGATTCCGGATGCGCCGCAAGCAACCGGGCCATCTCGTCCCCGCTGCGCAGATGCGCGCCACCGAGCGGACCGAGCCACCCGTCCATCTCGTCAAGACTGCGCCGTGCCCGCACCGCGGCCATCGCCATCGCCAGCCGCCGACGGTGTGGTGCGGCGAAGTGCGCGCCCGTGGTCGCCACCGTCTGCACCCGATTCCGGTGGGCGATCCGCGCGAGGGCGGCATTGCGCTCGTCGTCTTCGGGAATGCCGTGGGCGGTCAGTTCCATCACCACGTTGTCGCGGCCGAACTTCTCCACCAGATCACGCAGCGCCTTCTCGGCAGCCGACGGACCCCCGGATTCCAGCGCACGGCGCACGTCCCCTTTGCGGCATCCACTCAGGATCAGCCAATGCCCTTGCGCGGCCTGCGCCAGCGTATCGATGTCGAAGCGCAGCAACCCCTTCTCCCCGGCCGCCATGTGGCCGTCGGCCAATTGACGGGAGAGGCGGCGGTACCCCTCCTGCCCCCGGGCCAGGACGAGCAGGTGAGAACCACTCGGGTCGGCGATCCCGGTCCGCGATGAGTCGTGCTCCAAGGACAACTCGGACCCGAAGATGGTGGGCAGATCCCACTCCCGGGCAGCCTCGGCAAACCGCACCACCCCGTAGAAGCCGTTGTGATCGGTGATCGCCAGCGCCTCGAGCCCCAGCCGGTAGGCCTCTTCCGCCATCTCCTCCGGGCTACTCGCACCGTCGAGAAAGCTATAGGAGGTATGGGCATGCAATTCAGCGTAGGCAGTGGCAGAGACCCCCCTGCTCAGCGCTCCGGCCGCATAGGGTTCGCGCTTGCGCGACCACGCCGGACTATCACTGCCGTCACCGGCAAAGGTCTCACCGGACCGGCCGCCGTCAGACGGTCGACCGGACAGTACGCGCTCCATCTCCGACCAGGTCGGAGGGCCATTGTGCCAGCCCATAACCCATCGTATCGAACATATTTTCGAATGACAAGTTGTGCTGAACCGCCCGCCCCACAGTCGAGAGCGCTGAACTACCTCCGTGCCGTGACGTCGTCTCTGGCATTGTTGCCTCCCATGACGGAACGCATCGCAGCTCGCCCGGCCGAACCCGACCGGGGTGGTCGGATACTGGCCGCGACATCGGTCATCGACACGCCGTTCCTGGCGGTCGACGAGCAGGTGCTCGACGCGAACATCGCCCGCATGGCCGCCTTCGCGGCCACCGCCGGACTCCGGTTGCGGCCCCACGCCAAAACGCACAAGTCCCCGATCCTGGGGCGACGCCAATTGGATGGCGGCGCAACAGGCTTGACGGTTGCCACCATTGCCGAAGCAGAATCCTTTGCCTCCGAAGGATTCTCAGATCTGTTCATCGCCTATCCGCTGTGGCTCACCGAGAACAAGGCCGCGCGACTGCGTGCGGTGATGGAGCGGGCGCGGGTCCTGCTCGCGGTCGATTCGGTTGCCGGCGCGCAGCAACTCGCAGCGCACCTGCCCGGGACTTCTGTACTGATCGAGGTCGATTCGGGACATCACCGCACCGGTGTCGCCCCGGAGCTCGCCGGTGAGGTAGGGGCAGGCGCGGTCGAAGCGGGACTGCAGGTGGTCGGCATCTTCACCTTCCCCGGACACAGTTACCGCCCCGGAGGCCCATCCGACGCCGCCGGGGAAGAATCCCGCGACCTGGCCACCGCGGCCGAATCACTGCGCAGCCGCGCGATCACCCCGGTGATCCGCAGCGGCGGTTCGACGCCGTCGGTCTCCGATGCCGATCCCACCGTCCTGACCGAGATCCGTCCGGGTGTCTACGTGTTCAACGACGCGCAACAGGTCGAACTCGGGATCGCTACCATGGCCGACGTGGCATTGACGGCAATCGGCACCGTGGTGCACAGTAGCGGGACAAAAGCCGTCGTCGATGTCGGGAGCAAAGTCCTCGGAGCAGACCAGCCGACTTGGATCAGCGGCGGTGGCCGGCTTCCCGACGAACCCGAGGCGCGCATCACCGCACTCTCCGAGCATCACGCGACGATCGATTTCTCCCATGCATCGCGAACCCCGGCACCGGGGTCGCGGGTCCGGATCGCCCCCAATCATGTGTGTACCGCCGTCAATCTCGCCGATGCGCTGATCCTGGTCGGCGCGGACGACGCGGTGACCTCCTGGCCCGTCGCCGCTCGGGGGGCCAACACGTGAGACGTCTGGGAACCGCGGCCGTGGCCGCCATGATGTTGGCCGTCGCCGGGTGTGCTTCTGACGAACAGCCCGAGACAACACTGGAATTGACCACCGCCCCCGACATCGAGTTCGAGCAGATCGGCATCGACGAGGTCCGCGATGCGGCAACCGAGCTGGTCAGATCGACCAGCGATCTGGGGATCGACATGATCCACGACGCCCAGTCTGCCGCCGATCAGCCGGCCAATCAGGTGGTCTCCCCGTGGGGTGCCATGGTCACGCTGCAGATGGTGCGGGCCGGCGCCGGCGGCAACACCGCCGCCGAACTCGATACCGTCCTGGGTGTCTCCGATCCCGACGCCGTCGCAGCGTTGATCGGTCAGCTCGATCAGGTCTCGGGTGATCCCGGCAACGTCGATCGGAAGAACCCACCGTCGCCCCCGGTGTTCCATCAGGCCTCGGGGATCTTCATCGACGACTCCCTCGAGGTCGGTGCCGACTATCTCGAAGTGCTCGGACGCAGCTTCGGTACCGGCGTCTACCCGGTCGACTTCTCGGTGCGGCAGACCGAATCGGCACTCAACCAGTGGATCTCGGTCAACACCGGTGGCGAGATAGCCGAGACCCCCACCGAGTACAGCACCGAGACCGTGATCAGTCTGCTGTCGACGGTGTTCCTCGCCGGCGCCTGGCAGCAACCGTTTTCCCCGGAGTCCACCGTTTCCGCGGAGTTCACCACCACCGGCGGTTCGGTGTCCAAGGTCGCCACGATGAACAAGACCTTGACCGTGCCACTGCGTCGCGGGCCCGGATGGTCCGCGATCGAGCTGCCGTACTCACAGAACCTGGCCATGCAGGTCTTGTTGCCGGACATCGGATCCACGCCGGATGACCTCCTGAACGGCACCGCTCTGACCGATGCGGACACCGCGCTGCGAGCCGGCCCCGAGTCGTCGGTGGCGGTGAGTCTGCCCCGGTGGGACATCGACGACAAGGTGGATCTCAAGGCCACACTAGAACGGCTCGGTGTCCGAGATCTGTTCACCGACGCCGCCGATCTCACCGCGATCAGCCAACAATTGGTGGTCACCTCTGCGGCACAGAACACCTCGATCACCGTCGGTGAGAAAGGCACGGTTGCCGCATCTGCCACGCAGGTCGATGTCGGTGTCACCGCGATGCCCACCGACCCGGCGGAGACATTTGTCGCCGACCGGCCCTTCGTCTTTCAGATCGTCGACACCTCCACCGGCTTGCCCCTGTTCCTCGGCGTGGTCAATCGCCCCGGTCAGGGGTAGGACACCGAGGAACAGCGGAGCATCTGCGGTCAGCCGATCGAGGCAAGCCCCTGCTCGCGAATGTCGAGGGGCAGATTGTCGTTCGGGTGGCCAAGGCCCAGGTGGTCGCGCAGGGTGTCGCCGGTGTATTGAGTGCGGAACAGGCCGCGCCGCTGCAGTTCCGGGACCACGTAGTCGACGAAGTCGTTGAAGGTACCCGGGGTCTGGGCGGTCGACACGATGTAGCCGTCGGCTTCCCCGTCGGTGAAACCCGCTTCGATCTGATCGGCAACGTCGGAGGCGGTACCGACGAATTGCGGCAGCAGCACACCCTGGGCGTACAGCTTTCCGATGTCGCGCAGTGTCAACTTGTCCCGCGCACTGAGGCGGCGGGCCACATCGAACAACCCCTGGGTTCCGCTGACAGTGATGTCCTCCAGCGGTGCATCGAGGTCGTACTGCGAGAAGTCGTGGTCGGTGTGGACCGACAACGTGATCAATCCGGAGATGGGATCAGCCAATTCGTTGTGGAACGCCTGCTTTTCACGTGCGATCGACTCGGTTTCGCCGATGAACGGGATGAACGAGGGCAAGATCTTGACGTGCTCGGGATTGCGGCCCACGTTCACCACCCGCGACTTGACGTCGTCGTAATAGGCGCGACGCCCTTCGGGTGTCGGGTCGATCTCGAAGATCGCCTCCGCCCAGCGCGCCGCGAAGTCCTTACCGGTGGACGACGATCCGGCCTGGATCAGCACCGGCCGATGCTGCGGTGATCGCGGTTGGTTCAGCGGGCCACGGGTCCGGTAGTACTCACCGTTGTGATCTACCGTGCGGACCTTGTCGGGATCGGCCCACACACCGCCGACCTTGTCGGCGATCACCGCGTCCTCGTCCCATGCCGACCACAGCTTGATGACCGTCTGGACGAATTCTTCGGCCCGGAGATAACGTTCGTCGTGGCCGAGATGCTCGTCGAGCCCGAAGTTGAACGCCTCGGCCTGGGTCAGCGAGGTGACAATGTTCCAGGCCACCCGGCCGCGGGAGATGTGGTCGAGCGAGCCGAAGACCCGAGCCAGTTCATAGGGATGGAAATACGTGGTGGACTTGGTGATCGCAATACCCAGATGCGTGGTCACCGCCGCAATGCTGGCCGCCACCACCGACGGATCGAGGGCGGCGGCGGCCTGGGTGCCTCGCCGCAACGGCTCAGACTGGTCGTCACCGAAACGCAGTGGCGCCGCCAGCAGGTCCGCGAAGAATGCGAAGTCGAACTTGCCGCGCTCGAGGATCCGTCCGACCCGGTGGTAGTGCTCCGGCGAGAAGAACTCGGTGGTAGATCCGGGATGCCGCCACGCGGCATGCGAGTGGGTGACGGGTGAAGCGATCAGAAATCCGCCAAGGTGCAACTCACGGCTCATGGTGTGGGGTCCTCAATCTCGGGTGTGGTCATCCCATGCAAGTGCCCTCCGGTTGATCCTCCAAGCGTTGCCCTCAACGTGAGTGAAAATACGCGTTGCACCAGAGCTGCCCGTATCGTGACCTATTCATAAACCCCTTCGACCACCCACTTACCCTGTTGATAAAGCAGCAGCAATGCCCGTGAATCTTCCAGCAGCACTTGCGCTCTCGCATACGAACCGACATGCGATCCGTCCTCGGCGGCGGACCACCAGCGTTCGTCGACAGCCCACGGCCCGGCCCACCAGCTCAGCGACCAGGTCCGGCGGCCCCAGCACAGACTGGCGGGCTCGGCACTGAAACTGCCGCGGGCGGTGACCTCGACGGATTGGTCTTCTGCATCCAGCACTCGCACCGGTGCCATCGGCAGGATCGCCGGAGAGGGCCCCGGCAGCCGACCCGGCCACGGCGCCGACGGATCCGATGCCGCCACCAATTCATCACCCAGTGGCACCAGGGTGATCTGTTGTCCCGGGCCCCGACCACCACTGCGCACCGGAACCTTGACCCGTTCACCACCGAGCAGACCCTGCACCCGGACCAGGGCCCGGCGCACCCGCTCTGCCACCTCGCCGTCGCCCCCGGTCAGTCCACCACCGGTGAATCCCAATTGCATTGCTCCCGCGCCGATCACCTCCACCGGATCCAGCCGGATCAACACCACCGGTCCATCCGGGCGGTCGGCGGCACTGCGCCCGGAGAGCCATCCCTCCACCTGCCAGCGGATCCGGTCGGCCGTGGCATCCGGTGTCAACGGCTGCGCACATCGCCAGGTACGCGAATACTCGCGGCCACTGTCGGTGACCGCCTGGACGGTCAGCCGGGTACACGCCACCGACGCCGCCGCCAACAGATCATGGAGCTGGGCAGAGAGCCGGCGCCCGACGAAGGCGGCCGCATCCACCCGGTCGATCGGCGGATCGCACTGGTGCTCGACCACCAGGTCCGGTGGCGGCGCCTGACCCGAGGCGGGACGTTGGGGTAGGGCCCGCGCGGTGCGGTGGGCGTAGATCGCATCGGCCGCGAACCGGGTTGCCACATCGGTCGCCGACAACGCCGCAAAGTCGCCGATGGTGCGTAAACCCATCCGCCACAACAGATCAACAAGCGCGACCCGATCATCGGCGCACATACTCGGCTCCACGGCCAGCTCCGAGATACGCAGCGGCGCCAGGAACTCGGCACCCTGCCCGGGTGGGATCACCAACCCACGACGGGCGGCGATGATCGCGGTGAACAGCTCATCGGCCACCCCGACCTGCGACTCGACACCGCAGGCAGACACCACATCCGTCAGCTTCTCGGCGGCGATCTCCTCACTCCCGAAATAGCGGGCCACACCGCGGGCGGGCAACACCAGCAGACCCGGCCGTAACACCTCGACCACCGGGATCAACTCGGCCACCGCCGCCACCACCGGCTCGAACAAGCGGGCATCTCGCCCCTCATCCGCATCGGCGATCACCAACTGCGGACACCGGGCCTGCGCATCGCGCTTGCGCATCTCCCGGCGCACCCCGGCGCCACGCGCCGACGCCGAACAGGCGACAACCCGCCCCGCCTGCAACACCGCCACCGGTCGCTCCGGCGAGATGTCGACGTCGGCCGCCGCAGCCACCGCCGGCCAATCCGGGCACCAGACCCCAAAGCTCCGTCCACTCATCTACAGCGCCACCTTGAGTTGTCCGGGTTCGAAACCGCCCTGTGCCACAGCATCATCCGACACAACACCGACATCGGTGAGAGAATCCACCAGCTGAACACGGTTGTCGCGGTGCATCACATCCAGCCGGGTGGTGGCCCCGGCGAACCCCCGGCCCCGCGAACGCACCATCAGTGAGACCCCACCGAGCCGGCCGTGCCCGCGCCGAAGCCCGGGTTGGGCGAACCCGGACGGCTGATGCCGGTAATCACACACCCGGGACTGCACTTTCACATGCGCCCCCGCCCACTCGCCGTCGGTGACGACCAAGACCGCGCCCTTGCTGCGAGCCCGCGCCATCACCACCCGACTCCGGGACGGCGGCACACTGAGCCCGCCGAGTCCGACCACCACCAGGTCGAGCCCGTCGAGCAGCACCGCGGCGATCTCCACCGGATCCGGACCCGGATCCGGGATGACCGCGATCCGAGACAGATCCGCACCCATCTCCACCGCCGCCAACAACCCCAACTGCGGCTGCCCGATCACGGCGACATGGCCCCCATCAGCACTCACCTGGGCTATCAACGACAGCAACGGCGATCGCGCTCCTTCCAGCGCCAACACCGTGCCCCGAGCCAGCCCAGACGGCGGCAACACCCGTTCGAACGCCGGCGGCACCGGCAACCGATCCCGCTCAGAGTACTTTTCGTCCACCGTCCGCACGGCGGCCATCTGTCTCTGCGGCACAACGGATTCCGGCCGCGAACGAGTAGTGGCAGCAGCCAGGGTCTGCCGCAGCATCTCCAGCTTCTGCGCCCTACTCGGTACCGCGTCCGTTGCCATGCCCGGTGCCATCTCTGGTCCCGTTTCCATCGCCCGCATCACACCTCCACATCACTCCTCACCTCGGTGAGGAAGCGGCACAGGGAAGGTGAGCCACCGTCAGAACCAATATGACAAATCGAACATGTTTTCGATATCCACGAGCGTAGGTCAGCCCTCCGACAAGCGTCAACATGTACGGCGAGTCGGCCCCGAAATGCCGCGGTGAGTCGTGGGCAGAGTGACACCGCACCGCACCCGCCGCGCGTCCACTAAGGTGATCCCGTGAGCGCTCCCTCTTATCGCGTTCCCGGCCCCGACTACCTCGTCGCCGGGCGCTACCGCCTGCGTTCGAGGATCGGCGGCGGCGGCATGGGCGCGGTCTGGCTGGCGCACGACACCCTCCTCGACCGCCAGGTCGCCGTCAAACAGGTGCTCTCCGTCGCCGGGATGACCGAGGACTCGGCAGCCGAGATGCGGCAACGGGCGATGCGAGAGGGCCGGATCGCCGCCCGCCTGAGCCACCGCAACGCCATCGCCATGCACGACGTCGCCGTCGACTCCGGCGAGCCGTGGCTGGTCATGGAATATCTCCCCTCGCGCAGCGTGGCCGAGATCCTGCACCAGTCCGGCACCCTGCCCGTCGACCAGGTGGCCCAGATCGGCGCCCAGATCGCCGACGCCATGGTCGAGGCGCACGCCGCGGGCATCCTGCACCGCGACATCAAGCCCGGCAACATCCTGATCGCCGAAGGGCGCAACGCCGGCCTGGTCAAACTCACCGACTTCGGGATCTCCCGATCCAAAGACGATGCCGCTCTCACCCAGACCGGGGTGGTCACCGGAACCCCGGCGTACTTCGCCCCTGAGGTGGCCCGGGGCGAGAATCCCAGCGAGGCCTCCGACGTCTATTCCCTGGGATCCACTCTCTACACGTCCGTCGAGGGGCAACCTCCCTTCGGCGTCGACGAGAACTCGCTCGTGTTGCTACACCGGGTCGCCCGCGGAGAGATCATCCCGCCGAAACGATCCGGCGCCCTCGAAGGTGCCCTGCTGGCAATGCTCGAACCCAGCCCGGCGCGGCGCCCGACCATGGTCCAGGTCCGCGACCGACTCGCCCAGATCGCCGCCGGCGAGAACAGCAACACCACCTCGATCCTGACCACACCGCTCGAGCGCAGATCCGCCACCGCCCATCGCCCCGCGACCCGCCGGATACCCACCACCACCGAATCCGGGCTCCCCGCGGTCACCGGTGTGCCGGGGCCCGCTCCGCAGACCTTTCCCCCGCCACGGCCGCACCCCCGGCCCGCACCGGAACGAACACCGCCGCCCGCCGGCCCCGATGCGGGGCAGGCCCCGCAGATCTCCGGGTCGGCCTATCCGGTGTCCTGGGCCGCTGCGCAACCACCCAATCCACAACCACCCCAGCGCCATCTCGGACTCGCCGCTGCGGTGTTCCTGGTGTTCGTACTGCTCGCCGCCATCGCGCTCACCATCATCGCCCTGGTGCGCTGACCAGAGCCCTGCCGTCAGTGGATGTGCCGGTTCACGGCCCAGCGGGTGAGGGCGTTGCGGTTGGACTGCTGGGTCTTGCGCAGCACATTCGAGGCATGCGTCTCCACGGTCTTGATCGAGATCACCAGGTCCTCGGCGATCTCGCGATAGGTGAAGCCGCGGGCCAGTAGCCGCAGCACCTCCATCTCCCGGGGCGTCAGCGAATCGAGTTCGGGATCGAGTTGTGGTTCCGGTACCGGCGAACGACCGGTGAACGAATCGAGCACAAACCCGGCCAGACGTGGGCTGAACACCGCATCACCGTCTGCCACCCGCCGCACCGACTCGGCCAACTCCGCACCGTCGATGGTCTTGGTGACATAGCCGCGGGCACCGGCACGGATGGTGGCGATCACATCTTCTGCGGCGTCAGAAACGCTGAGCGCCAAGAACACCGGCGGATTGTTCGGGGCGGCGTCGGCAACACCCCGCAGGACCGCGATCCCCCCACCGGCCGGCATGTGGACGTCGAGCAACACCACGTCCGGTGTCGATTGCAGGATCCCGGCAATGGCATCCGGCACCGACCCCGCCTCACCGACCACCTGGACATCGACCTCCGAGGCGAGTTCGGCCCGGACCCCCGAACGGAAGACGCCGTGATCGTCCACCAAGAACACGCGGTACGGTCCGCGTTGCCCGGTCATCACTGCTGATCTCCATCCCCCGGCGTCTCGCCGCTGTTGTCCCCCGGCGTCTCGCCGCTGTTGTCCACCGGCGGCTCACCGCCGCGCTCGGCACGCGGCATCGCCATCCGGACGTCGACGCCTTTGCCCGGCGCCGACTTGATGTCAACGCTACCGCCGTGCCGGATCACCCGGCCCTTGATCGAACCCGACACTCCGCGACGATCTTCGGGCACCTGTCCGGGATCAAAACCCACCCCACGGTCACGGACGTAGACGACGATCTGCCCGGCGTCGACCTCCGCGTAGACATCCACCGATCGTTGGCCGGAATGCTTGGCCGCGTTCACCACGGCCTCCCGGGTGGCGGCGATCAACGCGGCCCAGCGACGGGTGTCGGTACTCCATTCCGGATCTTCGGCAGTGACGTCGCCGACGGTCACCACCTCGACCTCCACCCCGTAGTGGTCCTCCACCTCGGCGACAACGGACTTGATGGCCGCGGTCAGCGAATCACCGTGTCTGTCAACCTCTCCGAACAGATAGCTGCGCAGTTCTCGCTCCTGGCTGCGGGCCAGTCGCTGCACCTCGTCGGCATGGGCCGAACGCTTCTGGATCAGCGCCAGCGTCTGCAGAACCGAATCATGTAGGTGCGCTGCGATTTCCTCACGTTCGATGTTGCGAATCCGGGCGGCCCGTTCCATTCCGAGCATGCGCGCCATCCGTAACCACAGCGGGATGGTCAGCAGCATCACGCCCATCACCGTGGCCGCGACCGCCAGCACGATGGTGCTCCAGCCGCCGATCATGTTGTTGCTGGCCAGCACGACCACCACCAGTCCGATCACCACCAGCGTTGCGCCACCGGCGATCCGGGTCCAGGTGAGCGCCCGCGCCGAGGCCGACCGTGGCCGCCAGCTCGAGTCGAGTTCCCGCCAGACCAGTGATGCGCCGATGGCAACGACCACCAGCGGGATCAGGAACTGTGCCGGGGTACCGGAGGCGACGAACCCGACCAGCACCACCGCGACGACGCCGACGATCGCCAGCCCGATCCCTTGTCTGCGTTCGGCCTTGGTGGGTGGCACGGTGTCGGTACCCGGCGGACACATGAACCAGAGCAGCCCGTAGGCGCAGATCCCGGCGCCGGCCAGCGCACTGAGCACCACGAACACCACGCGCACCCGAAATGCGTCGACGCCGAGATGATCGGCCACGCCCCCGGCGACTCCACCGATGACACGGCCTCCGTCACGGCGGCGGACGCGTGGGACAACAGTGGACATCAGTCGATACTGACATGTCCGGGCCGCCGGCCACATCGGGGACATTCCCCAGATGTCGGGACAGGGTGCAAATCAGGGTGAATCCCGATGGTGCGCCGAGCTCGGTCTCCGCAGAATAGGAGCATGAGTACCAGCACTCCGAGCACCGACGACCTGCAACAGCAGGTTCTGAAGATGTGGCAGACCCGGCCGGCCCGGGCAACCACCGGTTCCACGATCGGCGGCGTGTGCGCCGGCATCGGTGCCCGCTACAAGGTCGATCCGACCCTGGTCAAGGTCGCGTTCATCGTCGCAGCCCTGTTCGGCGGTTCGGGACTGGTCCTCTACATCGCCGCGTGGATCCTCCTGCCCGAGGGTTCGGCGACCACACCACCGAACGCCCAGCAGCATGGGCGACGGTGGCACGGTCTGGGCCACACCTCATCACATCCACCCACCGTCGCCGCGATCGTGGTCCTGGTGATCGTTGTCCTTGTCCTGCAACCCAATCTGGCGTGGAGCGGCGGCGGTCTGGCCGGTACGGCACTCATGCTGCTGGGCTGGTGGCTCCTCTATCAGCGGACACCGGTCCCGCAGCCGGGGACCAGCGCCGACACCCTCGGACAAGGATCCGGTGGTGCACGGCCCGACGGTCAACCAGTCACTGCCCCCGGCTCGTGGTGGCACAGCGGTGCCGGCACCGACAGCGCCACGGATCCGGCAGACCAGTTCCAGCGCTGGACCCCGCGAGCCTGGCTCAAGGACGAACCACCGACCACCCCCGATGACACCACCGCCGCGGTGGGCGACAACGCGGCCATCGATGTTCCACCGTCGTCACCACCGTCCTGGGATCCGTTGGGAGTTGCGCCATTTGCCTGGGATCTGCCCGAACCCGCCCCGCCGGAACCCCAACAGAAGCCCTCGTCGCGTTACACCCCGATCGTGCTCGGCCTCGCGATCATCGCGACCGCCGTGACCGCCGGCATCTCCAGCACCGTGGACTGGCTCAGCCCGGCCAAGGTTGCGTCGGTGGGATTGCTGGTGCTCGCCGTCGGGATGTTGGTCGGCGCATTCCGCCGACGCGGCTTCGGGCTGATCACCGTCGCCATCCCGGTCGCCGGTTTCATCGTGGTCGCGTCGTTGATCAATGACATCGAATTCCCGTCCGGAGGGGTCGGTGACCGTGACTGGAAGCCGCTGACCACCGCGGACCTGCGCGACAACTACTCCCTGTCCATGGGCAACGGCACCCTTGATCTGCGGAACATCGAACTGACCGAGGACAAGACCGTGACCGCCGAGGTCGGGGCCGGGGAGTTCACGGTCATCGCGCCGGACGACATGAACGTCCGGGCCAACTGCGATGTCGCCGTCGGTGAGGTCAAGTGCCCCGACGGATTGGACGGCGGCAAGGACGGAACCGAAGGGCCCGTCCTGACCCTCGACCTGAGCGCAGCACTGGGACATGTGGAGGTCACCCGTGGATAAGTTCTCTCCCACACTCGCCCTGAGCGGTATCGGCGCCCTCCTGCTGGCGACCTGGGGACTCCTCGGCGGCCCGGACATCACCAACTCGGGCACCGCGTTGTGGAGCACTCTGGTCGTCGCGGTCTTCGTCGGACTCGCCCTGGTCTTCAGCGGCGCATGCCCGGACAAGAATCGTCATCACGACACCGAGGACACCGAACCGGTGGACTGAACGGTCGAACCGTTCAGCGGCCGGACTCGGCGATCACTCCCACTCGATGGTGCCCGGCGGCTTGCTCGTCACGTCGAGAACCACGCGATTCACCTCGGGCACCTCGTTGGTGATGCGAGTCGAGATGATTTCGAGGACCTCATACGGGATACGGGTCCAGTCGGCGGTCATCGCGTCTTCGCTCGACACCGGGCGCAACACGATCGGATGGCCGTATGTGCGGCCGTCACCCTGGACGCCCACGCTGCGGACATCGGCGAGCAACACGACCGGGCACTGCCAGATCTGATTGTCGAGACCGGCTGTGGTCAGTTCCTCACGAGCGATCAGATCGGCCTTGCGGAGCAACTCGAGTCGCTCGGAGTTGACCGCACCGACGATGCGGATGGCCAGTCCCGGTCCCGGGAAGGGCTGGCGCGCAACGATGTCTTCGGGAAGACCCAACTCACGGCCGACCGCACGGACCTCGTCCTTGAACAGCAGGCGAAGCGGCTCGACAAGACTGAACTCGAGGTCTTCCGGCAGTCCACCGACGTTGTGATGGCTCTTGATGTTCGCGGTACCGCTGCCACCGCCGGATTCGACGACGTCCGGGTACAGCGTCCCCTGCACGAGGAACTCGACCTTGTCACCCTGCGCGGCACGGTCACCGAGGACATCACTGACCGCACCCTCGAACGACCGGATGAACTCCCGGCCGATGATCTTGCGCTTGGTCTCGGGATCGCTGACGTCGGCGAGTTCCCGGAGGAAGGTCTCTTCGGCATCCACCGTGACGAGCCGGGCGCCCGTGGCGGCGACGAAGTCGTGCTGGACCTGCTCGCGCTCACCGGCACGCAACAGCCCATGGTCGACGAAAACACAGGTCAGTCGGTCACCGACAGCCCGCTGAACCAGTGCTGCGGCCACGGCCGAGTCGACGCCACCGGACAGCCCGCAGATCGCCAGACCGTCGCCGATCTGCTTGCGGACCTGCTCCACCAGGGCGTCGGCGATGTTCGATGCGGTCCAGGTCGGTTCCAGGTCGGCGACCTCGTACAGGAATCGGGTGAGCACGTGCTGCCCGTGGGGCGTGTGCATGACCTCGGGGTGGTACTGGACACCGGCCATCTGGCGCTCGACACATTCAAAGGCGGCAACCGGCGCACCGGGTGTCGACGCGGTGACGACGAATCCGGGCGGCGGCTCCTGAACGGCGTCGTTGTGACTCATCCAGACCGGCTGCTGATCCGGGGTTCCCCCGTGGAGGACACCTCCGGAGGTGCTCATCGTGGTGCGGCCGAACTCACGCCCACCGGTGTTGGCGACCACACCGCCCAGCGCGTTGGCCATCGCCTGGTATCCGTAGCAGATACCGAGCACGGGAATCCCGAGTTCGAACAGGCCGGTGTCGATCCCCGGCGCGTCTTCGGCGTACACCGACGCGGGACCGCCGGAAAGTATGAGTGCCACAGGTTCTTTCGCCCTGATCTCATCGAGGCTCGCAGTATGCGGGATCACCTCTGAATAGATCCGGGCCTCACGGACCCGCCGAGCGATCAGCTGCGCGTACTGGGCGCCGAAATCGACCACCAGCACCGGTCGCGGAGCCGCTGCTTGCACACCTGTATCTACGCTGTCTACCACCGGTTCAGTCTAAACGCGTCGATGGGGTGACCTGCCCCTGGGGAGACGATCGGCAGCACAAAGAGCGCGAGAACACACTCATGCACCGGCCGCCGCCGGCCTGGGCACCACCGTCAGTGGCAGTCTCAACGCTCCGGGAGCACCCTCGGGAACCACCGGAGAGTTGGGCCGGGTGGGCGCGATCCGGGCATAGGGCTGCCCCTGCTCCGGCCGCATATCCGGCTCACCCTTGTTGGGCCACAACGCAACCGCCCGCTCGGCCTGTGCGCAGATCGACAACGACGGGTTCACCCCAAGATTCGCCGAGATGGCCGCCCCGTCGGTGATGTGCAGTGTCGGGTAGTTCCACACCCGGTGATACGGATCGACCACACCACTGTCGGGACTGTCAGATATGACACACCCACCCAGATAGTGTGCGGTCAGCGGCATGTTGAACACGTCGCCCCAGGTTCCGCCCGCCAGACCGTCCTCGAACTGCGACGCGGCACGTTCGGTGGCCTCGTTACCGGCCGGGATCCACGTCGGATTGG
Organism: Williamsia sp. z71; assembly: GCF_059553375.1. Lineage (NCBI taxonomy): Bacteria > Bacillati > Actinomycetota > Actinomycetes > Mycobacteriales > Nocardiaceae > Williamsia > Williamsia sp. z71. The sequence continues at coordinate 269,441 of NZ_JCANWX010000007.1, forward strand.
GTTCACCGTGGCCCTGCCTGCTGTTCACGAAACGCCACGGGCCGAACTTCTGCACGAACGTGGTGAGCGAATTGTTCCGGTTCTGCATCACCAGCAGGATGACCGTCCGCTGACTCCAGTGCCGCAACTTGAACAACTGGATCAGGCTGCCCAGCCCTTCCTCACGCACCTTGTCGATGAGCTTCAGACGCCGCGAACGTCCCGGCTCCCCGTCGGTCAACATGGTCTGCAGCAGCGCAATCGCGTTGGAGCCCTTGCCATACCGCACCGGCTCGACATGTGTGTCCGGCGCCGGATGGAAGGACGAGGTGATCGCGATGCCCTCCGAGAAGTCCTGTGCCGGATCGTACTTGCGACGCATCGCACCCAGGATCGACTCGGAGTTGGTCCGGGTCAGCAGGCCGAGCGCGTCCGACACGTTCGGCAGCGCACCGCTGTTCTTGTTCAGATGCATGATCTTCTGCGTGTTGAACGTACCGGCGGCGACGATGACCTGACCCGCGGTCAGGGTCCGGCGGCGCGCACCCAGCCGGCCCCACGCGGCCGAGCGACTGGTCTGGACCGTCCACCCGCCCTCGGCCCGTTCCCGCAGGCCGGTCACCGTGGTGCGGTCGATGATCGTCGCGCCGTGGGATTCGGCCAGACCCAGATAGTTCTTGAGCAAAGTATTCTTCGCGCCCACCCGGCAACCGGTCATACAAGCACCGCATTCGGTGCACACGGTCCGGTCCGGACCGACTCCACCGAAGTAGGGATCTGCCACGTCTTCACCGGGAAGCCCGGTACCACCGGACTTTTCACCGAAGAACACACCGACGGGCGTGGGACCGAACGTGTCGGCGACCCCCATGTCCTCGGCGACCTTGCGCATCACCCGGTCGGCATGGGTCTCGATCGGGGTGGTCACCACACCGAGCATGCGACGGGCCTGCTCGTAATAGGGCGAGAGTTCACTCTCCCAATCGGTGATGTGCGCCCACTGCGGATCGGCGAAGAACGGCGATGGCGGCTTGTAGAGCGTGTTCGCGTAGTTCAGTGATCCGCCACCGACCCCGGCGCCGGCCAGGATCATCACGTCTTTGAGCAGGTGGATCCGCTGGATACCGAACATGCCGAACTTGGGGGCCCACAGCCATTTGTGGAGTCGCCAGCTCGTCTTGGCGAACTGCTCGTCGGAAAAACGACGTCCGGCCTCGACGACGCCGACCTTGTAGCCTTTCTCGACCAGCCGCAATGCACTGACGCTCCCGCCGAACCCCGAGCCGATGATCAGTACATCGAAATCGAGGTCGCCGCGGGCGTCGGACTTCTCGGGCTGCGAGTAACCGTTACCGCGTGATACAGACACCGTGACATCGTACCTTGTCACATAGCGCCGGTCGGTGACTCGCCCCGCGGCCGGACCCGGCCCTCAGTCGCAGACCGAGAGCCCGACCTTCTGGAACTCCTTGAGAGTCGAGTAACCGGACTTTGCCATGGAACGACGAAGTGCGCCAACGATGTTCAGATGACCGAACGGATCGTCCGTGGGACCGTGAAGGACGGTCTCCAGGGATGGACGATCTTCGTCCGAAGCAACCGGCAGGAGCGCACCACGCGGCATCGACGGATGCGCCGCCGCCGCCGGCCAGTAGTACCCACGACCGGGCGCCTCGGCGGCCGCGGCCAGCGGACTGCCCAGAACCGCGGCGTCGGCGCCACAGGCAATCGCCTTCGCGAGCTCACCGGAGGTGTTGATGTCGCCGTCGGCGATGACGTGGACGTAGCGTCCGCCCGTTTCGTCGAGGTACTCGCGTCGTGCGGCCGCGGCGTCGGCGATCGCCGTCGCCATCGGCACACCCATGCCCAGCACTTCACTGGTGGTGGTCGAGCCCATCGTCGATCCGTACCCGACGATGACCGCGGCCGCACCGGTCCGCATCAGGTGCAGCGCGGTGCGGTGGTCGTGCACACCGCCGGCGATCACCGGGACATCGAGCTCGGCGATGAACGTCTTGAGGTTCAGGGGCGCCGAATCCTCTTGTGAGACATGCTCTGCAGAGATGATCGTGCCGTGGATGACCAGCAACTCGACACCGGCCGCCACCAGCACCGGGGTCAACTCGGCAGCATTCTGTGGACTGACCCGAACCGCGGTGGTCACACCGGCGTCGCGGATCGTCTTGACCGCCGCGCCCAGCAGGTCACGATCGATCGGGGCGGCATGCAGTTCCTGCAGCTTGCGCACCGCGGCCGACGGATCGATCTCGTTCTCCGCGATCTCCACGACCTGCGCGATCTTGTCTTCGACGTCGCGATGCCGCGCCCACAGGCCTTCACCGTTGAGCACACCGAGCCCGCCGAGACGGCCGAGCTCGATGGCCGCCTGCGGCGACACCAGCGCGTCCGTCGGATGACTCAGGATCGGCGTGTCGAAACGGTATGCATCGAGCTGCCAGGCGGTCGACACTTCCTTGGACGAACGGGTTCGGCGGGACGGAACTATGTTGATGTCACCGAGTTCGAATGTCCGACGGGCAGTTCTGCCCATGCCGATGTCCACATGATCGCGCACGTGTTGTGCCTTTCGTTGCCGCTGCGCATCACACAGTCGTGATGCCGACCAGCTGATTTGACCGCTCCCCGGATGGCCGGCTCATCGCCGACCGGGTTTTCATCGGGAAGTGTAGTTGGGTGCCTCGACGGTCATGGTGATGTCGTGCGGATGGCTTTCTTTCAGGCCGGCCGCGGTGATCTGCACGAACTGGGCATTCTGCAGCTCGGCGATCGAGCTGGACCCGGTGTAACCCATGGCCGCCCGCAGGCCGCCACCGAGTTGATGGATCACCTGGGACAACGGTCCGCGGAACGGAACCCGCCCTTCGATGCCCTCGGGCACCAGCTTCTCCTCCGACAACACGTCGTCCTGGAAGTAGCGGTCCTTCGAGTACGACTTGGCCTGACCGCGGCCCTGCATCGCACCCAGCGAACCCATGCCCCGGTAGCTCTTGAACTGCTTGCCACCGACCAGGATCAGCTCGCCGGGGGACTCTGCGGTCCCCGCGAGCAGCGATCCCAGCATCGCGGTGGAGGCGCCGGCGGCCAGCGCCTTGGCGATGTCACCCGAGAACTGCAGACCGCCGTCGGCGATCACCGGGACCCCGGCCGGCTTGCACACCGCGACGGCCTCCATGACGGCGGTGATCTGCGGGGCACCGACTCCGGCGACGACACGGGTGGTGCAGATCGATCCGGGTCCGACACCGACCTTGACGGCGTCGGCGCCGGCATCCACGAGCGCCTGGGCCGCGGCGCGGGTGGCGACGTTGCCGCCGACGATCTGGACGCGGGAACCGATCTCGGCCTTGAGCTTGCTGACCATCTCCAGCACCAGGCGATTGTGGGCATGGGCGGTGTCCACGATGATCACATCGACACCGGCGTCGGCCAAGGCCATCGCGCGGGTCCACTGATCGCCACCGGTACCGACTGCGGCTCCGACGAGCAGGCGGCCGTCGGCGTCCTTGGTGGCGAGGGGGTGCTGATCGGTCTTGACGAAGTCTTTGACGGTGATCAGACCGGTGAGCCGTCCATGGCCGTCGACGATGGGCAGCTTCTCGATCTTGTGCCGCCGCAGGAGTCCGAGCGCGGCCTCTGCAGAGACGCCTTCCTGCGCGGTGATCAACGGCGCCTTGGTCATGACCTCGGCGACCGGGCGATTCTGGTCGACCTCGAACCGCATGTCCCGGTTGGTGATGATGCCGACCAGTTCGCCGGCCTCGTCGGTGACCGGCAGACCGGAGATCCGGTACCGGGCACACATCGCGTCGACCTCCGCCAGCGTGGCGGTGGGACTGCAGGTGACCGGATTGGTCACCATGCCGGCCTCGGACCGTTTGACGGTCTCGACCTGACCTGCCTGCGCGTCGATCGACAAGTTGCGGTGCAGGACGCCCATGCCACCGGCACGGGCCATCGCGATCGCCATGCGCGACTCGGTCACGGTGTCCATCGCCGAGCTCACCAGCGGAACCCGCAGGGTGATCTCCCTGGTCAGTTGCGTCGACGTGTCGACGTCACTCGGAATGACATCAGAGGCAGCTGGAAGCAGCAGAACGTCGTCGAAGGTGAGGCCGAGCATGGCCACCTTGTTCGGATCGTCACCACCGGTCCACACGTGGGCTGGGCCGGCTATCTGATTGTTCATTCCGGGCACGCTCATTCCGGTCGGGCCATCGTCGTGGGACAGCACAGTCATTTGAATGCCCCTATCCTATCTGCTCGAAAGTGCAACCCCTGCCACGGCAGCAGAGCGGCCCATCACACCGCGATATCGCCGTCGCGATGTCATCCGCGCAACGGAAACTTTCCGCCACCCCGGCCGCAGAGTGGCGCTGGTGGGGTGCGGCTGACTACCGTGGTCAAGGTGCGAGACCATTTGCCACCGGGCCTGCCACCGGATCCTTTTGCCGACGATCCCCGAGGGGACCCATCGGCAGCCCTTGATGCGGCCCCTCCCGGAGAACCCCTGGACGCAGGTGAGCGGATGGCGATCGAGGAAGACCTTGCCGACCTCGCCGTCTATGAGGCACTACTCAACCGTCGCGGTGTCCGCGGCCTTGTGGTGATCTGCGACGACTGCCAGCTCGACCACTACCACGACTGGGACATGCTTCGAGCGAATCTGCTGCAGCTCCTCGTCGAGGGAACCGTGCGACCGCACGAACCGGCCGTCGATCCGTCACCGGAGGCGTATGTGACCTGGGACTACTGCCGTGGATACGCCGACGCGATGATGCACGTCCGCGAAGACGACTGACTCCCCCGCGCCGACTTAAACGCGCGGAACGGACCGAACCCAACTGCTGGTGATCAACTGATCACCAGCAGTTTTCGGTCGTCATGAGCCCGGAGGAACCACCGGCACCTCGCTGCTGGGAGTACTCACCGGCGGCGGGGGCTCTGAACTCTGCGGTTCACTGACAATCGTGGGCGGTGGTTCCGTCTCCGACGACGACGGCGGCGGCTCGGTCGGAACGGTCTCCGACGGTGTGACCGTCACCGTCTCCTGCGGCACCGTCACCGTTTCCGTCGGCGTGATGGGCAGGACCGTCAACGGCACCTCCAACGAACTGGAGTCGGTTGATCCCGATTCTGCCCGCGAGGTCGACGAGTTCGAGGCGGGCTCACCCAACAGGCCGCGCATCTTGTCGATCTTGCGTTCCAGGGACGCTCGGTCACCGGCATCACGCACGTCATGGAGCAGAGACTCCGCGGAGTCGAGGTACTTCTTCGCGGCCACCTTGTCGCCGGCCACGAATGCTTCGGCGGCGTGCTCGATCTTTGCCTCGACATCCGCCATGGCCAGTGTGGATGACGCGTCGGCGCCGAACATGACCTCTTTGACGCCCCACAACGGGTCACCGGGTGCGGCGTTGTGCGCAACTGCGCTCATGCCACCGAAGATCAGGGCGAAGGCCGCCGCCGCACCGCCGGCGTAACGGACGATACGGAAGGAACGTCGGTGGGAGTCATGGCGTCGTGCGGCCGCGGCGATACCGGCCTCGACGTCTTCGAGCGTGGGTCTGTGCCCGATCGGCTGGGCCAGCACGTCGTCGCGCCAGGTGGAGAGGAGTCCGGCCAGCTCGTAGTCGACCTGGGTTCGGGTCGGGACGATCGGCTTCGACTGCAGCGCCTCGATGAACTCGTCGTCGGCGCGGACAGCACCGAGATCGACCGGGATCGAGTCTTCGTCCAGCACTGCATCATCCCGCGAGGGCATGTCTGCGGGTCCCTTGTTGACACCACCGACCCGACGATCACGCTTTTTGGACACTACCCTCACCACCTTTCAAGATCTCTTTCTTCAATTTTGCGAGCGCCCGGTGCTGGGCCACCCGCACCGCGCCCGCGGTACTGCCGATGGCGGCGGCCGTCTCTTCCGCAGACAGCCCGACCACCACTCGCAGTACCAGGACCTCCCGCTGCTTCTCCGGGAGTGTGGTCAGCAGCGCGTTCATCCGCCGACCGGCATCGGAATCGAGGGCCTGTTGTTCCGGGCCACCGTCGGTGGCCATCTGTTCGGGCAACTCGTCGACCGGTTCGGACTTGTTCCGGCCGGCTGCCCGGTGCGCGTCCGCGACTTTGTGCGCGGCGATGCCGTACACAAACGCCATGAACGGCCTGCCCTGGTCCTGATACCTGGGCAACGCGGTCATGACGGCCATACAGACCTCCTGCGCAACGTCGTCGGCAGAGAGCGAATGCCGCTCACCGCCTCCGACCCGGGCCCTGCAATAACGCACAACCATGGGACGGACACTCTCTAAAACGTCGGAGAGAGCTGACCGATCGCCCTGCGTCGCCGCAGTGACCGCCCGGTCCAACTCGTCACCTGTAAAAATCATCGCTCGTTGAAGTCTCCGCGTTACTTTCGCCGAATGTCCGTGTCCACGCGAGGACGAACCCCCCGCGGACCACCGGGAACGATTCCCCCGCTGATCCGAGGAAATCACCCCCCGACAGTCGCCCGGGGGTCGCCCCCCGTTCATATACCCCGGAGGTCGCCCCCGTCTGCTTGATCCATATGAATTGCCAGCTTAGTCAGCCGTCGGCATCGCGCCGGTGACGTCGACCCATCTCCCCACCCCGTTCGGCGAGCAGAGAGCCCAGTCGCTCGGATCGTCCCGCCCAGTGCTCCCCCGCCCCGATACCCTCCAGCAATTTTGCCGCGGCCCATTCCAGCGGTGGTTGCCGGGCCATCGCTGCCGCGTCGGCCACCCGCAAGGCGCGATCGCCGGCGACCCCCATATCCCCGCCCGATGCCGCAGCGGCCGCGCAGATCAAATCGGTCTTGATCTTATGACGTAACGACGGACCCGCGAGTGCGATCTCCTCAGCTGCCGCAGCGTGTTCGGACGCCGAGGCCGGGTCCGCGGTGTACATCGCCAGCTCAGCCCGTACCCAGCGCCACCGCAATTCCGGCCGCGGGCCCCAGATCCAATCTTCATCGTCACCACCGGGCATCATGTCGCGATCGCCGAGTATCTGTTCCACGCGTCCGAGAAGACGGTCCGCGGCCGAGAACATGCCTCGTCCGAGGTCATCGGCCGCCAGCCCGGTCAGCGCATCACAGACCGCTGTCGACGATCGGGCATCACCCAGATCTGCCGGGCCGACAATATGGAGAGCGAGGCCGTCGTGATCTGCGGCGCGATGGTGCCGCCCACCCTGCCGCAGATGAGCGGCCCTCGTACTCGCGGCCAGCGACCGGAGCACCGCAGAACCGCCGCCGACCTCGATGCGCCGCAACTCCACTGCCGCAGCGGCATAGAACCCTTGACCGCCGAGAGCGACTGCCCGCAACCATCGTGACCATGCCCCATCCGCCGGTGGAATCTCTTGCACGCTCGCGCTGCCGCCGAACGCAATAGCGGGTAATGTGATCTGCATCGCTCTCCAGGACTCGGCGAACTTCGAATTAGCGCAGATTTAACGTACCTGCATCAGCCGAAACGCCGAGGGTTCGTCAACGGGAGATGGCGAGATTGTTTCCGATATGTTAATCGGCACAGTACCGGCGCGCCGTCGTAACGAACGGCTTTCAAACCGCCACATCCTCACCGGCATCCGATCCAGGGCCGTGAACTGCGGCGATGGCCGCCAAACCACTTCCCCGGCCACACCTCATCGACATGGTGACTGACTCTCAGTCAATAAACGAATGGTTAACACCGGTCTAACTTTTCTCCGCCATAGCCCCATTTATCGGGCTATTGACTCCATTTCACCCATTTGCATACGGTGTGCAAGACGACGAGGAAAAACGTCGAATCGGTTTCAAATAGCTCACAATTAAGCCGCTAAGGCACGTCAAAGAGGAGCACGCAGATGCCTCAACCAAACCACCTCCCAGGACCCAACGCCGACATCTGGGATTGGCAGATGAAGGGCTTGTGCCGCGGAATCGACTCATCCATGTTCTTCCATCCCGACGGCGAGCGTGGTCGAGCCCGGGCCCAACGTGAGCGTCGGGCGAAAGAACTCTGCCACCAGTGCCCGGTGGTTGCACACTGCCGTGAACATGCACTGGCCGTGGCGGAGCCGTACGGCATCTGGGGCGGTTTGTCGGAGTCCGAGCGTGGGATCTTGATGAAGCGCGGCGTCGGCCGGCGCATCGCGAGCTGAACCACGCACCATCTACCCCCGAGCGACTCCCCACTCGAATTCTTGATGTCGGATACTTCAAATCAGTGTGAAGACAATTGGCACCGATCTGATTTTTCAGCCACAACAAGAATCGACTGAACCGATGACAAACAAACGGTGCCCCGGCGAAATCTCGCCGGGGCACCGTTTGTTTTGTCAGGGACTCCGAAACGTCCCCCGAGTCACGAATCAGTGAGCGTGTCCGTGATGCCCGTGTCCGTCGCCGGCGGGCTCATCGGCAGGCTTCTCGGTGACCGTGCCCTCGGTGGTCAGCACCATCCGCGCCACGGATGCGGCGTTGACGATGGCCGAACGGGTCACCTTCACCGGATCCACGACACCGTCGGCGAGCAGGTCGCCGTAGGTCAGGGTGCCGGCGTTGAAGCCGTGTCCGCGAGGCAGCTCGGCAACCTTGGCGGCCACCACGGCGCCGTCGGCGCCGGCATTGGTGGCAATCCAGAACAACGGAGCCGAAGCAGCCTGCTGGACCACCCGGACACCAAGTGCCTCATCGCCGGTCAGGCTCGCGGCGAGATCGTCGAGAACAGCTGCGGAGGCCTGCACGATGGCAGACCCGCCGCCGGGGACGATGCCCTCTTCGACGGCGGCCTTGGCCGCGGCGACCGCATCCTCGACCCGGTGCTTGCGCTCCTTGAGTGCGGTCTCGGTGGCTGCGCCGACCCGGATGACGGCGATGCCGCCGGCCAGCTTGGCCAGCCGCTCGGCGAGCTTCTCCCGATCCCAGTCCGAATCACTGGCCTCGATCTCACGACGAAGCTGATCAGCCCGGTTGGCGATGGCCTCGGTGGTGCCGGCACCGTCGACGATGGTCGTCGAGTCCTTGGTGACGACAATCCGGCGGGCACTGCCGAGCAGGTCGAGGCCGGCGTCGGCGAGGGTGATGCCGATGTCCGAGGTGATCACGGTGCCGTCGGTGACAACCGCCAGGTCCTCGAGGAAGGCCTTGCGGCGGTCACCGAAGAACGGTGCCTTGACCGCAACCGCGCGGAGGGTCTTGCGGATCGAGTTCACGACCAGGGTCGACAGCGGTTCGCCCTCGACGTCCTCGGCGAGGATCAGGACCGGCTTGCCGGACTCGGCGATCTTCTCCAGCAACGGCAGGAAGTCCGGCAGGGAGCTGATCTTGTCGCGGTAGATCAGAACCAGTGCGTCCTCGAGGACGGCTTCCTGGCTGTCGATGTCGGTGACGAAGTACGGCGACAGGTAGCCCTTGTCGAACTGGACGCCTTCGGTGACCTCCAGATCGGTGATCAGGCCCGAGCTCTCCTCGACGGTGACCACACCATCGACACCGACGCGCTCCATCGCGCGGCCGACCATCTCGCCGACCTCTTCGTCACGCGAAGAGACCGTGGCGACCTGGGCGATGGCTGCGGCACCCTCGACCGGGGTCGCGGCGGCGATCAAGGCCTCGGACAACGCATCGGCCGCCTTGCTGATACCGGTTCCGAGTTCGATCGGGTTGGCGCCGGCGGCAACGTTGCGCAGGCCGGCCTTGACGATGGCCTGTGCGAGAACGGTTGCGGTGGTGGTGCCGTCACCGGCGACATCGTTGGTCTTCGTCGCAACCGACTTGACCAGCTGTGCCCCGAGGTTCTCGAACGGGTCTTCGAGGTCGATCTCACGGGCGATGGTGACGCCGTCGTTGGTGACGCTGGGTCCGCCGAATGCCTTGGCCAGCACCACATGCCGACCGCGGGGTCCCAGTGTCACCTTGACCGCGTCGGCGAGCTGATTGACGCCGCGTTCGAGCGAGCGCCGGGCCTCGTCGTTGTATTCGATCTGCTTGGGCATGGGTGTTGTGGCTCCTAGAAAGTGAGTGGGGTGATCGCAAGAACAGAACCGCCCCGGCAACCCCGCAGGGGGACGCCGGGGCGGTGATCCAATTCAGGTTCGATCGCTCGAGACCTTGGAATTACTTGGAGATGACTGCCAGCACGTCACGCGCGGACAGGATCAGGTATTCCTCGCCGGAGTACTTGATCTCGGTGCCGCCGTACTTGCTGTAGATGACGGTGTCGCCTTCTTTGACGTCGACCGGGATCCGGTTGCCCTGCTCGTTCACGCGTCCTTCGCCAACGGCGACAACGGTGCCTTCCTGCGGCTTTTCTTTCGCCGTTTCCGGAATGACCAGGCCGGACGCAGTCGTCGTTTCGGCCTCATTGGCCTGGACGAGGATCTTGTCCTCAAGCGGCTTGATGTTCACGCTCGCCACGATGTGAGCCCTCCACTTTCGGGGTAGTTCGGGCCCGAGGTGGACCCGTAGCTGTGTGTTACACGTATTCGGCGCCTGGATCGGTCCCGTCGTCGCGGGTGCCGGGACCTCACTGGGTGCCGACTAGCACTCTATACATGCGAGTGCCAGCACTCAAGGTCCGAGGGTGCAAGTGTCTCGAGCTGCGGCCGGCATCCGTCGTCGCTGGGCGACGATCACAACGACGGTTGTCACCAACGCGACCGTCGTCAGTGCGGCGATCACCGTGATGGCCGGGACCATCCCACCGATGAGTTCGCCCGCCTCTGCGGGCTCGGAACTACCCAGGATCGCGGTCACCACGGCCATCATCAGGGCGCCGCCGATCTGGATGCTGGTGTTGACCAGACCCGACGCGAGTCCCTGCTCCTCATCGGCGACACCGGCGGTGGCCTGGGAGTTCACCGACGGGAAGGTGACCGCAAAACCCACGCCGAGGAACAACACCGTCGGCAGCAGGAAGATCACGTAACTCATGCCCGGCTCCACTTGCAGGAACCAGAGGTATCCGGTCATGAAGGCGACAAACCCACCCGAGATCAAGAGTTTGGTGTCGACCCGGTCCAGCACCCGGTCCATGAACACCGCACTTGCCACGACCAGCACACCGGCGGGCAAGAACCCCAGGGCCATCTCCATCGGTGACCAGCCCAGCGAATCCTGCAGATAGAGGGTGACCACGAATTGGAAAGCGACGTACCCGCCGAACATGGCGGCCGCCGAGAAGTTGGCGTGGACAAGCGACATCGACCGCAGGATCCCCAACCGCAACAACGGGTGGCGATGGCGTATCTCGACTCCGACGAACGCGAGAGCGAGCAGCGCGGCAACCGCGAACAGCGCGATGGTCGACGGAGCCGACCAGCCGACTTCGGGAGCCCGGACCACCGCGTAGACCAGGCTGAGCAATGCGGCGGTGGACGTGATCGCGCCGACCACGTCGAAGTGGGCCCAGCGAAAGGGTGCCCGGGCCGACCTCGGGACCACCCGCGCGCCGACGACCAGGAGCAGCAGCGCCACCGGCCCCGGGAAGATCAGCGTTGCCCGCCACGACAGTTCGGTGAGCAGTCCGCCGAAGACCAGACCGAGCGAGAAGCCGCTCGCACCGCACACGGTGTAGATCGACAGCGCCTTGTTCCGGGCCGGGCCCTCGGCAAAGGTGGTCGTGATGATCGACAGTCCGGCCGGAACCGTGAACGCTGCCGCCACACCCTTGACGAACCTCAGGGCGATGATCAGGTTGTCGATCTCGGTCGCGGCGCTGATCACCGACGCGACCCCGAACACCGCCAGGGCCGTCAGGAACACCCTGCGCCTGCCGAGCAGGTCACTGGCACGACCACCCAGCAGGAGCAGGCCGCCGTATCCCAGCACATAGCCACTGACGATCCATTGCAGTTGCGACTGATCCATGTCCAGGTCAGCACCCATGGACGGCAGCGCAACGCCCACCATCGAGATGTCGAGCCCGTCCAGGAACAGCGCCCCGGCGAGGACCACCAGCAGTATCCAGGTCTTCTTACTCCACCCACCGGCGGAGGTCACATGATCGGGCGGCCGCCCGGAATCGATCGGCCGCCCGGGCGCGGTCTTCCGTTTCAGTTCCACAGTCATGCGTGGAACTATATGCAGTTGCATTTTATTCGTCTACATTAAATCTGTGTGCATTTAATGTGTCTGCATGTGCTATGATGCGTCCCATGTCACACCCGCATCGAAGCGACGACGAGCTGGCCCGGGCCTGGCACATACTGTCCGTGCGCTACCACAAACTCCAGTGCGACCTCGACCGGGAACTGCAAGCTTGCCAACAGATCTCCAGCAGCGAGTTCGAGGTGCTCGAACTGCTCGCCGATGCCACCGACCACAAGATGCGCATGAGCGAGCTGTCCGGGCAGGTACATCTGAGTCAGAGCGCTTTGTCGCGACTGGTGTCCGGTCTCGAAAAGGACGGCCTGGTCGAGCGATCGATGTGCGCCAACGACCGCCGTTCGGTGTTCACCGAACTGACCGACGCCGGCCGCACCCGCTACGAGGCGGCCAAGCCGGTACAACGCGCAATCCTGCGAGCCGAGGCTGACGACAACAAAGACGGATCCGTCTGCGGCTCAACGGAACTACATCAAGAACAGGTCAAACGCTGACCGACGGGCCCCGTCAGGGCCGTCGGCCGGTGGCGACCAGTGCCGCGCCGGGCAGTTCGACACCGGTAGCGGTTCGATACTCGGCAACAGATTTCTGCAACCGACCGCGGAGCGAGTCCCGGACCTCGGGTGCGAGGTTCTTGATGATCGCGGCAAGCGGGCCCGCCATCACCGATACCCGATCCCACCATTGATCGAAATCTTCTGCAACACAGGGATTGTCGATGTCCCGGACCGCCACATCGACAAACCCGGCGGCATCGATCAGGCCGGTGAGGGTGGAGCTGTCCGAGAGGGAGAACGGTCCGGGCACACCCGGTGGCGGGACCTCGAAACCCAGCTCCGCGGTCACCCCGTCGAACATCACGCCGAGCCACGGATTACGTTCCCGCTCGGCCCACACGGCAATCGCCACCCGGCCACCGGGTTTGAGCACCCGGTGAATCTCGGTGAGACCCCGCCCGGGATCCACCGCGAACATCAGACCCTCGCGGCAGAGGACCGCATCAAAGGCATCTGCCGGCATCTCGATCTGCTCGATGTCCAGTACCGCCGTGGCGATGTTGGAGAACCCGAGTTGCTTCACCCGGTCGGTGGCCACCTCGACCATGTCCGGTGCCACATCCGACATCGTCACCATTCCGGCCGCACCGACGCGCCGAGCCGCGCCGATTCCACCGGCACCGGTACCGCAGGCCAGTTCCAGGACACGATCTCCGGGGATCAGGGCGAGCCCGTCGAGCATCGCCTCGGTGACCTCGGCCCCGCGCTCTTCGATGTAGTCGACATGCGCGGCCCAACCACCGGCCACCGAATTCCACATCGCATGCAGCTGGTTGCGTAACGGATCGTTGCTGTCCGGATCGCCCATCGCGGCCTCCCATCAGGGGTTACCACCGAGGATGCGCCAACGGGTGCTGCTTGTCACGGGTTCGGGCTCGATGATGTCCGCTCGTGACACCATCGGAATCAATAGGTGCTGACCTGAACCGACAGTCCCGGGTCCGTCGCAACCGTCAACGCGGACGGAGAAGCCCCACCGGCGATGACATGCGCCCCCAATGTGGCGATCATGACACCGTTGTCGGTGCACAGACGCGGTTTCGGGATCCGAAGTGTGATGCCCGCGGCATCGCACCGTTCCTGTGCCATCGACCGGATGCGCGAGTTCGCGGTCGCGCCACCGCCGAGAACCAGCGTGTCGACACCGACGTCGCCGCACGCTCGGATGGCCTTCATCGTCAACACATCGGCGACGGCCTCTTGGAACGACGCGGCGATGTCGGCCACCGGCGGTTCCACACCGTCACGGCGGCACTTCTCCACGTACCGCGCGACTGCGGTCTTCAGACCGCTGAACGAGAAGTCGTGCCGGGCGTCGCGGGGACCGGTCATCCCGCGCGGGAACTTGATGGCGTTCGGATCCCCTTGCGCGGCAGCCGCATCCAGCGCGGGTCCACCTGGAAATCCCAGGCCGAGCAACCGCGCGACCTTGTCGAAGGCCTCCCCCGCCGCATCGTCGACCGTGGTGCCGAGTTCGGTGATCGGGGCACCCAGGTCCGTGACGTGCAGCAGATGCGTGTGTCCACCCGACACCAGCAATGCGACACAGGGCGGCATCGGTCCGTGTTCGAGCGTGTCGACGGCAACGTGCCCGCCGAGATGGTTGACCGCATAGAGCGGCACATCCCAAGCTGCGGCATAGGCTTTCGCGGCCGCCACCCCGACCAGCAGCGCGCCGGCCAGACCGGGGCCGATCGTGACCGCAATGGCGTCCGGCACCTTGATGTCGGCAGCGCTCAGCGCCCGTCGCATGGTGGGCACGATCGCCTCGAGGTGCGCACGGGATGCCACTTCCGGAACCACACCGCCGTAGCGGGCATGCTCCTCGACGCTGGAGGCGACCTCATCGGCCAGCAGAGTGGTGGTGTGATCCGCGTTCCACCGAACGATGCCCACCCCGGTTTCATCGCAGGAACTCTCGATACCCATGACGATCATTGCGAATCTCCCGATTGTGACTGCTCACCGACGGCCCGGCGTCGCATCGTGTAGGCGTCGGCTCCGCTGGGCTGATAGTAGCCGCGGCGCACACCCACTTCTTCGAATCCGTTGCGGCGGTAGAGATTGATGGCGGTCTCGTTGTCGGTCCGCACCTCGAGAAATACCGGTGCGTGCCGACTGTCGGCGATGTCGAGGAGCGCCGCGAGCAAGGTTCGACCGTGCCCCTGTCCTTGGAACTGCGGGTCGACGGCAATGGTGTGGATCTCGCACTCGGGGTCGTCGGCGGGTCCGAGCACCGAGATCCCGGCATAGCCGATCAGCGTCTCGCCATCGCGTACGGCAAAGTAATGATTGTGCGGCACAAGGATTTCCGACCGAAAGGCCTCGGCGGGCCACGGCGAGTCACCCTCGAACAGCAACGCTTCGATCCGGGCACATCGGGCCGCATCCCGCGTCAGGAGCGGTCCGATCATTTCTTTCGGTCCTTGAGTTCCACCGCATCGGGCCGACGAAGATACAGCGGGATCAGTGGTCCGGGTTCCACACCGGACACCAACTCTGGCAGTGCCACGACCACCAGTCCGACAGCCGTCGGCGCGGTCGCCGTCAGGATCGGGTAGTCGTAAAGACCTGTGTGACTCGGCGATCCGGCGACCGCATCGATCTGTTCACCGGCCAGCTTGGCACCGAGTTCGGCAGGCGCCATCACATCGGGTCCGTGGGTCCGAACCCCGGCGGAGTAGCGCGCCCAGTAGACCTCACGCCGGCGGGCGTCGGTGACCACCAACAGCGAGGCGACATCGGTTGCCTGCGCGGCGATGGCGTCGAGCGAACACACCCCGTACACCGGCAGCCCCAGCGCGTCCCCGAACGCAGCGCCGGTGGCCAGCCCCACCCGCAGTCCGGTGAAGGGCCCGGGGCCCTGTCCGACCACGACCGCGTCGAGATCGGATCGGGCCAGGCCGGCCTCGTCGAGGCATTCCAGGATTCGGGTGGTCAGGATCTCTGCGTGACCGCGGGTGGTCACCTCGCTGCGCTGCGCGCGGATGACCGTCTGACCCGTTTCTGCGGTCAGTTCGACGATCCCGGTGACAACTTCGGGAGTGGCGGTATCGATGGCGAGCACAAGCACGATGAGCCAGCGTACCCGCCTCCCGATGATGTGCCCTTTTGGCGCAGCTCACCTGGGCTTTTGTTCGCCAGAAGGGCACATCACCGGGAGACGAAGCGAAGCGGAGCTCGACCCATCATCGGGGTGGGTCAGTGATCCAGCCGTAGGCGGCGGTGCGTTCGTCGGTGTCGACGTCGCGGGAGAGCCGGACCAGCAGATGCCGCCGGCTCAGCCGCTCGGCGACCCCCTCGCCCCACTCGACCACCACCACCGAATCCTCGAGGTCGGTGTCGAGATCGAGCGCATCGAGTTCGTCGAGGCCACCGAGCCGATACGCATCGACGTGGATCATGCCGGGACGGCCCTGCGCACCCGGGCGGTGCTGGCGGGCGATGATGAAGGTGGGCGACGACACCCGGCCGATCACGCCGAGTCCGGCCCCGATCCCGCGGGCCAGCGCCGTTTTGCCGGCTCCGAGCGGTCCGTCGAGGATCACCACGTCACCGGCGGCCAGTTCGGCGGCGAGTTGGCGGCCGAAGGCCTCGGTGTCGGCGACGTCCGGCAGAGTGCACTGGTGTGGCAGGACCGGGTTCATGATTGCCAGGCCCGCTCGACGAGGGTCTCGATGGCGTCGGTGATGACGTCCGGGTTCTCCAGCATCACCATGTGACCGCACTCCGGGACACCCACCAGCTCGCACCCTGACCCCAGTCGGTTGTGGAGTTCCACCGAGTTCGGCAGCGGGGTGACCTTGTCCTCGTACCCGCACGCAACCAGGGTCGGGACCGCCGACAGGACTGCCAGCCCCGCGGTCTCATCATGTTCTTCGAGCGATCGCAGGAAGTTGACCACGGTGTCGATCCGGGTCCGCTGGATGACCGATTCCACGTATTCGCTGACCGCCGGTGAATGGAAGGTGGATCCGAAACTGCCGGCCGCGAGGACCGGGGCCATCAGCATCCGGGTCAACCCGCGCCCGGCCTCCACCGCGCGCGGTGCCTGCCGCACCGACAACCGGAAGGCATCCACCAGGGGATTTTGCAGTCCCCGTCCCAGTCCCGCCTCGGCGATGCCGTGCGCGGCCGAGGCCACCAGCCCCACCCCGAGGACCCTTGTCCCGAACAGTTCGGGTCGTCGGCTGGCCAGTGCCATGATCGCCATCCCGCCCATCGAATGACCGACCACGACGACCGGTCCGGTCGGGACCACGGTTCGCAGGACGGCCTCGAGGTCGGCGGCCATCTGGGTGATGGTGCACGATCCGGGCGAGGCCTGTCCCGACTCGCCGTGGCCGCGTTGGTCGAAGAAGAGCATCCGGACGTCTGGGCCCCACCGCTTTTCGAGATCGCGGCGCTGGAAGTGCCACGTCGACATGCGCAGGCAGAATCCGTGGACGAACACAACCGTCAGCGGTGCGTCAGCGGGGCCGACCTCCCGAACAGCAAGTGGCACACCGTCGTCCGCGACAACGATGCTCGCGTGGTCGGTGTAGATCAAACCGAAATCCTCGATCGAATTCGGATCCGCGGTGGCCGGTTGCCTGCGGGTCAGCGACCGGGCTGCCGCACCGAGCGCCAACGCGCCCAGCGTCGCGACACCCGCAGTGCCCGCGAGGATCTCGAGTCGTCCGGATCGCTCCATCAGGCCACCTCACCGCGACCGGGCGTGGTGACGTAGGTACGAACCGCACGCCCGCGGATACCCGAGATGATCTCGTAGTCGATGGTGCCGATCGCCTCTGCCCATTCGAGCGCGGTCGGACCCCCGCCGGCGCCGGTGCCGAACAGGATGGCCCGATCTCCGACGGCCACGCCGCCACCGTCGGGGCCGACATCGATCACCATCTGGTCCATGCAGACGCGCCCCACATTGGGGTATCGGCGTCCGTTGATCTGCACGTCGAGTGTGTTCGACAGCAACCGGGGCACACCGTCGGCATACCCGGCCGGCAGCAGCGCAACGGTGGTGTCTTGCTGTGCCACCCAGCTGTGACTGTACGAAACACCCTGTCCCGCCGGAACTTTCTTCACCGAGAGCACCTCGGCCGACAAGGTCATCACCGGGATCAGACCGAAGTCACCGAGATCGGGGATCGGTGAGCGCCCATAGATCGCAATACCCGGACGCACCAGGTCGCGCGCGAGATCGGGCCGCATCAGGGTGGCCGCCGAATTGGCGATGTGCCGCACTGCAACCGGCGCCCCCACCCGCGCCAGATCGGCAGCGGCCTCGTCCAGCCGCTGCGCCTGCAGATCGTTGAGCGGATGTTCGGGTTCGTCCCCCCGCACGAGGTGACTCATCGCGCCGTGCAGGGTGATCACCTGTTCGGCGACGGCCTTTGCCAACGCGTCCCTGGTGTCGTCCCACTCGGTGATGTGCACGCCGTTGCGGGCCAGACCCGTGTCGACCTTCACCGTCACCGACGCGGTGCGTCCGGCGGTGCGTGCCGCGGCCACCACCGCCTCGAGCTCCCGAGAGGAGGAGATCCCCAACTGGACGTCCGCCTCGACGGCCGAGACGAAGTCGGAGTTGCTGCCGTGCAGCCAGGCCAGCACCGGGGCGGTGATCCCGGCGCGGCGCAGTTCGAGCGCCTCGTCGATCGTCGTCACACCCAACTCGGCGGCGCCTGCCGCCAGCGCTGCCCGGCCGATCTCGACTGCACCGTGGCCGTAGGCATCTGCTTTCACCACCGCGATGATCTGGGCGGTGGTGTGCGAGCGGAGGACGCCGATGTTGTGCGAGACCGCCGAAAGGTCGATCCGCGCTTCTAGTGCCGGAGTGTTCATCACGTCCATTCTCTCACCTACGACCACCGAGCAATTCACGCAAGGTCGGCGAGAGTGCCCTGACCAGGGCCGATGCTCCGATCGGAGCCGTGTCGCCCGATGCGGTGATCGCGGCCAGCGCGTGGACCCGAGCCGCGGCCGCGCCGGCGAGCGAGGCATCGATGCCGGCCGCGAGCAGACTGCCCGCGATACCGGAGAGAACGTCACCGGCACCGGCCGTCGCCGCCCAGGACGACCGCGCGTCGTTGACCAGGGTCAGGTCGTCGGCCCCGGCGATCACCGTGGCGCGCCCCTTGAGCAGTACCGTCGCCTGCAGTTCGCCGGCCAGTTCACGCACCGCGGCGATGCGGTCCGGGCCCGGCGCCGAGCCGGTCAGGCGGGCGAACTCACCGGCGTGCGGGGTCAGCAGGGTCGGTGCATCGCGGCCGACGACCAGATCCCGGTGAGCGGCGACCAGCGTGAGGCCATCGGCGTCGATCAGTACCGGCAGATCGGTGGACAGGACGTACTCCAGCCGGCGGAGCCCGTCGGCATCGGTGCCGGCGCCCGGGCCCACCACCCAGGCCTGCACGGTGCCGGCGTTTTCCGGTTCATCGGCCACCACGGTCTCCGGATACTGTGCCAGCACGTGCGGACCGGCGCCTCCGGCGTATCGGACCATGCCCGACGTCGCCGACACCGCGGCCCCGGTACACAGCACCCCGGCTCCCGGATAGCGGGCCGAACCGGCCACGATCCCGACCACCCCCTGGCTGTACTTGTCGTCCGCAGGCCCGGGGATCGGCCAGAGTGCCGCCACGTCATCGTCGGTGAGTTGACCGGCCGTCGGTTCGGTGGCATCGATACCGATGTCCGCCACCACGATTCGACCGCACTGCGTCGCCGCCATCACATGGGCGATCCGCGCCGCCCCGAAGGTCACCGTGACCGCGGCCTTGACGGCGGGTGTGTTGACGAACCCGGTGTCGGCCTCGACACCCGACGGGATGTCCACCGCAACGATCGGCGCCTCCGTCGTGGCCAGGACTTCCACAGCCGCTGGGCGCAACGGGCCGGTCCCACTGAGACCGACGATTCCGTCGATGATCAGATCGACTGCGGTGGGGAATCTTTCGACGACCACACCACCGGCCTTTTCAAACGCCGCCAGTCCGGCTGCGTGCGTACGATCGCCGAGTAGCACCGCCTGCACCTGCACCCCACGACGACGGAGCTCAGCCGCCGCGTAGAGCGCATCCCCGCCGTTGTCACCGGATCCGGCGACCACCCCAACCAGACGGCCATAACAACCACCGGCCCGGGACTTCAGTTCGGCGGCAACCACTTCGGCGACCCCATGCGCAGCCCTACGCATCAACACACCACCGGACAGCAGATCACCGGTGGCCGCCTCGGCCGCCCGGATCCGGTCGGCACTGAAGTAGCTGATCATGGCCGCGATCCCCCCGGACTACTCGACGGTGACGGACTTGGCCAGGTTCCGTGGCTTGTCCACGTCATAACCTCTGGCCTGCGCGACCGCGGCGGCGAACACCTGCAGCGGCACCGTCGAGACCAGCGGCTGGAGCAGTGTCGGGGTCTGCGGGATCCGGATCAGATGGTCGGCGACGTCGACCACTGATTCGTCGCCCTCTTCGGCGATGACGATCGTGGTCGCGCCGCGGGCCTGGATCTCCCGGATGTTGCTGATCATCTTGGAGTGCAGCACCGCACGTCCGGTCGGGGACGGCATCACGATGATGACCGGGAGTTCGTCCTCGATCAGCGCGATCGGGCCGTGCTTGAGTTCTCCGGCGGCAAAGCCCTCGGCGTGGATGTAGGCGAGCTCCTTGAGCTTGAGTGCGCCCTCGAGTGCCACCGGATAACCCACGTGCCGACCCAGGAACAGGACTGTCCCGCAGTGGGCGAGGTCGCGGGCGAGTGATCGAACCGGTTCCATCGTGTCGAGCACCTTGCTGACCGCGGCGGGCATCGCCTCGAGTGCGGCAAACTCTCGGGCCACCTCGTCGGGGTACTTGGTGCCGCGCGCCTGCGCCAGCGCCAATCCGACCAGGTAGGTCGCGGTGATCTGCGCGAGGAAACACTTGGTCGACGCCACGCCGATCTCGGGTCCGGCGTGGGTATAGAGGACGGCATCGGATTCGCGTGGGATCTGCGCACCGTTGGTGTTGCAGATCGCCAGCACCTTGGCCTTCTGATCCTTGGCGTGTCGAACCGCCTCGAGGGTGTCGGCGGTCTCCCCCGACTGCGAGATCGCCACCACCAGCGTCGACCGGTCCAGCACCGGGTCGCGGTAGCGGAACTCGCTGGCCAGTTCGACCTCGACCGGCAGCCGGGTCCAGTGCTCGATCGCATACTTCGAGAGCAATCCGGCGTGGTAGGCGGTACCGCAGGCCACGACGAAGACCTTGTCGATGTCACGCAGGTCGTCGTCGGTCAGCCGCTGTTCGTCGAGGACGATGCGCCCGTTCTCGAAGTGACCGAGCAGGGTGTCGGCGAGCGCCTGCGGCTGCTCGGCGATCTCCTTGAGCATGAAGTAGTCGTAGCCACCCTTTTCCGCGGCGGCGAGGTCCCAGTCGATGTGGAACGGCTTACCCGGTTGCACGTTCTTCTCGAAGTCGGTGATCAGGTAACTGTCGGCGGTGATGACCACCACCTGGTCCTGGCCGAGTTCGACGGCGTCGCGGGTGTGCTCGATGAATGCCGCCACATCGGAACCGACGAACATCTCGCCCTGCCCGACACCCACGACGAGCGGTGTCGACCGGCGGGCGGCGACGATCGTGTCGGGGTGATCGGCATGCGTGAACACGAGCGTGAAGGCGCCCTCGAGACGCTCGAGGACGGCATACGCACTGGCCACGAAGTCGCCGGCAGTGGGTCCGGACGCGTACTGCAGGTACATCATGTGCACTGCGGTCTCGGTGTCGGTGTCCGACGAGAACTCGATGCCGGCCTGCTCCACCTCACCCCGCAACGTGGCGAAGTTCTCGATGATCCCGTTGTGGACCACCGCGATCTTGCCGTCGATGCTGGTGTGCGGATGCGCATTGCGGTCGGTGGGCCGACCGTGGGTTGCCCATCGGGTGTGCCCGATACCGGTGGTACCGCTGAACGACTCGCGCCCGATGGAGGCGAGTTCCTTGTCGAGGTTCTCCAGGCGTCCGGCCTTCTTCTCGACTGCAGCGTTACCCGCGCCGTCCAGAATCGCGACTCCGGCCGAGTCGTAACCGCGGTACTCCATCCGCCGCAGCGCCTCGACCACAACCTCGAGAGCATCGCGTCTGCCCACGTATCCGACGATTCCACACATAGTGCTACAGGGTACTTGCCGCCTGCGGCAGGAGTGAATTGCCGCAAGCAGAACCTGATTTACGAAACCAAAATGCCGCTTCGGCGTGACAGGGAACCACATTTCTGGTTAAGGTAAGCGCACTCTTGGAGTTCACGGAGCGAAAGCGCCGCGAGAGTCAAGGGGGATGCGTCAGTTGGGACGCCCTCGATACGTTCGATCCGTATGTCCTCCACCACCGGTGGCCAATTCGATTGGCACCCAGACATTGTTGAATATCAATTCAGATACCTTCGACAACTCTTTTCCCCGGCGATGGAATCAATGATTCTTGACGTCCGGATTGTTTCCACGAATCATCCGACACACTCGCGCCAATTCCCTTCCCAAACTACATATACGGGCATTTTTGCAGGTACCTTTCCATAAGCGGTGATCCCCCCGCGTCGGTGATCACCAGCATTTGAAGGACAAGCATGAATTGGCTCTGGGACTTATCGGTACTCGATGGCGCGCTGCCATGGATCGTCGACATCGCCGGGTTCGCCGGCCTCGGCTGGCTCGTTCTGTTCTTCCGCAAGAAGTACCTGCTGGTGGTGGTCCCGGCCGCGGCCGCGGCCGCGGTGGTATTGGTGCTGTTGGCCAAGTGGCTCATCGAGGACGTCTGGACGCTCTTTTCCGACGCGGTGCCCACCAAGTGCTATATCTGGGCCGGGGTGGCGGTGTTCGCGGCACTGCTCTTCGTTCCGAGACTGGTGATGGGGAGCGGTCGCATCGGTAGGGTCATCACCGTTTTCGCGGCCGTATTCGCGATTGTCATGCCCCTATCCGCGATCAATCAACATTTCAGCGAATACCCCACGCTCGGCTCGGTGTTCGGCATCAATCACTTCAAGACGATCTCCATTGAAGAGGCGAGCAAAACCGATCTCAAAACCGTGTCGCCAAATGAATGGAAGAACCCTCATGATCTGCCCGCCCAGGGCAGCATCAGCACTGCGTCGATTCCGCCCACGGCATCGGAGTTCACCGCGCGCCCGGCGAAGATCTATCTTCCCCCCGCCTATTTCTCCCACCCCCGCCCATTGCTTCCGGTTCTGGTCCTGATGGCCGGACAACCCGGATCCCCTCAGGACTGGCTCGTCGGCGGCCGACTGTCCGAGACGATGGACCACTACGCGAACCAGAACGACGGGTTGGCGCCGATCGTGGTTGTGGCCGACGCCACCGGCAGCGCGCTGGCCAATCCCCTGTGCACGGACTCAAAACTGGGCAACGCAGCGACCTATCTCTCACAAGACGTCCCGAACTGGATCAAACAGAGCTTCCAGGTCGACGAGGATGCGAAGGCGTGGGCCATCGGCGGGCTCTCCTACGGCGGCACCTGCGCATTGCAGATGACCACCAATCATCCGGAGATCTACCCGACATTCATCGACCTGTCCGGGCAGTTGGAGCCCACACTCGGCAACCGCAAACAGACCGTCGACGCGGCATTCGCCGGCGATGACGCCAAGTTCGTCGCCGTGAACCCGATGGACCTGATGAAAACCAGGCAGTACCCGGGCGTGGCAGGCGCATTCGTGGTCGGCAAACAGGATGCCGAATATCGGTCAGGACTTCAGCAGGTCTACGAAACCGCGAAGGCCGCAGGGATGGACGTGCATTTCAGCACCGTGCCGGGTGGCCACTCGTTTGCCGTCTGGTCAGCGGGCCTGAGACAGGAAATGCCTTGGCTCGGTACCCGACTCGGTCTGCCATGAGCCAGATGACGGTCCCGACGGCAATCGACGTGAATCACAATGTGGCCTGATCCTCCGTTCCGGCCCGTCAATCACCGGACACGTCCGGCGAAAAACAACGAGAGGTGCCGATGAGCACGCCCGAGACCCCCAGCGAGGCAACCCCGGCCGACCCGGTGGCAGCCACCCCGGCAGCCGCCGAGACGACAACGGCGCAAGCGACAGTCGCACCACCACCGGCCCCCGCGCAGACACCCGTAGAGCCTGCGGCACCGTCGGCGGTCGCCAAGGTCGTCAGGGTCATCGGCCAGACGATTCGGAGGGTCCCGTTCACCATCTCCCTCATCGCGCTCATCCTGATGGTGGGCATCGCCACCGAGTCACTATGGGGGGCGGTCGAGCACAAGAGCTGGTTCGACGACGTCGCGTACGGCTACGCGCCGCTGACCGAGGGCAAGTTGTGGACGCCCCTGTCCGGCACCCTCT
The DNA here is from genome assembly GCF_059553375.1 of Williamsia sp. z71. Lineage (NCBI taxonomy): Bacteria > Bacillati > Actinomycetota > Actinomycetes > Mycobacteriales > Nocardiaceae > Williamsia > Williamsia sp. z71. The sequence continues at coordinate 293,468 of NZ_JCANWX010000007.1, forward strand.
TCGGCCTCCACCCACTGCGATACCTCAGCATCGTCCTGCTGCTTGCGATCTTTGTCGGCTGGTCCGAATGGCTGCTGGGCACACTGCGGGTGGCGTGTGTCGCGATCGTCGGCCAGATCGTCGGAATCCTCGGCGCGATCGCCTTCATCGCGATCTTCTTGCCGACGTCGTGGCGCTGGGTCGATAACCTCTCCGAGGTCCACGACGTCGGCGTGAGCACCGCGGTCGTGGCATCGGTGGCCGCGGCGACCGCCTGCCTGCGATCCCCGTGGCGGCTTCGCGCCCGCTCGATCCTCCTTGCCTACGTGGCGATTTCGTTCCTGTTCGAGGGAACCCTCGCCGATGTCTCACACCTGATCGCAGTGGCCGTCATGCTGGTCATCGGCGAGAAGTTCTTCAGCCGCGACGAATCGGGCGTGATGCCCCGTACCCGGCAAGAGATCCGGATGATCAGCTTCCTCGGACTGGTCCTGATCGGGGTCGTGAACATCGCCGTTGCGCTGTTCCCGGGCGACGGACCCTTCGGTCCCACCGACTCGACCGACGACCTGAGCTGGGGATCGATCGTCACGATGATCTTCGTGCTGCTCATCGCCGACCAGCTACGTCGCGGCCGCCGGTGGGCCTGGTGGATCACCGTGGTCTACGGCGTGTTGTACATCGTCGCGCTCATCGTGGTCATCATCGCGCTGATCACCTCGTCGTATGAGGGCCAGGGTGCGGTCACCGTGGGGACCGGCCTGCTCTGGATCGTCGAATTGGTCCTGCTGTTCAACGGTCGTTACGCCTTCACCGTCCCGTTCAACAGCCGAAAAGTAATGGCAGGAAACGGTGGACCGGATCCGGCCGAACAGGTGCGCACGCTGTTGAAACAGCACGGCGGCAGCACGATGAGCTGGATGATCACCTGGGAGAACAACCGCTACGCCTTCACGAAAGACGGCACGGGTGTCATCGGGTACCAGCGTCCCGCCGGCACCCTAGTCGCACTCGCCGACCCGGTCTGCGCTCCGAACAAACTCACCGAGACGGTCCGCGAGTTCACCGACCTCGCCGAGAACAGCGGCCGGATACCGTTCTGGTTCTCCGTCAGCGAGAAAACCGCGACCGTCGCCCGTGACATGGGTTGGCGCACACTGCAGATCGCCGAGGACACCATCATCGACCTACCGACGCTGGCGTTCAAAGGCAAACCGTGGCAGGACATCCGGTCTGCCATCAACCGGGCGAAGAAGGAGGGCATCACCTTCAAGCTCACCACCTTGAAGGACGAGCCGTTCGCGGTACTCGCCCAGGTCCGGGCGATCTCCGAGGAATGGGTGGGCGACAAGGATCTCCCCGAGATGGGGTTCACCCTGGGGAGCGTGGAAGAAGCCCTCGACCCCGAGGTCCGGATCGCGCTGGCCACCGATGAGAGCGGATCGATCCACGGTGTGCTCTCCTGGCTGCCGGTCTTCGGACCCGACGGCACCATGCGCGGATGGACGCTCGACGTGATGCGTCGCCGCGACGACGGCTTCCGCCCCTGCATCGAGTTCCTCATCGCCAGCTCCGCGCTGGCGTTCAAAGCCGAAGGTGCACAGATCCTCTCGCTGTCGGGCGCCCCACTGGCGCGGGCCGAGAACGAGTCGGGCGATGCCGAGGCGATGGATCGTCTTCTCGACACCCTGGGTGCGGCGATGGAACCGTTCTACGGATTCCGTTCCCTGCACGCGTTCAAGATGAAGTTCCAACCCCGGTACGAGCCGGTCTACATGTGCTTCCGCGACGAGGGCGACCTGCCCCGTATCGGAATCGCGCTGACCCGCGCGTACCTACCGAATGCCACCCCGGGTCAGATGCTCAGATTGGCGACGAACAGGGAGTGATCGCGCCGACGCGCATGCCGCGGATCCGGCCGCCGCACCCATGACGGGGTGCGGCGGCCGGACCAGCGAACGCCTAGACGGTCCCGGCCCCGAGCTTGGTCGAGGCGTGTGACCGGGCGCGCTGCGCCTCGATGGCGTCATCGAACTCCCTGCGCCAGTTCTCGGTCAGCGGCAACCCACGGGTGACCGCCTCCTCGGCCGACAACTCCACCGGGAATCCGAACGTGTCCGAGAGCTTGAAGAGGTCATCACCGGTGACGGCGTCACCGGTCTTGCCGAGGCGTTTGAGCTCTCGCAATCCCTTGCCCAGCGTCCGGCGGAACGACCGCTCCTCTTTCTCGAGCACCGCGATCACGACGTCACGTCGCTGCGCGACCTCGGGGTAGGCCTCGGTGTAGAGGTCGGCCACCACCGGGACGAGCTGCGTCAGCAGATTCTGTTCCACCCCGAGCTGATGGGCGAATCGGATCGCACGACGCAGCAGACGCCGCATCACGTAGCCCTGTTCCTTGTTCGACGGGACCACACCGTCGACGGCCAGGAAGACCGCCCCGCGGATATGGTCGGCGATCACCCGCATCGCGACAGTATTGTCCTCATACGATTTCGCGGTGAGCTCTTCGATCTTTTCGACGATGGGCCAGAGCAGACTGATCCGGTACACGTCGGGACTGTCGATCGCTGCGGCCGCGATCCGTTCGAGGCCACCGCCGTAATCGACGTTTCGCTTCGGCAATTGGGCGAACCCGTCGTCGGTCTTCGCATATTGCATGAAGACCGAGTTGCCGATTTCCATGTATTGTCCGCCGTCGGAGTTCTGATGCGGGTACTTGCCGAAAGCGGTGTCGTGCTCGACCTGCGGGAAATAGTAGAAGACCTCGCTGTCGGGGCCACCGGGATCGCCCACCGGCATGGTCTCCGGACCTCCCGAGCGCGACCACCAGTTCTTGTCGCTGTAATAGGCGATCCGCGCGCCCTGATTGCCCTGTTCGTTGCCCTGCTCTTCGGTGAGCAGGACAACCCGGTCCGCAGAAACCCCTGCCTTGGTGAACAACTCGGACCAGATGTCGGCACTCTCGTCGTCCCGCGGAATGCCGTTCTCCGGATCGCCGGCGAACACGGTGACGTAGATACGGTTCGGGTCCAGACCGACGATGTCGGTCAGGAAATGCCAGAACTGTGAAATCTGTTCGGATTTGAAGTAATCACCCAGACTCCAGTTACCCAACATCTCGAAAAAAGTGGTGTGCCGGTTGTCGCCGACCTCCTCGATGTCCTGCGAGCGTAAACAGGTCTGCGAATCGGCAAGCCGATTGCCTTCGGGATGCTCTTGACCGAGCAGGTACTTCAGTAGTGGCTGCATACCGCTGCCGGTGAACAAAGTGGTGGGGTCGTCCTGCGGCACCAGAAGAGATCGCGGGATCAGGGCATGGCCCTTTTCCTGCATCAAAGACAGATAGGCACTGCGGATTTTGTTGGCATCCATTGGATTACTCTCCCAATGTCCGGAACCAATTGCGCGCTGAAACGGCACTCTGGGCCGAACTTGCTTTCTTTAGGCGATGGCCTACTGCCGTTGGTCGGCGCGATCACCTAGAGTCAGATCGTGGCCAACCCCAAGAAGCTTCTCTCGCAGCTGTCCAGAACCGGACCGCACAAGGTCCTGCGCGGCGACATGGCGATCATCGGGCTCCCCGGAACCGTCTACACGCCGGCCGAGGGCAAAGACCTCGCCGGCATCGCCTTCGGGCACGGCTGGCTGACCGGCGCCAGGCAGTACTACAAGACGCTTGCGCATCTGGCTTCCTGGGGCATCGTCGCAGCGGCGCCGTCCACCGAGAAAGGCATGCTCGGCTCGGACGAGGGCCTTGCCGCCGACCTCGAGACAGCGCTGGGCGTGATCAGCGAGGTGCGTCTCGGGACCGGCAACATCACCGTGAACAAGCATCGCCTCGGGCTGGTCGGCCACGGTTTCGGGGCGGGCGCAGCCACCCTCGCGGCCTCCCGCAGTGACCGCGCGAAGGCACTGGCCGCGCTGTATCCGGCGCCGACGAGCAAGGCTGTGCTGCCGGCGGCCGCAAACATCCGGATCCCGACGATGATCCTGACCGCGCCGGGTGAGTTCGAATCGATGACCTCGAACGCGTTGGCGCTGCGGCGCGCGCTGCCGGCCGAAGCCCAGCCCGTTCTGCGATTGGTGCCCAGGGCCGACAACCGCGGCCTGGCCGAGGGATTCAGCGTGCGTGGCGCACTCGGCGCCGGCGGTAACAGCAGAGCCACCCAGCGCGCGACCCGCGGCGTCCTCACCGGTTTCTTGCTCCATCAGCTGACCTCGGACAACACCTACTCCGCATTCAGCGACCCCGAGGCCGCACTGGGCAAGATGCTCACCGTCGATCCGGAATCACTGCCGCCGGGCACCGAAGATGTGATCGATCCACTGACCCGATTGCTCCGCAAGTAACTTGCGCTTGCCGCAGGCCCCGTCCGGCGGAGATCTCTCAGCGGTCGGTCAGCCAGCCGTTCTCGAACGATGAATCCACGCCGGTGGCGACCCGGTGGTGCACGGACGCGGTCGGCTCTTCGGTCCCGGCCTCGACGGTGTTCTCGGCTCCGGTTTCGATCGGGACCGATCCGGCGACGGGCGTGTGTGGGCTCAGGTCGATGTCGTCAGCGGGCAGGAGGATCGCACCACCCCGGGCGATCGATTCGCGCGTGACACCGCGACGATGCCGATCATCGGCGGCCTGGACCCGGACACGTTCACCGAGTGCGGCCACCTGCCGCTCATAGCCCTTTGTCGCGGCGACAGTCTTGCGCTGTGCTGCGGCCACGATCTCGTCGAATTGATCCGCAATACTCATTGGTCACCGGCCAAGGCCAGCTGCCCGTCGTCCGCAGGTGTGCCTTCGTCGCTCTGTGGCGACGATTGCGGCGACACCGGCGTTGCCTCCTCAGGCGAGGTGTCACCGACTCCGGGCGTGGTGTGTTCTGGGCCCGGCACCGGCCGCGCGGCGGTCTGTGGTGACGCCTGCGGAAGCGGGGGCGACCCGCCCGAATCGGCGGGCGGGCACGGCGTTTGCCCCGCTTCCGGGGGCACGGCGACGGCATCTGGAGCCGACGACGGTACCGGGACCTTCTGTTCGGGGACCGCATCCTGTTCGCCGTGCACGTCCTCGGCGGCAGGCGTTTCCTGGTCTTCGGTGTGCCCCGGCTCGGTAGCCGCCTCCGGCCTACCGATCGAACCATCCGGCCGGACTTCCAGGACGTGGGTATCAGTATCGCCGCCGGCCCCGGTCACCGCCAGCGTCACCGACGCACCGTCGGGACCCGCCTTGATCTCGATCACCCTGTCGCCCAGCATGATCGAAGCGGCCGAGCCGGGGTCCGGACCGCTGCGGCCACCGGTCCCCGCCGAATCTTCCTCCGGACCCGCATCGAACGACCCGTCGGCCGACAGCCCACCCTGGGCGACAACGGTGGTGATCGCTTCGGCCAAGCCGGTCATCGCAGCGGCAGCGAGCGTGCCGACAGCGCCGAGGAGCGGCCCCAGCAGTTCCGACGCAGCCTCTCCCGAGAACGCCGATGCACTCACCGCGGGCGTTGTGACCATGGCCGGCGACGTGACCACGGGCGGCGAAAGCCCGGCAGCAACCGCCGGGCCGTCCGGGCCACCGGACGCCGGGGACAACGAGCCCACGGTTCCCCCGCTGCGGCCCTCCGGCTGAGCCCCGCGGTCGGATGACTGCGCGACGCCCGCCGTCTGTACACCCGCCCCAACAGCCAAGCCGCCGTCACCTCCCTGACCTGCCAGCTCATCGGCCGCTTCGGGTTGTCCCCCGGTTGCGGCCGGACAGTCGGCGCTGCCGACCGCGGCCATGGCAGCGCACAGACCCGACAGAATTGCTTCGATGGCCTCATCGCAGGTCGTCACCGCTACGCCGAACAGATCGACGGCGGCGGAGATCGCGGCCCGGAGTTCGGCGTGGTGTGTGAAACAGGCCGTATTCATCTTCAGCCACAGCGCAATCGGAACACCGAGAAGACTGTCCGCGTCGATCGTCCCGATGCAGCCGTACTGGGTGAAACGTGCGACATCTATGCAGTCGGCGGCGATCAGCATGCCGGCACCGATCGCAGATATCTCCGCGAGATCCGTCTCAGCGCGGGGCAGTATCGTCCGGAGTTGCTGCCGCGCGTCGATCCCGGAACCATCCGGCCAGGCATCCGCCAGCGCACCCTCGTGCTGCTTCTGGACGTCGACCGCCGATGTCACGGTTGCGTGGAGTTGTTGCACCACAACGCCGTCAGCTCGCAGTCGAGCCGTACTGAGGTCGTCGGATTGACAGAAGCGGCTGCGGAAAGCCGAGAACTCCGGGAAGTCGGTCATGCCCAGACGATGCGCCAGTGGGGCGACATGTACAAAGAACTGCAAGGCGGATTCGGCCGCCTCACGCGCGGCGGCCAGGTCTGACTGCAGGCTCGCGCCGGTGCCCGGCCCCCTACCCACGACCCACTTCCCCAGTGCCGAACGAGTCGGCATTGGTCGTGTCCTGTCCGCCCAGGGTGTCGGCCGCACTCGCCAAACCCTCGCCGAACTGCCGCGTCGCTCGCGCCAGGACTCGCACGCTCTGCGCCATCGCCAACAACCCTGCGCTGTAGGCCAACTCGTGATGCGCGTAACGGCGGCCGAGCTGGGCACCGAAGTCGCAATCCCCCAAACCCGTACACGCGACATCAACGGTTCGCGCGGCCTCCCCGAAAATGCCCCCGATCCGCCTGACCTCCGGCGGGTCGATACGGGTCGAATCGCCCATGTTCACCTCCCGCCAGGTAAGACGCGCCACCGTCGGGTCAGGTTCCCCTCGTCGGCCCGAAAATTGTGCGGCGGTCGATATCACCGGGTAGAAACAGCGATGTCCGCGTCCCGAATACTCGGAACGCGGACATCGCAGCAGGCTTTGGCCTATGCCGACTCAGGAGCCGAAGAAGACACCAAGAAACGGTGCGTTGTCGATCAGGAACTGGAAGATTTCCAGCACATCGAAGTCAAAAGACGTAGTCGATCCCATATTGAACCCCTTCATAGAGATAGCGCAGTTACCCTGCGCGACCTGACGATTCGGGAAAAGGCAATTCATCTGCGCCCTTTCCCGATACACAGCATTCCACAGTCGGGCATGTCTGTCATAACGAAATCCCGCGACGGCGGCCACAGACGACCAGTCCCCCTGTGGAAGTTCTGTTCACACAAAAATTCCTTGCGAAAGTGCTATACATCATATCTACGCAGGTCAGAGCACCGAAGGATCCCAATCGCGCATTAAGACGATTTCACGTCGGTAAACACTCGTGTTCACACACACCTGTCGACCCGCCCTCGAGAGCCGCGTCGCGGTGTCCCCGGTATCGGGGACAGCAATTCCTTTCCGCGCCACCTACCAGCATCAACCGAGTCCGACCTCGATGTTCATTCGCCCAATAGTTGCAAATGCAAGAATACTTCTCGAAGAATTCACATAAAGAAAGGGAGGACGGAAAGATCCGCAAAAGAGTGATTCTAGTCACAAGTCCCCGCCAAGTGTGCGGGCGCGCCGGGGCGTGCACCTGCGCACCGAACCGCGAGGGCACAAAGCTCCGGCGGTCAGGCCGCCTCGACCGCCGCGGCGATCCGTCCGGCAACAGACTGGGCCTGCTCCGCCGTGGCGGCCTCGACCATCACCCGGACCAGCTGCTCGGTCCCCGACGGCCGCAGGAGCACCCGCCCGGTGTCCCCCAGTTCGCCCTCTGCCGACGCAACGGCCTGCTTCACCGACTGCGCCTGTGCCACGACGTTCTTGTCGGCCACGCGAACGTTGATCAGCACCTGCGGCAGTGCCTGCATGATCGAGGCCAGCTCGGCCAGGGGCTTGCCGGTGGACGCCATCCGGTCCATCAGTGCCAGACCGGTCAGGATGCCGTCTCCGGTGGTGCCGTGCGACGGGATGACCACATGGCCGGACTGCTCACCACCGAGGGAGTACCCACCGGCCCGGAGTTCTTCGAGTACATACCGGTCACCAACACCGGTGGTGCGCACCGCAATCCCGGCCTGTGTCATGGCGTGATGCAGACCGAGATTGCTCATCACGGTGGCGACGAGGGTGTTGTCCTTGAGGGTGCCGGCGTCCTTCATGGAGGTGGCGAGCACCGCCATGATGGCGTCGCCGTCGACCACCTCGCCCGAGGCATCCACTGCCAGGCACCGATCGGCATCACCGTCGTGGGCCAGTCCGAGATCGGCACCGTATTCCCGGACTGCAGCCTGGACCTGCTCCAAATGTGTTGAACCGCAACCCTCATTGATGTTGTTGCCATCGGGATCGGCGCTGATCGCGATCACCGTGGCACCTGCGGCGCGGTAGGCGCGCGGGGCGGCGAGGTACGCAGCACCGTGCGCGCAATCGACCACCACCGTCACCGGTTTCAGATTCGACTCGACCATCCCCGACAGATGACGGAGGTAGACATCGAGCGCGTCGTCGGCGTCGCGGACCCGTCCCACATCGGATCCGGTCGGACGCGGCACGGCAGCGTCCAAGGCTGCTTCGATGGCGTCCTCGGCCGCATCGGCAAGCTTGTGGCCGCCGGGGCCGAAGAACTTGATCCCGTTGTCGGGCATCGGATTATGAGAAGCCGAGATCATCACGCCGAATGCGGCGCCGTAATGGTCGGTGAGGTGGGCGACAGCCGGCGTGGGCACCACACCGACGCGCAGGGCGTCAACACCTGCTGCGGTCAACCCGGCACACACCGCCGCCTCGAGCATCTCCCCCGATGCCCGGGTATCGCGGCCGACGATCGCAACCGGTCGTCCGGCCGAGGTGCGGTCGGTCGCGAGCACTCGCGCTCCGGCCTGCGCAAGTGAGAGTGTCAGTTCCGGAGTCAGGTCGGCGTTGGCCAATCCCCGAACACCGTCTGTGCCGAACAGGTGCCCCATTACGTTCCTTTGTTTCCCATGCACACAGGCAGGCGTCCAGAGATTTCTGAACGCCTGCCTGTGGTCAAGTCGAGCTTGATATTTCTCGCGACTGAGAAGAGATCAGCGCTTGCTGTACTGCGAAGCCTTACGGGCCTTCTTCAGGCCGTACTTCTTGCGCTCCACTGCACGCGGGTCACGGGTGAGGAAGCCGGCCTTCTTCAGGGCCGGGCGATCGTCCGGGGTGACCTCGATCAGCGCGCGGGCGATGGCCAGACGCAGAGCGCCGGCCTGTCCCGACGGGCCGCCACCATGCAGGTTCGCGAAGATGTCGAATGCATCGTTGCGATCCACGGTGACAAACGGAGCCTTGATCAGCTGCTGGTGCACCTTGTTGGGGAAGTACTCCTCCAGGCTGCGACCGTTGAGCTTGAACTCGCCGGTGCCGGGCATCAAGCGGACGCGAACGACAGCTTCCTTACGGCGACCAACGGTCTGGACCGGGCGATCGAACTCGATCGGCGCACGGGTGACGGCCTCTTCGGCGACAACCTCGTCCACGATGTAGTCATCGGCGCCGACCTCGGCCTCGACGACTTCAGCAGCCACAACTTCGGCTTCGGTCTGATCGGACACGTTCTGCTCCTCCGGCGCCGTCACTGGGCAACCTGGGTGATCTCGAAGGGCACGGGCTGCTGAGCCGCGTGGGGGTGATTGGGTCCGGCGTACACCTTGAGCTTGGAGGCCATGGCGTTACCGAGCTTGGTCTTCGGGAGCATCCCGATGATCGCCTTCTCGACGAGGCGCTCTGGACGGGTGGCCAGGGTCTCACCGACAGTGCGGGACTTCAGGCCGCCCGGATGACCCGAGTGGCGGTAGAGCAGTTTGTCGTCGAGCTTGTTGCCGCTGATGGCAACCTTCTCGGCGTTGATGATGATGACGAAGTCGCCACCATCCATGTGGGGGGCGTAGGTCGGCTTGTGCTTGCCGCGGAGCAGATTGGCGCTCTGCACGGCAAGGCGACCGAGCACCACGTCGGTGGCGTCGATGACAAGCCACGCATGCGTGATGTCACTCGCCTTCGGGGTGTACGTAGGCACAGAAAGTCCTGTCGTTTCGGTGATGGAGCTGGTCAGGTGCGTGGCAGAGGTTGCCCTGGCGACCAGTGGGGACCCAGGCCTCGACTCGCCCGGTAAACCAGACGGCCGCGCACCAACGAACAACAGTACCGTTTTGGCGACTGCATGGTCAAAACGCCTGCCACCAGCTCGGCGGGTGCCGGTGGTGTCACGGCCCGGCGATCCGCACCGATCCGACCGCACCGCGGCATTGCTCGTCGATGGATTCGCCCGCCGAACCGCTCTGACAACCGATGCTGACCTGCAGACCTCGTTCTACCAACAGATACCAGCGGATGGTCCCGCCCGATACCGGGACCTCCCGGTAACCGATCACTTCGCGGCCCGCGTACCGCGTGCTCGCGGAGAACTCCTGCACCACGGCATCGCCGCGCTGATCGATGCGGTTGCGCAGACTCACCGCGACCGATGCCAATGTAGAGGTGTCGCGGACCGTGTTCTGCAGCACGATCAGGCGGGTGTCGTTCTCCGGGGCGGCGAACGTCGTCCGGGACACCACACCCTCGGCCGGCGGTTCACTGCTGCTCCGCCAGCCGCCGGGAACCGTGAGCCCCACCCGACCGAGCTGGACGAACTGATCCGGCTGCGCCGCCGACGTAGCCGACGCACCGTCCCTGATCACCACGACGGCGACACCGGTCGCCGCTGCCACCACCACGAGCAGGGCCGCGATCGCGGCGACGAGCCGACCGCGGCTCCGCGCCCCGTTCGCCGGCGGGTCGTCGTCGATGCGCGGTGGAGGCAGTTCGGCACCGCCGAATCGCCGCAACAGGGACCGGTCGACCGCCAGGACCCGCCCCACGATGGTCGACTCCTCAGCGCTCCGACGGACCTCGGTCACCGCGGCCCGGTCGCAACCGTCGACCAGGATCGCCTCGACACGGTTGTCCATATCGGCCAGGAGGTCGGGTAGTCCGGCCGGATCGGTGAGGACCCGTGTCGAGCAGATCTGCAGTCCGGCCGTCGACGACCGCAGCTCGTGGATGTCGATCCGCGCGTCGGCCCTGGTTCGCCCATGGACCTCGATCACCACCACACACTGGGCCGCCGCGTCGAGGTGTGAACGGGCGATCGCGACGGCACGGGGTACCAGTTCCAGCTCGCCGCAGTGGGCCAGCGCCGCGTTGCGCAAGATCTCGGTTCGCCGACGGCCCCACGTACTCGGATACGTCAGCGTCACCGGCCCGATCCCGCCCAGCCGGGCGAACAACCGCGACCACGCCTCGGCGATGTGCATCCGCCGGCCATCGACCGTGACACCCGCAGCGTTGATACCCGAGACCAGCGCTCCGATGGGAGTGGCGCCGCCCGACCCGACGACGAATTCGTCGTAGGCGATGTCGGCCACGGTCGCCCGGATGCCGCGGGGCATTGTCACCACGGTCGGGTTCACAGGGTTCTGGTTCACCACGCCCTCATTCACAAGGGCGGCAGATGGGCGACTTGGATCATTTCCTGCGGACGCGACCGGGAGACGAGTTCACCGCGGCCGGGTACCAACTTCTGCAACCGGACCCGGCCCAGCAGGTAACCCTCATCCCGGTCACCGCTCATCAACAGGCCATCGGTCGACAGGTCTTTCAGACGCCCGATGATCGTGTCGAACAGAGCCCGGCCCGCGCCGCCCGACCGCCGGGTGACGATCAGATGCAGCCCGATGTCGCGGGCCTGCGAGAGCAGGTCCACCAACGGCACCAGCGGGTTCCCGTTACCGGTGGCCACCATGTCGTAGTCGTCGACCACGATGTAGACATCCGGCCCGGACCACCAGTTGCCCTCTCGCAACTGCTGTTGCGTCACGTTCTCGCCCGGTATCCGGGCGGTGAAGAAGGCCACCAACTCGTTCACCATCGGCGCCAGGGTCTGGGCCGAACTCGCATACCCCGCCAGGTGATCCGACTCGATCACACCGAGCATGGTCCGCCGGTAGTCGACCAGCACGATCTTGGTCTGCTCAGCGGTGCCGTTCTCGACGAGACCGGCGACGATGTTGCGGAGCAACGTGGTCTTCCCGTGTTCCACGTCCGCAAAGGCCATGAAGTGTGGCTGTGCCCCGAAATCGAGGATGACCGGGGCGAGTTCGGCTTCGCCGACACCGATCGCCACCTGTTTCGGGTTCAGCGTGATCCCACGTTCACGCACGCGATCGAGCATCTCCGCCCGATCCAGATGGGACGCGAGCTTGCGGACCGCCATGGCCTTGCGGTCGGGATACATCGCACAGACTTTCTGGACCGTGTCCGTCAGCGCGCCGCGCAGTGACTCGACGTCGGTCCGGGAGTCGGTGCGAGGCAATGCGATCAACATGTGCAGTTGTTCCGGTGTCAGACCACGTCCGGGCCGGCCCTCGGGGACGAGTCCGGCGACCTTGCGCCCCATCTCCGAATCGAGCGGGTCGCCCAGACGTAGTTCGAGCCGACTGCCGATCAGGTCCTTGATTGCCGGCCGGACCTCGGCCCACCTCGCGGCGGTCACGATCACGTGGACGCCGTAGGACAGGCCCTGCGCGACGATGCCGTTGATCTGCTCCTCCAGGAAATCGAACTCCCCGCGGATCACGGCGTACCCGTCGACCACCAGGAACACGTCGCCGAAGATGTCCTCGGACAAGGACGGGTCCCCCGCGCTGCGCCGGTTCCGGAAGTCCCGCATCGATTCGATCCCGAGGGCCGCGAACCGCAGTTCGCGTTGTCGGACCAGGGCCGCCACCTCGGCGACCGTCCGCCGGACCGCGTCCATGTCTGCGCGGCCGGCCACCGAACCCACATGCGGCAACCCGGCGATACCCGACAGCGATCCACCACCGAAGTCCAGACAGTAGAACTGCACCTGTTCGGGACCGTGCGTGACCGCAGCGGCAAGGATCAAGGCGCGCACCGCATTCGACTTGCCCGACTGCGGACCGCCGACAATCGCCACGTTGCCGCGTGAACCCGAGACGTCGATCGTCAGGACATCGCACCGCTGATCATAGGGACGGTCGACGATGCCCAGCGGGAACTCCAGCCGACCGGTCTGCGGCGTCTGCCAGTGCGGGGCCAGCACATCGATCGTCGGCGACTCATCCAGCGGCGGCAGCCACACCTCGTGCGCGGCCGGGCCGTGGCCCTCGATCTGTCCGATCACGGTCTCGAGCAACGTGCGTGCCGGTGGGGCGTTCACCGGTTCGGGAACCTGGTCCGGAAGAATCGGTTCGGACATCACCACCGGGTCGAGGGGAACCCGCCCCGCGGTGAACATCTTGAGCCGACCACCACCGCCCGGTGTCGGCGAATACACCGCATCGATCGCCGACACCGGTGGTGTGTACGGACCCGAGACGTAACAGGTGTTGAACCGGATCGGTTCGGCGGAATCGCATTTCAGATAACCAGAGCCCGGAACATTCGGCAGATGGTAGGCGTCGGGTACGCCGAGAACCGACCGGGATTCGTTGGCAGAGAAGGTCTTCAGCCCGATCCGGTACGACAGATGACTGTCGAGTCCGCGCATCTTGCCCTCTTCGAGTCGCTGCGAGGCCAGCAGGAGATGGATGTGCAGCGATCGGCCCAACCGCCCGATCGCGACGAACAGGTCGGCGAAGTCCGGCTTCTGGGCCAGCAGCTCGGAGAACTCGTCCACCACGATGAACAGTGCAGGCATCGGCTCCAGTGCGGCACCTGCGGCCCGGGCCCGTTCGTAGTCACCGACATTCGCGAAGTTCCCCGCCGAACGCAAGAGCTCCTGACGCCGGTTCATCTCACCGGACAGCGCATCGCGCATCCGGTCGACCATCGACAGTTCTTCTTCGAGGTTGGTGATCACCGCCGCCACGTGTGGGGCGGCGTCGAGTCCCAAAAATGTTGCGCCGCCCTTGAAATCGACCAGCACGAGGTTGAGCGCCTCAGGCGAATGCGAGGCCAGCATCGAGAGCACCAGCGTGCGCAGGAACTCCGATTTACCCGAGCCGGTGGCACCGATACACAGCCCGTGCGGACCCATGCCGCCTTCGGCCGCCTCTTTGATGTCGATCTCGACCGGTGTCCCGTTGACCGAGTAGCCGATCGGGACCCGCAGGCGATTGCGGGCAGGCCGCGGCGCCCACACACTGCGCAGATCCAGGCGGGTCGCATCACCGATACCGAGGAGATTCATCAGACCGGGATCGGTCGGTGAGACCTCCTGCTCCAGGCTGACCATCTGCGCGGCGGTGGCCAGGCGGTAGCGGGCCATGGTGCGGGCGAAGGCCTCCGCCTCCGGAACACTCAGCGCGTCCATGTCGGCGAACTCTTCGACACCGAATGCGCTGCGCGCGCCAACTTTTCCGTCCCGTACGACCAGCTGCAGACCGCGTCGGACCGCGAGGCCGTCCGGCGGGGCGGACAGGTCGAGCACCGACACCGCCTCCATCCCGGCGTCCCCGACGATCCGTTCGTCACCGGTGACGTGACCGTCGTCGATGATCACCACCAACTGGGCCCGGCCCGCCGCCGGTGGTGCCGACCGCGAGAACCGGCCACGTTCGAGGAGATCGGTGGCCAGGTCGTCCTCGAGATCTGCCAGCGACCGGTAGATCATCCGAACCGACCCGACGCCGTCCCGTTCGTGCGGATGCTGCACGTGCGGCAGCCACTTGCACCAATCCCACGATTCCGCGGCCGGATCGGCGGTGACCACCGCGACCATGAGCTGATCGGGTCCGTGGAAGGCGCACAGTTCCAGCATCATCGACCGGGCGAGCTGCCTGGTCTCCTGCCTGGCCCCCTCGATGTTGATCGCCGGGAATCCGCGCAACGAGACGGCGGTGGGCAGACCGTGCACCACGGAATGCGTGCGAACGAAGCGACGCAGTGCCACCGCGGACACCGGTTCGACGTCTTCGAGCGGCCCTGTCTCCGGCGGCATCAGGCGGGTTGCCAGGCGCTGCGATCCGACACCGACCCGGACATGGCCGAAATCGTTGTCGCCGCGACGCCGTTCCCACATCCGCCGGCCACCGACCACACCGAGCAGCGCAGCGGGTTCGGGATGGCTCCATTCGAGGGCCTGCCGTTGCGCGGCACCCGTCTCGTGGACCTCGTCGCGGACCTGGCACAGGTACCGGAAGTAGTCCTTGCGCTCTTCGTTGAGTTCGGCGGCGCGTTTGCCGCCTCGATTGCCCCCACCTGCATACATGCCGAACATCGACATCAGCATCATCATCGGGAACATCATGAACAGCGGATTCGACAACATGTTGCGTCCGCCGGTCACGAACATCATCGCGATCATGCCCACCACGGCGAACACCATCACCACGGGCATCATCTTCATCAGCAGATTGCCCGGCACCACCCGTGGAACGTCCGGTGGCACCTGAAGATTGACCTCTCCGCCCGGCGTCCGCGGTGCCGGCACCCTGGCCCGACGGACAAAACCCTCGGTTGTACCCGTCGTCATCGCGACATCATGGATTTCAAAACCCCCCACCCCTGAAACTCAAACTTGCTCCCCTGGCCGCACATCATTCCTCATGGCGGTCCGCCGGGCACCCCGAAGGGTGCAATCAATCCACAGCGAACCCGCCGGTGGCAGGCGCAATGTCGCTGCGGTTCGCTATGGTCATCGGTACTTGGTGGGGATCTCTTGGGGGGAATCATGACCGCTGCTGACCTTTTGGCGGAGCTCGATGCTGCGGCCGGTACCGAACCGGCGCTCGCGCGGGTGTCGGTGATCGGTGGGACGACGCAATTCGACGTCGGCCTGCCCGCCGCGGTTGCGGTGGCCGCGCTGATCCCCGACCTCGTCGCCTTGATCAGCACCCGAGCACCGGTCGACGACGAGGACAGCGACTCGAGGCCCGGTCCCATCCGCGACCACTGGACACTGTCCCGGGTCGGTCACGACCCCATCGCGCCCAATCGCAGCCTCAGCGAGGCCGGGGTCCGTGACGGTGACCTGCTGATTCTCCGGGCGGTTCCGGCCCGGGAGAGTCCGGTGCTCTTCGACGACGTCATCGATGCGGTCGCCCGTCTCGGTGACGCGCAGTTCTCGAGCTGGAATGCCGCCGCGGCCCGGGCGATGGGGTATGCCGTCGCGGTGGGGGCCTCGACGCTGCTCTCATTATCGCTGCTCTCAGAACGCGGTGACCGTGAGCTGTTGTGGCCGATACTCATCGCCGCGATGGTTGCGCTCGCCTTCATGGTGGCCGGCGCGGTGGTCGGTCGCTATTACGACGATCCGGCCACCGCGGCCATCGCATCGTTGTGCTCGATGGCGCCGGCAGGTGCGGCCGGAATGATGTTGCCGCCCGGCGCATTCGGAGCAGCTCACCTCGCACTCGGCTGCGCGGTGGTCACGGTATCGGCGGCCCTGTCCTATCGAATATCGACCGCAGGCCCGCTGATCCATTCGGCCGTCGGTGCCGCCGCGATCTTCGGGACCTTCGCATCCCTTGTGCAGCTTGTCTTCTCACCGGGCACCGTCAAACTCGGGGCAGGGCTGTGCGCCGTCGCGATCCTGGCGATCTCGATGGCCCCGCGCATCACGATCCTGCTCGCCAGGCTGCCGCTGCCCCCGGTCCCGACCGCCGGTGCGCCCATCGACCCCGTCGACTCCGCACCTCGTCCCGCCATCGAGGGTATCGGGGCAATCGGTGCCATGGCGCTCCCCTCAGCCGCGGCACTCGAACTCCGGGCCAGGACTGCGGCGCGTTATCTCACCGGGATCATCGCCGGCACGTCGGTGGCCGCGGTGGCCGGTATCGCGATGGTGGCCTACCCCGTCGATGACTTCAGTTGGCTTTGCACGGTGTACGCGTTGGTCATCGCCACTCTCCTGTGCCTGCGTGGACGTTCCTACGCCGACCTCGCACAGGCGTCGATCCTCATCGCCGCCGGGGCGATCGGGTTCGGTGTGACCGCCACACTGGTGGTGCTCGGCCCCGACGATCGCGCCGCGTTCGCGATGACCGCCGTCGCGGTGGTCGCGGTCCTGGCCCTGCTCTGTGGGGTCGTGGCGCCTCAGTCGTCCTTCTCGCCGGTGATGCGTCGCCTGGTCGAGATCGCCGAATACCTGTTGATCGCCATGATCGTGCCCTTGATGTTCTGGATCATGGATCTCTTCGCCGCGGTGCGCGACCTGTGATCGAGGGTCTCGGAACCCGCACCGCGCACCCCCCGAAGCCTGGCAACCGAACCGTTCGACTTGCCGCAGTGGTCGGCGTCCTGGCGGTGCTGACCGCGTTCCCGGCACCCACCGCGGGCGCAATCGTCCAACCGGTCATCGAGCCCGGCGCGCTGGTGCGAGGGGCGCCGGTGGCGCCACCGGAGGCCACCGAGCAGAAGATGTTGTGCGCCAAGCCCGTTCTGTCACCGGGCACCGAGGTCACCGTGCCCTCGGCAGCGCAGACGATGATGCGACTGCCCGAGGCCTGGCGGTTCAGCCGGGGTGCGGGCCAACGGGTGGCCGTCATCGACACCGGCGTCACCCGGCACCCCCGGCTCCCCCGCGTCCAGGCCGGCGGCGACTACGTCTCGCGCACCGACGGCACCGACGACTGTGACGGACACGGCACACTCGTGGCCGGGATCATTGCCGCACAGCCGTCCTCGACCGACGCGTTCGCCGGGGTGGCCCCCGAGTCCTCCATCATCGCGATCCGGCAGTCCAGCGGCGCGTTCGAGGCGAAGGACCGGCGGCAGAACACGCCCCCCGATCCGACCGTGGGTTCCGGATTCGGCACGGTGCAGACGTTGGCCAACGCGGTCGTCCGGGCCGTCGACCTCGGTGCCACGGTCATCAACATCTCCGAGGTCGCGTGCGGCTCGGCAGGCACCGACCTGCACGACAAACAGTTGGGCGCAGCGGTGAAGTACGCATTCGACCGCAATGTGGTCGTGGTGGCCGCGGCCGGCAACCTCACCCAGGGCTCGGCCTGCTCCACCCAGAATCCCCCACCGAACCCCGCCGAACCCGAGCTCGACGGCTGGGACACGGTGACCACCGTCGCCAGTCCGGCCTGGTACTCGCCGTATGTCCTGAGTGTGGCCGCCGTCGATTCGGAGACCGGATCACCGGCCGGTTTCAGCCTGTCGGGGCCCTGGGTGGGCGTCGCGGCGCCGGGTACCGGCATCCTGAGCCTGGACAACGCCGGTGGATCGAGCAGGTTGGTCAACGCCCACGACGGTGACAAAGGGCTCTCCGGCATCGACGGCACCAGTTTTGCCGCGCCGTACGTCGCCGGCGTCGCGGCGCTCGTCCGGGCGCGATTTCCAGAACTCGATGCGGCCGAGGTGATGGAACGGATCACCCGGACGGCGCACGCACCGGGAACCGGCCGCGACAACACGATCGGCCACGGAGTGATCGACCCGGTTGCCGCACTCACCTTCGAAATCCCGGACGTGGCGACGGATTGGGCTGTTCCGCAGGCGATCTCGACGCCGATCCCGGATCAGCCCGCCGACACCGGGCCACGCACGGCAGCCCTCATCGGAATCGGTGTGTGTGCGGTGATCCTGGTGGCCGGCTGGGCGGTCTCGATGCCGGCGCGGCGCTTGCGCAAGTTGGACCCCGACGAGTACTGACCCGCATGTGGTCCGGCCCGGGGCTCACCAGCCGCGTACCCGGCGGGGCTTGACGCGGATCAACGTCGAATACGCCGCCCGGAACATCTCCGGGGTCATTTCCGGGGTCATCTCCAGCTGATGGATCGCGGTCTCGTATTTGGCGGCGTAGGCATCCCATTCCGGGCCGGTGGGTCCGCCGGGGTCCGTCGACGCCTGCGCGGTGAACACCGCGACGTCTCCACCGTCGGCGGTGCTGTTGAAATTCAGTGCCACCGAGGCGTTCTGGGAGATGTTGGTCAGCTTGGCCGTGCCCGGCTCACTGAGGATCAGGAACTCGTCAGATGACCACAGAAACCACACGGGTGTGGGCACCGGTGTCCCGTTCGGTTTGACGGTGGTCAACCAGATGACGTACTCGGCGCGCAAACGTTCGCGTTGCCGCTCGGTCAGTTGCAAGTCGTGGATGTCATCTACATCACAACGATGCCCGGGGCGCCGATCTTCCCGGACCGGGCGCGCCGGGCGTCGTGGGGTCTTACTTCGCGCGGGCGGGACGCAATTCGCGCGGCAGGGCGAAGGTCAGGGTCTCCTGTGCAGTGGTCACCGTCTCGACGCTGTCGAAGCCGTACTCACCGAGCAGGTCCATGACGCCGGCGACAAGGATCTCGGGCACCGACGCGCCAGAGGTGATGCCGACGGTCTGTACGCCCTCAAGCCACGCCGGATCGATGTCCCGGGCGTAATCGACCAGGTACGACGCGTTCGCACCGGCCTGCAGGGCCACTTCGACGAGGCGCACCGAGTTCGACGAGTTCTGCGAGCCGACCACGATCACCAGCTCGCACTGCGGGGCCATGGCCTTGACGGCAACCTGCCGATTCTGGGTGGCGTAACAGATGTCGTCACTCGGCGGATCGTTGAGCAGCGGGAACTTCTCCCGCAGGCGCGAGACCGTCTGCATGGTCTCATCGACAGACAACGTGGTCTGCGACAGCCAGATCACCTTGGACTCGTCGCGGACCGTGACGCGGTCGACGCTGTCCGGCCCGTCGACGAGCTGCACGTGGTCGGGAGCCTCACCGGCGGTGCCCTCGACCTCTTCGTGACCCTCGTGACCGATCAGCAGGATGTCGTAGTCGTCGCGGGCGAAGCGCTTGGCCTCCTGGTGCACCTTGGTGACCAGCGGGCAGGTCGCGTCGATGGTGCGCAGGTTGCGGCCGGCGGCGGATTCGTGGACCGCGGGCGAGACGCCATGCGCCGAGAACACGACGAGCGCGCCCTCGGGCACCTCATCGGTTTCGTCGACGAAGACCGCGCCGCGGTCTGTCAGTGTCTCCACCACGTGCCGGTTGTGGACGATCTCCTTGCGCACATACACGGGTGCACCGTGCTTCTCGAGCGCTTTTTCCACTGTCTCGACAGCGCGATCGACGCCCGCGCAGTAGCCGCGAGGCTCAGCGAGCAGGATTTTCTTGCCTGACGGGGTGATTTCGGCCGAACTCATGTGGTTCAGCGTACGGGCAATCGGCCCCTACCAGTGGTCACCGCCTGCAGCATGAGGCAGAGTATGGACATGATCCGACCACCTTATGCCGCAAGGGTCGCTGCCGGGGTTGTTGTCACAGTGCTCGAAGAGACACGCAAATTGCCGACCACAGCGATCACCCTTCCGATGACCGCGCTCAGCGAGACATTGCAGGCCGTGATGCGTCTTCAGCAGGGCATCGCCGAAATGGCCATCAAGGGCGACGAGGTCTTCGAGTCCCTCCTCGGCCATGCCGAAGACGAGCCGGAGTGGGCCACCTTCGATGAGGACGAGGACGACTTCGTCCTGCCCACCGTAACTCGTCCGGTGACTCCGGCCACAGCCACCGATTCCGGCGCTGCGGATGCGGGCGAAGCCGACAAAGACGACTCCGGGTCCGCGACCGGGCCGGCCGGATCCGGGCGGTTCGCGCTCTACAGTTCGACTCCCGAGATCGACGTCGACGCCGGGGATCCGACACCGACCGCGAGCTCCAACGGCGACGCTCCAGAAATCGTCGAGGCACTCGACTACGACTCGCTGACGCTGGCCCAACTGCGGGCCAAACTCCGCACCGTCGGACTCGACGAACTCAAGGAACTGGCCGCGTACGAAAAGTCCACGCGGGCCCGCGCACCGTTTGTCACGATGCTCGACAACCGTGTGACCGCGGCGACCAAGTAACCTTCCCACGTGAGCAATACGCCCGAATCGGCGTGGCCGGTGCGGACGATCAACACCAAGATCGCCGACTGGCTACACAAACTGGGACAGGTCTGGGTCGAAGGTCAGTTGACCCAGATCAACCGTCGCCCAGGTACCCGCACCGCGTTCCTGACGCTGCGCGATCCCGCCGCCGACATCTCCATCCAGGTCACCTGCAGCCCCGATCTGCTGACCCGCGCGCCGGTCCCCTTGACCGAGGGGGCCCGGGTGGTGGTCCTGGGCAAACCGGTGTTCTACACCGGGCGCGGCACGGTGTCGTTGCGGGTCACGGAGATCCGGCCGATCGGCATCGGCGAACTCCTGGCCCGCATCGAACGGCTTCGCCGCCTACTGGCCGCCGAGGGACTGTTCGACGTCGCCCGCAAACGGCCGCTACCGTTCTTGCCCGGCTCCATCGGACTCATCACCGGACGGGCCAGCGCCGCCGAGCGCGACATCGTCTCGGTCGCCCAAAAGCGTTGGCCTGCTGTTCGTTTCGAGATCCGCAACGCGCCCGTCCAGGGTCCGACGGCGGTCCCGGCCATCCTGAGGCACCTCGCCGAACTCGACGCGCATCCCGACGTCGACGTCATCATCCTGGCCCGCGGGGGCGGCAGCGTCGAGGATCTGCTGCCGTTCTCCGACGAGGCACTGTGCCGGGCCGTCGCCCAGATCACCACGGCGGTGGTCAGCGCGATCGGCCACGAACCCGACTCCCCCGTTCTCGACCTCGTTGCCGACCTGCGCGCGGCGACTCCCACCGATGCCGCCAAACGAGTGGTGCCCGACGTCGCCGTCGAACTCGCGACCGTCCGCGACCTGCGGGCACGAAGCGCCGGGGCGTTGCGCAATTGGGTGACCACCCAGGTACGCGGACTCGACTCCCTGCGCGGCCGGCCCGTACTGGCCCAGCCCTATCGCATCGTCGACGACCGGATCGACGAGATCGAACGCGCCGCCCGCGACATCCGCCGCGACGTCGCCCGGCACGTGTCCGGCGAGGAACAGCGAATCGAACATCTCACGGCCCGCCTGTCCACCCTCGGGCCCGCACAGACGTTGGCCCGTGGATACGCCGTCGTGCAGCGCGTACCCGGGGCCGCGAGCAGTTCGGACGAAGATCCCCACGTCGTGACCTCGGTCGACGACATGCCCATCGGAACCCAGCTCCGGGTCCGGGTCGCCGACGGCGCCACCCGCGCCGCGGTGATGGTCGTCGAAAAACCCCGACGCGGCTGACAACCCGGCAACGCCGGTCCCACCGGACGCGAGTTCACCAGACCAACCCAACACCGGACGCACCAGCACTCGCCGGAACAAGACACCGGCGTCCGGGCACGGACAAGAAGGAAGACAGTGGCAGCGAAGAAAGACGCCGACAGCAACGAGCGGCCGATCAGTGAACTGGGCTACGAACAGGCCCGGGACGAGCTGATCGTGGTGGTCCGCACCCTGGAACAGGGCGGTCTCGATCTCGACGCATCGCTGGAACTCTGGGAGCGCGGAGAGGCTTTGTCGCGGCGGTGTGAGGAACATCTCGAAGGCGCTCGCAAACGTATCGAAGCAGTCCTCGGGACCGACGACGCCGACGAATTCGAGGACGACGTCGACGACGACCCGGACGACGAGGCCTGAGATCTGATTCGGCGCGACCACACCCGTCGGTCACTCTCGGGCCGTTTATGACCATTACCGGCGCCCTGCAATACTCGGGTGGTGGCTGCAAAACCCCGGATTCTGACCAACAACAAAGACATGATCTGGTCTTTGATCCCTTTGTTGTTGCTCTGCCTGTTCGTCGCGGGGGTCTCCGGAAATTGTTCCGTCGGCCTGACCGGCGGCGCGGGCGACGACAAGGTTCCCGCATATGACGTCGAGAGCGGGTTGAAGGCCGACGCGCGTAGTTCGTCGTTCCCCATCCGGCTGCCCCAGACGCCTCCGGACTGGAAGCCCAACAGCGGCAGCACGGTCGCACTGGAGGACACCACCGTCTCCAACGCCGGTTACATCACCTCCAACGGTGTCTACGTCCAGCTGAGCCAGACCGGCGCTGCCAAAGACGCCCTGGTCGGGCAACTATCCGGCGATGAGACCCTGCTCGGCGCGGGCACCCGCGACATCGGTGGATCGCAGTGGGTGGTCTACACCGAGCCCGAGGGCGGACGTTCGGTGTGGGTGACCGACCTCGGTGACGTGCGGATCGGCCTGATGACGAACAAGGCCGAGGAGCCCGATCTCACCGCGCTCGCCGAAGCGGTTCTTGCGGTTTCACCACTGCCGGCAGCGACCCCCGGCGCACAGGTTCTACCCACGAAGTAGCGGAAACCATTGTCCGATAACGAATGTTACGGATCTTACATTCGCGCCACTGTTGAGAGCGATGTCACCGGCAGACTATAAGGTCTGCTCATGGCAATGTTCTTGTATCGACTCGGCCGGTTCTCTTTTCGGCACAAATGGTGGGCGATCGTCAGCTGGATCGTGCTCGCGGCGTTGGTGGTCACGCTGGTCAGCGCACTGAATCCGAAGTTCTCCAAAGATTTCGAGTTACCGGGCACAGACTCGGACAAAGCGATGTCGTTGATGGAGAAGAACTTCCCGGCGATCAACGCTCAGCAATCCGAGGCATCTACCAGCGTGCTCGTCGCCGCGAACGACGGACTGGCGGCCCACAACGCCACCATCGATCAGCTGGTCGCCAAGCTCAAGACCTTGCCCGAGATCACCACTCCCGACGAGGTGGCCAACCCGCTGACCGTCGCGGAGCTGGAGCCGGCGCTGGCAGCGTCCGTGCTGGGAGACAAGAACACCATCGGTCTGATCCAGGTTGCGCAGACCATCAACCCGCAAGACCTGACCATCGACGACATGAAGCAGTTCGAGGACATCCTCGCCGAATTCCGGGTCGGTGGCCTCGACGTCCAGGGCACCGGCTCGCTGATGCAGGTCCAGGAGGCGGGCGGCGCCGCCGAGATGCTCGGTTTCGTCATCGCCTTCTTCGTGATGATCGTGGCTTTCGGCGCGATCGTTGCCGCGTTCATCCCGCTCATCACCGGCATCGTCAGTGTGATCATCACCATCATGCTGGTCACGTTGGGCGCCGAGTTCCTCAGCATCAACCAGAGCGCCACCGCCATCATCACGATGCTCGGGATCGCGGTGTCCATCGACTACGCCCTGTTCATCGTCTCCAGATATCGCAGTGAGCTCAATCTCGGTGGCTCGCGCGAGGCGGCGGTGGGTCGCGCGGTGGGCACCGCCGGATCTGCGGTCGTGTTCGCGGGCCTGACGGTGGTGATCGCGGTGGCGGCGCTGTCGGTGGTCGGGATCCCGTTCATCTCGCAGATGGGCCTGGCCGCCGCGCTGGCCGTGATCGTCGCGGTGCTCGGTGCCATCACCCTGATCCCGGCATTGCTGGGAGCCTTCGGCCGCTTTGCGTTCTCGCCGCCCATCCCGAAACTGCGCCACGGGGACGAGCCCGAATCGCAGGAGACCAACGGTCTTCGTTTTGCCAAGTTCGTGACCAGATACCCGTGGCCGATCGCGGTCATCTCGCTGCTGGCGCTGGTTGTGGTGGCATTGCCGATGACCAAGCTGGAGCTGGGCCTGTCGACCACCACCGACTCCGAGGTCGCTGCGACCGAGCTGCTGCAACGCGGTTTCGGTGAGGGCATCAACGGTCCCCTGCTGGTGGTGCTGAACGACACCAAGGGCGGCGACGTCGGTCCCGCCGCGGATCAGACCGTCTCGTTCATCAAGACGCTGTCCAACGTCGCGACGCCCGAACAGCTCACCTGGCGCGGTAACGGTCCGGACGCGGCCAACTCCCAGACCGGCGCGACATCGGCGCTGATCTTCGTGACGCCACAACAGTCACCGAGTGGTCCGCAGACGCACGATTTGATGGAACAGATCCGCGACTACTCGAAAACCACTGACGCCGAAGGGGTAACGCTCAACGTCGGCGGTCAGACCGCCATCATGTCCGACATCTCGGCCAAGTTGAACTCGGCGTTGATCCCGTATCTGCTGCTGGTCGTCGGGTTGGCGTTCATCATCCTGATGATCGTGTTCCGGTCGATCCTGGTCCCGCTGACGGCCACCATCGGATTCCTGTTCTCCGTGTGTGCCACGTTCGGCGCCACGGTGGCGATCTTCCAGCTCGGCCACTTCGGCCTGATCACCCATACCCAACCGATCATCTCGTTCCTGCCGATCTTCATGATCGGTGTGGTCTTCGGTCTGGCCATGGATTATCAGGTCTTCCTCGTGACGCGAATGCGCGAGGAGTATGTGCACGGGTTGCCGGCCAAGGAGGCGGTGATCATCGGTTACAAGCACGGCGCGCGCGTGGTGTCGTCGGCTGCGGTGATCATGATCTCGGTGTTCGCGGCGTTCATGCTCGCGCCCGACACCACCGCGAAGATGATGGGCTTCTCCCTCGCCGCGGCCGTGTTCTTCGATGCGTTCATCGTGCGCATGTTGATCGTCCCGGCGCTCATCACTATCATGGGCGACAAGGCCTGGTGGATGCCGGCGTGGCTCGACAAGATCCTGCCCAACGTCGACATCGAGGGCACCGCCATCCGCGAGATCCCGATCGACTCGTCGATCTCGCCGGACGGAAAGCCACTCGCGCCCAAAGTCGGCGCCACCGAGTGACGCCGCCGGCCGACTGATTTCAGTTGCCTCCCACTCACCCCCGTCGTCCCCCGGTCGACGGGGGTGAGTGCGTTGTGGGGACCCGGACGGCGCGAACTCCAACGAACTTCTGCGTGTGAGCGCAGGCACCGGTGCACCACCTGCAATAACGGGCATGAAAGGATGGCCTTCAACACAATCGCCGCGATTCAGGAGGCCACCACAATGTCAGCCGCTAACACCAACTTCGAGGCTCCGGACCGAAACCTGGCGATGGAGCTCGTGCGCGTGACCGAGGCAGCCGCACTCGCGGCCGGACGGTGGGTTGGTAAGGGCGACAAGAACGGTGGCGACAAGGCCGCGGTCGACGCGATGCGTCAGCTCCTGTCCACCGTGTCCATGCGTGGCGTCGTCGTGATCGGCGAGGGCGAAAAAGACGAAGCGCCGATGCTCTACAACGGTGAAGAGGTCGGTAACGGCGAAGGCCCCGAGGTCGACGTCGCCGTCGATCCCATCGACGGCACCACGCTGATGGCCGAGGGCCGCCCCAACTCGATCGCCGTGATCGCGGTGTCCGAGCGGGGCACCATGTACGACCCCTCCGCAGTCTTCTACATGGAGAAGATCGCCGTCGGCCCCGAGGCCGCCGGCGTCATCGACATCAACGAGTCCGTCGATTACAACGTCCAGGCCGTCGCCAAGGCGAAGGGCATCGAGGTCGCCGACCTCACCGTGGTCGTCCTCGACCGCGAGCGCCACGAAGGACTCATCGCCGAGATCCGTGCGGCAGGCGCCAAGGTGCGGCTGATCTCTGACGGTGACGTCGCCGGCGCCATCGCCGCCGCACAGGACGAGAGCTCCGTCGACATGCTGCTGGGCATCGGTGGCACCCCCGAGGGCATCATCACCGCCGTCGCCATGAAGTGCATGGGCGGCGAGATCCAGGGCAAGCTCTGGCCGCGTAACGCCGCCGAGCGGCAGAAGGCGATCGACGCCGGCCACGACCTCGATCGTGTGCTCAAGACCGAAGACCTCGTCAGCGGAGAGAACATGTTCTTCTGCGCCACCGGTGTCACCAACGGCGACATGCTGCGCGGGGTGAGCTACCGCGCCAACGGTGCCACCACCCGCTCACTGGTCATGCGTTCGAAGTCGGGCACCATCCGCACCATCGAGGGTCGCCACACCCGCCAGAAGGTCGGCGAGATCTCGACGAACACCGCTGCCGGCAGCTGATCGAAACCGGGGTGCGAGAGCACCCGGTACCACCTCTGACGAGGCACTGCGAACCGCACCGATACGATGCGTTGCGTGAGTAAACCAGCCTCAGCCCCAGAGTTTCTCTACTCCGATCTGCTTCCGATCGACGGCGACGACACCCCCTACCGACTCATCACCACGGAGGGGGTGTCGACGCTCGAGGTCGACGGCCAGACCTTCCTCAAGGTCGATCCCGAAGCCATCCGGAAACTGACCGCCGAGGCGATGCACGACATCAGCCACTACCTGCGTCCGGCTCATCTTGCGCAGCTGCGCAAGATCATCGACGACCCGGAGTCCTCGGGTAACGATCGCTTCGTCGCGCTGGACCTGCTGAAGAACGTCAACATCTCCGCCGGCGGCGTGCTGCCGATGTGTCAGGACACGGGCACCGCGATCGTGATGGGCAAGAAGAGCGAGGGTGTGCTGACCGGCGCCGACGACGCCGCGTCCATCTCCCGCGGTGTGTACGACGCCTACACCCAGCTCAATCTGCGGTACTCGCAGCTGGCACCGCTGACGACCTACGACGAGAAGAACACCGGCTCCAACCTGCCGGCGCAGGTCGAGATCTACGCGACCGAGCAGGGCCCCAAGGGCCCCGAATACAAGTTCCTGTTCATGGCCAAGGGTGGCGGCAGCGCGAACAAGTCGTTCCTGTTCCAGGAGACCAAGGCCATCCTGAACCCCAAGGGAATGCTCAAGTTCCTCGACGAGAAGATCCGCTCGCTGGGCACCGCGGCCTGCCCGCCCTATCACCTCGCCGTCGTCATCGGCGGCACCTCGGCCGAGTTCGCACTCAAGACCGCGAAATATGCCTCGGCCCACTACCTGGACAACCTGCCGACCTCGGGTTCGATGTCGGCGCACGGGTTCCGGGACCTCGAACTCGAGGAAGAGGTCTTCAAACTGACCCAGTCCTTCGGGATCGGTGCCCAGTTCGGTGGCAAGTACTTCTGCCATGACGTCCGCGTGGTCCGCCTCCCCCGGCACGGTGCGTCGTGTCCGGTGGCGATCGCGGTCTCGTGCTCGGCGGACCGGCAGGCGCTGGGCAAGATCACCGCCGAGGGGGTGTTCCTCGAGCAGCTCGAGACCGATCCGGCGAAGTACATGCCGGCCGCCGGTGTGGCAGAAGACATCTCCAGCGGCGAGGTGGTCGAAGTCGACCTCAACCGGCCGATGTCCGAGATCCTCGAGCAGCTCTCGCAGTACCCGGTCAAGACCCGGCTGTCGCTGACCGGTCCGCTGGTGGTGGCCCGCGACATCGCGCACGCCAAGATCAAGGAGCGCCTCGACGCCGGCGACCCGATGCCCGAGTACCTGCGCAACCATCCCGTCTACTACGCCGGACCCGCCAAGACCCCCGAGGGCATGGCCTCGGGTTCCTTCGGTCCGACCACGGCCGGCCGCATGGACAGCTACGTCGAACAGTTCCAGGCCGCCGGTGGGTCAATGGTGATGTTGGCCAAGGGAAATCGTTCCAAGCAGGTCACCGACGCCTGCAACACCCATGGTGGCTTCTATCTCGGTTCGATCGGTGGTCCGGCGGCCCGGCTTGCGCTTGATTGCATCAAGAGCCAGGAGGTCATCGAATACCCCGAGCTCGGCATGGAAGCCGTGTGGAAGATCGAGGTGGAAGATTTCCCGGCGTTCATCGTTGTTGATGACAAGGGGAATGACTTCTTCACCGATCCCTCGGGTGAAGTGAGCATCCCGCTCAGTGGCATCAGGATTCGATCTAAGGAGAGCTAACTGTGAGTGAGCAGGCCTATCGCATCGAGCACGACACCATGGGCGAGGTCCGGGTTCCGGTCGACGCCCTCTGGCGTGCGCAGACCCAGCGCGCGGTGGAGAACTTCCCGATCAGCCACCGGCCGCTGGAACGGACCCAGATCCGGGCGATGGGCCTGCTCAAGGCCGCCTGCGCGCAGGTCAACAAAGACCTCGGTCTCCTCGACGAGCAGAAGGCCGACGCGATCGTGGCCGCGGCCAAGGAGATCGCCGACGGCAAGCATGACGACCAGTTCCCGATCGACGTCTTCCAGACCGGTTCGGGGACCAGCTCGAACATGAACGCCAACGAGGTCATCGCGTCGATCGCCAAGGCGGCCGGAGTCGAGGTCCACCCGAACGACCACGTCAACATGTCGCAGTCGTCGAACGACACCTTCCCCACCGCGACCCACGTCGCCGCCACCGAGGCTGCGGTCACCGACCTCATCCCGGCCCTGCAGCACCTGCAGAAGGTCTTGGCGGACAAGGCGAGCCAGTGGCGCACCGTGGTCAAGTCCGGCCGCACCCATCTGATGGACGCGGTGCCGGTCACCCTCGGCCAGGAATTCGGTGGTTATGCCCGCCAGATCGAGGCCGGCGTCGAACGGGTCACCGCGACCCTGCCTCGGGTCGGTGAGCTGCCCATCGGCGGTACCGCGGTGGGCACCGGCCTCAACGCGCCTGCCGGGTTCGGCACCAAGGTCGTCGCCGAGCTGATCAAACTCACCGGTGTGGACGAGCTGGCGTTGGCCAAGGACAACTTCGAGGCGCAGGCCGCACGCGACGGTCTCGTCGAACTGTCGGGTGCGTTGAAGACGGTTGCGGTCTCCCTGACCAAGATCGCCAACGACGTCCGCTGGATGGGGTCGGGCCCGCTCACCGGCCTCGGCGAGATCGCACTCCCCGATCTGCAGCCCGGCAGCTCGATCATGCCCGGCAAGGTCAACCCGGTGCTGCCCGAGGCGGTCACCCAGGTCGCCGCGCAGGTCATCGGCAATGACGCCGCCGTCACCTGGGGTGGCGGCAACGGCGCCTTCGAACTCAACGTCTACATCCCGATGATGGCCCGCAACGTCCTGGAGTCTCTCAAGCTGCTGGCCAATGTGTCGCGGTTGTTCGCCGACCGCTGCATCGAGGGTCTGGTCGCCAACGAGGACCGACTCAAGGAACTCGCCGAGTCGTCGCCCTCCATCGTGACCCCGCTCAACAGTGCGATCGGGTACGAAGAGGCCGCCGCCGTGGCCAAGGCTGCACTCAAGGAGAAGAAGACGATCCGGCAAACCGTGATCGACCGAGGACTGATCGGTGACAAACTCTCCGAGGCCGAGCTCGACCAACGCCTCGATGTCCTCAAGATGGCCAACCTGGATCGCGAACGCTGACCCCACCCCCGATGATGTGCCCTTTTGGCGAGCCTGACCTGGGCTTTTGCCCGCCAAAAGGGCACACTTTCGGTATCTTGGGGCGGTGTTGATTCCGTTTCCCACCGATTGGCGCACCGCCTTGGTGTTGGTGCCGCATCCCGATGATCCCGAGTACGGGCTCGCGGCAGCCGTCGCCAAATGGTCCGGTGCGGGCAAACGGGTTGTCTACGCACTGGCCTCACGCGGTGAGGCCGGTATCGAGGGCATGCCGCCGGAGAAGGCGGGCCCGATCCGCGAAGCCGAACAGCGGGCGGCGGCGCGGATCGTCGGCGTCGAGTCCGTCGAGTTCTGGGATTTCCCCGACTCGGCGATCGTCAATGATCCGGATCTGCGTCTACGGATCGCCGAGGTCATCGGCAGGCTGGCTCCCGAGGTCGTCGTCTCGGTGTACGGCGGGCCGCAGTGGGCTCCGGGCATGCCCAATCAACGCGACCACACCGAGTTCGCGGCGGCGGTGCTGCAAACCTATGACTTCCTCGACACCAAGCCGCGCTGGTTGTTCGAGGCCGGCCCGGACGCCACCCATGCCGAGGAAGTCGACAGTACGGCGATCGAGGCCGCGGTGAGGTCACTGGCCGCGCATGACGTCTACCTGAAGACCCTCGATCCGGTCACACCGGTGATCAACCAGGCCCGGACGCAGACCGAGATGGTCACCGCTGCTCGCGAAGACTTCGACGAGCGTCACGCGGTCACCTTCGAACTCAAACGCCGTACCCGATGATGTGCCCTTTTGGCGGTGCCCACCTGGGGAAACGTTCGCCAAAAGGGCACATCATCGGGGTGGGTCAGGCCAGGCCGATATCGATGATCGGCTGCCGGGCCGGGTCGAGCCACTGGACGATCTGGCGCATGACATCGCGGTCGATCGCGACACAACCCCACGTGGGCTCACCGTTGGTGACATGCAGAAAGATGCCCGACGCGTATCCGTCGACGCGCTGTGGATTGTGGGCGATGTTGACGACGTAGTCGTAGACCTCTCCGGTGGCGAGGATGTTCTCGCTGTCGCCGCCGGGATTCTCAACCTGCCGGACGTGGGTGTTGTAGGTCGGTGACCCGGGCAGTGCGTCCCACCAATCCTGCTCATCGGCCTGGAAATACGGCATCTTGGTGCCGGGATCGGGCTGGTTGCCAAAGGCCTGGTCCAGGGCGAAAGTACCCATCGGTGTCCGCCACACACTGTCCCGGGGTATGCCGATGCCCTCGGCGCCGAGATGGGCCTCGGTGGGTGCGATGACCTGAATCCACGTCCCGGCTTCGTCACGTTCCCAGGCGCTCAGCGTTGCCACGGTGTCGTAGATCGACTGGGAGGTAACCGTGATCATCTGGGTCGACGTCGGGAACGACTCCGGCGTGAGCATCTCGTCGGCCTGCGCCGAGACCGGGACGACCATCGCAGCGACAACAACACACGCGGCAGCCAGTGACACCACTGGCCCCATCAACCTCTTTGACAACTTCAGCACCTGCTGATTATGCCAATTCGTAAGCCAAAGCACGTATCGGTGCGATTACGGGACTGCACTAATCTGGTCACTGCCGACCCGACGCGCACTCCGCTCCCGGGGCCGGCACCGATGAAGAGAGTTCGAGGGTTTTCATGCCGCTTGCCGTGGGCACCATTTTTGCCGGCTACACAATCGAGCGCCTACTGGGCGCCGGTGGCATGGGTGAGGTGTATCTGGCCAAGCATCCCCGGTTGCCACGGTCGGATGCCCTCAAGATCCTGCCCGCCTCACTGCCCGGATCCAGTGCCGCGTCCGACGAGAACTACCGACGCCGGTTCGTGCGCGAGGCCGATCTGTCGGCAAAACTCTGGCATCCGAACATCGTGGCAGTACACGACCGCGGCGAGTACCTGGGTCAACTCTGGATCAGTCAGGATTACGTTCCCGGCACCGACGGCGCCGAACTGCTCGCCATCTACCCCACCGGCGTCCGACCGGCCCTCTGCCTGCAAATCATCACCGAGGTCTCCGCGGCTCTCGACTACGCCCACCACCAGGGACTGCTGCACCGCGACGTCAAACCCGGCAACATCATGCTCACCGATGCCACACCACACCGCGTCATGCTCACGGACTTCGGCATCGCCCGCCCGATCGCAGATGTCGGCGACCTGACCACCGCCGGGGTTTCCGTCGGCACGGTCGCCTACTCCGCGCCCGAGCAACTCCGCGGTCTGCCGGTGGATGCACGGGCCGATGTCTACGCCCTCGGATGTACCGCCGTCGCGTTGCTCACCGGCGCTCCCCCCGGATCCGGCCGTGAGCTCCCCGACGGTGTCGCTCCAGTCATCGACCGGGCACTGGCCCCTGCGCCCGCAGACCGCTATCCCACCTGCGGACAGTTCGCCCACGAACTCGCGGCCGCACTGAACCTGCCGGACGCGCCGCCCGCGGAGACGTCCGCACCCGACGCACATGCCGCACACCCTGCGCCAACGCACCTCGGGTTGCCCTCGGTCGCACCGCGCACCCGGAACGGACCACCACAGGAACCCGAACGGCAGGCCTTCGCCGCTCCCGCTCCGCCACCCACGCGGCAGTACACGTCCGCGCCGCCTGCCCCGCAACCACCGCACGACCCACCCCCGCCACCACAGGCACCGCCGAGCGGTCCCCGTTCTCGGACACCCTGGATCATCGCCGGCATCGCCGCAGTCGTCGCGCTCGCCCTGGCAGTGATCGCCACAGTCGTGTTCTGGCCCGACGACAACACCAAAGCGGCAGCCACCGCGAACACCACAACCGAGACCGTCACGGCGACCACGCAGGTGCCGCCGAAACAACCGACCCCGCCGTCCGATCTCTCGGCGACCGCCGAGTCAGTGACCCCGACCACCAACCCGGCCGATCTCGGTCTCTCGGTGCCGATCAGCACACCCGCGTGCGACGGCACCGCGATCGTTGTGGTCGCCAACGCCACCAACCCCAGGACCTACCACGACGAGATCACGCGAGCACTCGACAAGCATCCTGGCGCGCAGTACCTGCGCACCGACCAATCGTGCCCGTCCCTGCGTCCCCAAGACGACAACGGAAGGCTCATCTACGCCGCCTATGTTGTTGTCGGTCAAGGTAAATCAGACCTATGTGAAGCATTGGCCGACTACCCCGCCAACCGGTACGGCAAACTCCTCGACACCGCGAGCAACCCGGATACCAACATCAAACGAAACGACTGCTGAGCCACACCGAGCACCAAAGGCCCTACGCCCCACCCATTTTCGCACCGGCCACCGGCAATAACCCGAGGCCGGTGCGAAAACAGGTGGGCGGCAGCCAGACTCAGTACGCTCCCGCCCCCGGCGCGAATTCCTCCAGCATCTCGGTGACCAGGGCGGCAATCGGCGACCGCTCGCTGCGGGTCAACGTCATATGGGCGAAAAGTGGGTGACCCTTGAGCTTTTCGATCACTGCGGCCACTCCGTCATGCCTGCCGACGCGGAGATTGTCGCGCTGGGCGACGTCGTGGGTGAGCACCACCCGCGACCCCGAACCGAGACGCGAGAGCACCGTCAGCAGCACATTGCGCTCCAATGACTGCGCCTCGTCAACGATCACAAAAGAATCGTGCAGTGAGCGACCCCGAATATGGGTCAGCGGAAGGACTTCGAGCATGCCCCGGCTCAGCACCTCTTCGATCACCTCGGTCGATGCCAACCCTTCAAGGGTGTCGAACACGGCCTGCGCCCAGGGTCCCATCTTCTCCGACTCGCTGCCGGGCAGGTAGCCGAGATTCTGGCCGCCGACGGCGTAGAGCGGCCGGAAGACGACAACCTTGCGCTGGGTACGCCGTTCGAGCACGGCCTCGAGACCGGCGCACAGGGCCAGCGCCGATTTGCCGGTACCCGCCTTGCCACCCATGGAGACGATCCCGACACTGTCGTCGAGCAGCAGATCGAGCGCCACCCGCTGCTCGGCGCTGCGCCCACGTAACCCGAATACCTCCCTATCGCCGCGCACCAATTGCACCTGTTTCTGCGGGTTCACCCGGCCCAGGGCACTGGAACTGTTGCCCAGCAACCGGATCCCGGTATGGCAGGGCAGGTCCCGCGCGGAGTCGAGGTCGACAACACCCTCGGCGAACAACGTGTCGATCACCGCGGAGTCGACGTCGACCTCCGTCATCCCGTTCCACCCCGAGGCCACCACGTCCTGGGCGTGGTACTCATCGGCGGCCAGACCCACCGCACCGGCCTTGACGCGCAGCGGGGTGTCCTTGGACACCAACAGGACGTCTTTGCCCTCGGCACGGAGATTCAAGGCGCACGCCAGGATTCGGGAATCGTTATTGTCGGTACGGAAACCGGCCGGCAGGACCGCCGGGTCGGTGTGATTGAGCTCGACCTGAAGGGTGCCACCAACAGTGCCGATGGGAATCGGTTGATCGAGTCGCCCGAACTCCAGTCGCAGATCGTCGAGCATGCGCAAGGCTTCGCGAGCGAACCAGCCCAGTTCGTGGTGGTGGCGTTTGCCTTCCAATTCACTGATGACAACCAGCGGAAGAATTACGTGGTTCTCAGCGAAACGTGTTGCCGCCCAAGGGTCGGACAACAGCACGGAAGTATCGATGACATACGTACGGGCGTCGCGTGCGGTCACGAAGGGCTCCTCGGTCTGGGTGGCACCACTCAGACATGTGTTGCGGCCGGTCCGGTTCTGATGTCAGCGGCCAGGTGCTGCTGTCACGAGGACCGGGGCCGGTCCCCTCGTACTCACGTGAGCAAGTCAACGATCGAACCTCCCGGACGAACCGCTTCCCCGCGGCCCGTCAAACGTCAAAGTACGCCCAACCCGGCGTGTCGGCGAGGTGGAGACAGCCCGTGTCCGTGAATAATCGGTTAACTGCTCCGCTGGCGGATCGGTCGGGTGTCGACGTCCCGACCACCCCAGGATCGCCGCCTCAGAACCAAAAACCCCGCTCCACCGCAGCGATACTGCGGGTTGGAGCGGGGCTGGTGGATCAGTTGAACGAATTGCCTACCGGCCGGCCGCGGTCAGCACCCGACGGCGTGCCGCCTCGCTGGCCTCGTCGAGACCGTCAAGGGATTGCAGCTTGATGTCGTCGACCAGTGCGGTGGCGACGAACGTCACGGCATCGGCGTTGAACGGCGCGATGATCTCGAGGTCACCGAAGTCGTCGATGTCGGCGCCGATGAGTTCGAGTTCGGACAGCGCCCGGTCGACGGCCTTGACCAGCTCGGTCACGTTGGCATCGACACCGGCGTTGAGGAAGTTGGTGAACGTCTTCGCCTGAACGCGGTCGTCGTGCACGATCTTCTCCAGGATCCCCTTCAGGACGTCACTGTCGGACGCCTCGAGAAGCTTCTCGCCGAACGACACACACTGCAGCTCATGCACCGCGAGCAGCGCGAGCACGTCGAGGATCTCGTAGTCGGTCACCGACGCGGATGTCTGCAACTTGCCCTTGGTCATGTGGTGCAGGCGCAGGGTCTCGGCGGCTTCCGGATCCATCAGACGCGACACCACGAGGTAGTCCCGCAGGGCGATGGCGTGGCGGTTGTCCTCGGCGGTCCACGTGCCGATGACCTGCTGCCAGGCTCCGAAGATGGACGCCTTCTGCGCCATCAAACGGTGGTAGGACGGCATGTTGTCCTTGGTGAGCAGCAGGGCCAGCACCGCTTTGACGACGTCGTCGGGCAGCGGGGACGGCCGATTGGGGTCGAAGTCCTCGCCACCGAGGAAAGCGAAGTTCTTGCCCTCGGCCCACGGCACCCAGTCATGCGGGTTCCACGCCACCGCCGCGGCGTTGTGCTCTTCCATGATTTCCGGGATCGCCTTTTCCAAGGCGTAGAGCAGTTCGTCCTGGGTCAAATCATTCACCCCGACAGCCTAGAGGTCGATTCGCGATATGCGAAACCGCTGGCCAGAACAAGAAACCCACCTCTACCGGCCGGAACCAACGGGTGGTTCCGGCGCGAAGAGGTGGGTTCGTGTGGTGGTGTGCAGGCTCAGTGCTGGGTGCTGAGCAGGCCCCAGTCCTCGAGTCCCTCGTAAAGCGGGAAGTCGAGGGCCAGCTGTGAGACACGGGCCCGCAGCGCCGAGACGTCCGCGCCCTGCCCGGCAGCCAGTGCGGTACCGATGATGTCGGCGACCTCACGGAACTGCTCTTCACCGAATCCGCGGGTGGCCAGCGCAGGTGTACCGATCCGCAGTCCGGAGGTCACCATCGGCGGACGCGGGTCGAACGGCACGGCGTTGCGGTTGACGGTGATGCCGACCTGATGGAGCAGGTCTTCGGCCTGCTGGCCGTCGAGGTTGCTGTGCCGCAGGTCGACCAGGACCAGGTGCACGTCGGTGCCACCGGTCAGGACCGACACACCGGCCTTGGACACGTCGTCACCGTTCAGACGCTCGGCCAGGACACGGGCACCGTCGAGGGTGCGCTGCTGGCGCTCCTTGAACTCCTCGGTGCCGGCGATCTTGAGCGCCACGGCCTTGGCGGCGATGACGTGCATCAGCGGACCGCCCTGCTGGCCCGGGAACACTGCGGAGTTGAGCTTCTTGGCCCACTCCTTCTTGGCCAGGATGATGCCCGAGCGCGGGCCACCGAGGGTCTTGTGGACGGTCGAGGACACCACATCGGCGTACGGGACCGGCGACGGATGCAGTCCGGCGGCGACGAGCCCGGCGAAGTGGGCCATGTCGACCCACAGGTGCGCACCGACCTCATCGGCGATGGAGCGGAACGCCGCGAAGTCCAGCGTCCGCGGGTACGCCGACCAGCCGGCGACGATGACCTTCGGCTTGGTGTCGAGGGCGACCTTGCGGACCTCGTCCATGTCGATGCGGAAGTCTTCTTTGCTCACGCCGTAGAAGGCGTTCTCGTAGAGCTTTCCGGAAAAGTTCAGTCGCATGCCGTGCGTGAGGTGGCCGCCGTGAGCCAGGTCGAGGCCCAACATGGTCTCGCCGGGCTCCATCAGCGCGGCCAGGACAGCAGCGTTGGCCTGCGCACCGGAGTGGGGCTGCACGTTGGCGAACTCGGCACCGAACAGCTCTTTCGCCCGGTTGCGGGCGATGTCCTCGACAACGTCGACATATTCGCAGCCACCGTAGTACCGGCGGCCGGGGTAACCCTCGGCGTATTTGTTGGTCAGCACACTGCCCTGGGCCTGCAGGACCGCGCGCGGAACGAAGTTCTCCGACGCGATCATCTCCAGGGTGTCGCGCTGACGGGTCAGCTCGCCATTCATCGCGGCCGCCACATCCGGGTCTAGCTCAGCCAGGGATGCGGTGTTGACGTCGGTCATTTGTCTCCTTCAGACGCTGCTGCGCGGGCGAATCGGCACGTTCAGTGTAAGAGACCCGGCGGACAACCCTCACATGCCCTATTATTCGCCACCCCGGTCCGGGTGTCCGGCGGCCAACTCGGCCCGCAGACGCCCCGGTGTCAGCGGCTCGTCGAGCAACCGGCCGAAGCGCGAGAGCCGCTCATCCGGTGCAGCAGCGTCCAGCCAGGTTGCCAGGAGCCGATAGCCCTCGACGTAGGTACTGATGTAGGCCCGCCACAACGGCGACGACAGGAACCGCAGCATCTGCCGGGCCCGTTCATCGGTGGCCAGCAGCCAGGTCTGCAGATACGACGCGACCGTGTCCTGGTCGGCGCCGCGGTCGTGCAGAAGCAGCGCCGCGTCCTGGCGCACGCCGAGCAATCCGGCGGTGGCCTTGCCGATGGCATCGGCCCGCTCCCCGTCGAATCGCAATCCGAGGTCGGCGTAGATCTCCTGCGCCCAGCGCCCCCGGCCTGGCCCGATCGCGGCGCCGAGCGCGTGGTCGGCGAGCCCTTCGGCCATCAGGCACTGCGGGGTGTTCACCAGGAAGATCGACTGCTCGACCTGGCCGGAACCGACCAGCAACTGCTCTTTACGACAGTGTTCGGTGTGATGGCCCGGATAGGCCTCGTGGGCGATGAGGTGTGGCAGCGACGACATGTGCTGGGTCAGATCGCCGTTGATGGCCACCTTCGACCGGTAGTCGCCGAGGTAATAGTTGAACCCCGACCACGGCTTGTCACCGACCACCTCGAAGTCGACGATCTCGGACTCGGGCAGCGAGTAGGTTCCCCGCACCCGTTCCCTCAGTGCACTGCTGAACGCCGAGACCACCTCGGCCACCCGGTCCGGCGGGATCTCTTCGCCCCGTTTGTGCGCGGCATAACGCTCTGCGAGGTCCCCCGATCCCGGAAGCAGCTCATCCAGCTCGGCGTGGACGCGGCGATAGGTGTCCGGATCGCCCATGGTGATGTCGACGTCGAAGTAGTTGCGGACCTCGTCGACGAACCCGATGTCATCGCCCGCAAACTTTCGGGCCGAACATTCGAGGGCGCGCAGTGCCGAATCGATGAACTCGGTGCGTATCTCCCCCAAACCGGCGCCGGGGAGTTCCTTGCGCAGCGAAGCCGCCTGATGGGCAAGATCTCTCGGATCGGGCGCCGAGGCGTTCTCGACCTCGCGACGCAGCGCCGGATCACCGGTGAACGCGTCGACGAAACCCTCTTCCAGACGATCAAATGCCAGGCCCAACCGCAGATACCGCGACGTGATCGCTTCGTTGTGCATGGGGTCAAACGCTACCGAAGTGACCCCGGAGTTGTTGTCCTCGGAGGCATTCGCAAGGATGATCTCCATGCTGCAGGTCCCACGGATCGAAAGTTGACATGTCACGGATAACCGAGCCGAGTCCGTATATCGAACTCGATCGCCGTCAGTGGCGAGATCTGCGCCAATCGATGCCGATGGTGCTGACCGAGAGTGAGCTGCGCGAATTGCGTGGCCTCGGCGAGCAGATCGATCTGACGGAGGTCGCGGATGTCTACCTGCCGCTGTCCCGTCTGATCCACCTTCAGGTCGCCGCCCGGCAACGGTTGTTCGCCGCGACGGCCACCTTCCTGGGCGAACGCAAACCCGAGCGACAGGTGCCGTTCATCATCGGCGTCGCCGGCAGTGTGGCCGTCGGCAAGTCGACCACCGCACGCGTGTTGCAGGCGCTACTCGCCCGCTGGGAATCGCACCCCACCGTGGACCTGATCACGACGGACGGATTCCTCTACCCCACCGCCGAGCTCGAACGTCGCGGGATCATGCACCGCAAGGGGTTCCCCGAATCCTACGATCGCCGCGCACTGCTGCGATTCGTGACCGAGGTGAAGTCGGGTGCTCGCGATGTGTCGGCGCCGGTGTATTCGCACGTGTCCTACGACATCGTCCGCGGGACCAAACATCATGTGCGGCAACCGGACATCCTCATCGTCGAGGGACTGAACGTGCTCCAGACCGGAGCCCGGCTGATGGTCTCGGACCTGTTCGACTTCTCGATCTACGTCGACGCCCGCATCGAGGACATCGAAGACTGGTACATCACCCGGTTCCTGGCCATGCGGACAACCGCGTTCGCCGATCCGAACTCACACTTCCACCACTACTCATCACTGAACGATGACCAGGCATTCCTGGCCGCCCGCGACATCTGGAACGGCATCAACCGGCCGAATCTGGTGGAGAACATCCTGCCGACCCGCCCCCGGGCGACGCTGGTGTTGCGCAAGGACGCCAATCACGCGATCAACCGGGTGCGTCTGCGCAAGATCTGAGAACCACGGGGGGTTCTCAGAGCAGGGAAAGCCGCGCGCTCACTTGCCGAAGCGGCGGCTTCGGGCACCATAGTCTCGGAGTGCGCGCAGGAAGTCGACGCGACGAAACGCCGGCCAGTAGGCGTCGGTGAACCAGATCTCCGAGTACGCACTCTGCCAGAGCAAAAAGCCCGAAAGGCGTTGTTCGCCAGAGGTTCTGATCACCAGGTCTGGGTCGGGCTGACCGCGGGTGTAGAGATTCTGGTCGATGGCCTCGACGGTGACCGCATCGACAAGTTCTTCGGGTGAGTCCCCGGCGGCGATCCGGTCGGCCAGCAGCGAACGCACCGAGTCCACGATCTCCTGGCGCCCGCCGTAACCGACGGCCACATTCACCGTCGGGCCGACCCGACTAGCCGTCTGCTGTTCGGCGGCCTTCAGCCGACTCGACACCTCGACCGGCAGTTGATCAAGGGCACCAACAACTTTCACCCGCCACGGCTGCCCGGGCGCGGAGATCTCTTCCACGATGTCCGGGACGATCTCCATCAGCGCGCCGAGTTCTTCGGTGCCGCGGCTCAGATTCTCGGTCGAGAGGAGGTAGATGGTGACCGTGGAGATGTCGAGTTCACTGCACCAGGTGAGGACCTCGGCGATCTTCTGCGCTCCGACCCGATGCCCATGATTGACGTTTTCGAACCCGGCCTCGCGAGCCCAGCGACGATTGCCGTCACAGATGATCGCGATGTGACGAGGAATACGTTCCGGATCGAGATAGTGGGTGAGCCGACGTTCGTAGACCCGGTACATGGGTCCACGCATGGCGTCGGGAATCAGCTTCACTGGGTACACCTTACGCGGCGTGGAGATCGGTCGATGCGTACCTAAGTTACCGTAGATCGTGGTCTCCTCCGAACTCGCACGACTCGCTGAACTGAAGCCGCGGATGCGCGGCTGGATTCACCTGTACGCCGGCTTCACCGCCATCGTCACCGGTGTCGTCCTCGTCGCCGTCGCGTGGGCCATGGTCGGCCCGATGGCGGCTCTGGCCTGCGGTATCTATTCCCTGACGGTCTGCG
This sequence comes from Williamsia sp. z71, assembly GCF_059553375.1. NCBI lineage: Bacteria > Bacillati > Actinomycetota > Actinomycetes > Mycobacteriales > Nocardiaceae > Williamsia > Williamsia sp. z71. The sequence goes on from NZ_JCANWX010000007.1 coordinate 333,965, forward strand.
GGGTGTTCGGGGTCAGCGCCACCTACCACCGGGTCGACTGGACCACCGACACCGCCAAGATGTGGATGAAACGGGCCGACCATTCGATGATCTTCATCTTCATCGCCGGCAGCTACACTCCGTTCTGCGTGATCGGACTCGAGCCACCCACACAGATGGTGGTGCTGATCATCGTGTGGGCCGGGGCGCTGGCCGGGGTCACCCTGAAAATGCTCTGGCCGACCTCGCCGCGCTGGCTCGGTGTGACGCTCTACGTCATCCTGGGCTGGACGATCGTCGCCGTCGCCCCGACACTCATCGACTCCGTGGGCGGGACCGTGGTCATGCTCCTGGCCGTCGGCGGATTCTTCTACACCGTCGGCGGCGTCCTCTACGCGACGCAGTGGCCCAACCCGTGGCCGAACACCTTCGGTCACCACGAGTTCTTCCACGCCTGCACCGTCATTGCGGCGCTGGTCCACTACGTCGCGGTCTGGCTGGTGCTGTTCAGCTAGCGGCGGACGGGGCCTTGGCTGCCGAAAGCGTCTGCACCACAGCCACCGTGGCATCCCAGTCCATGCACTTGTCGGTAACCGACTGGCCGTAGGTCAGCACCTCGGCGTCCGGCGACTGCGCACCCGCGACGAGGAAGCTCTCCAACATCACACCGCTGATGCCGTGCTGCCCACCGACGATCATCTCGGCGATGTCGGTGGCGACCACGGCCTGCTGGAGGTGGTCTTTGCCCGAATTGGCGTGCGAGCAGTCGACCATCACCAGTTCGGGCAGACCGGCCTTGGCCAGTGCGGTGAGGGTGGTGTTGATCGTGTCGACGGCGAAGTTCGGTCCCGACGTCCCGCCCCGCAGGATCACGTGGCAATCCTCGTTGCCCTCGGTCTCGACGATCGCACCGCGGCCGAAGTCGTCGACACCGAAGAAGACATGCTCGGCGGCGGCGGCCTTGACTCCATCGACGGCAACCTGGATGTTCCCGTCGGTTCCGTTCTTGAATCCGATCGGCATCGACAGACCCGATGCCAGCTGGCGATGCACCTGGGACTCGGTGGTCCGGGCGCCGATCGCACCCCACGCCACGGCGTCCGCGATGTACTGCGGGCTCGTCGGTTCGAGGAACTCACATCCGACGGGCAGACCGAGGTCGATGATGTCGAGGAGCAACGCGCGGGCGGTCCGAAGTCCACGCTCGACGTCGAACGAACCGTCCATCCCCGGATCGTTGATCAGGCCCTTCCAGCCAACGGTGGTACGGGGCTTTTCGAAGTACACCCGCATCACGATCTTGAGCCGATCGGCATGCTCGACGGCCAACGGGGCAAGGCGTCGTGCGTAGTCCAGGGCGGCCACGGTGTCGTGAACCGAACACGGTCCGACGATGACCAGCAGTCGGTCGTCGCGTCCGGCGAGGATGTCGGCGATCTCGTCCCGATCGCGCTGTACGACGGCAGCGCGGCGGTCGGTCAACGGCAGTTCGGCCCGGACGATGTTCGGTGACGGGATCTCGCGGAATGCGCGGATGCGGCGGTCGGACGTCTTGGGTCCGACCATCGTCGCCTGCTCGGCCTGGGGGGTGATGGATTCGCTGGTCATGATGCGTGCCTTCCTGATTTCGGCGAGCACCTGCACTCATGGAACCGGTGCCCTGACAAAGAAAAAAGCAGCGACCATGGTGGTCACTGCTCGGGGCTCCGGGTGTTGGCGCGCGTTCAGTACAACGCAGTATCGGCGGCTCCACCCGGAGCCTCGATAAAGCGCCAATAGGCACCAGCACAAATGTTCACGTCGGCGAATGTAGCACGGTGGCCGCCTACCACCCAAAACGCCTGACCACGAGCCGTCCGGCCCGTCAGGGATGACCGCGATCGATCACCCGGGACAGCACGATGATGCTCTCGGAGTGGTCGACGGTCTCGGCGGCGCGGATCCGTTCGAGAGCCACCTCGAGGTGCTGGACATCGCGCGCGACCACCCGCAGGATCGCATCGGCCGGACCGGTGACGGTGGCGGCACTGACCACCTCGGAGATGTGTTCCCACGATTTGGCGAGGATGTCCGGCGCAATGGTGCCCCGGCAGAACACCTGGACGTACGCCTCCGTGGTCCATTGCAGCGCTGCCGGATCGGTGACGACGGTGAATCCGCGGATCACACCGGACGAGACAAGCCGGTCGACGCGCCGTTTCACGGCCGGCGCGGAGAGCCGTACGGCCTCCCCGATCTGCGCGTAGGTCTGCCGCGCATCCCGGGTCAGGCAACCCAGAATCGCCTCGTCGATCTCGTCCAGCTCAGCCACCGGTCGACCTCTTTTCGCCTCACGCAACAGATCCCCCTATTGTGCCAGATCGCGCAACAGATGGCTGGCGTCAAAGCAACGGACGCAGATTGATTGCGTCACAGCGAGTTCCTACGATCAGTGAGTGACCATCAGCGAGATCGTCGCGTCGGCGCGGCACATCGCCATGGTCGACGACTTCGCGGCACACAACTATTCACCACTTCCCGTCGTCGCGGCCACCGCCGACGGCGCCTGGATCACCGACGTCGAAGGACGCCGCCACCTCGATTGCCTGGCGGGCTACTCGGCGATCAACTTCGGCCATCGCAACCGGGAGATCATCGCCGCCGCCACCGACCAGCTCGGCCGACTCACTCTGACCAGCAGGGCCTTTCACTCCGATCGCCTGGGACCGTTCTGCCGAGACCTGGCCGCACTCTGCGACAAGGAAATGGTGCTGCCGATGAACACCGGCGCCGAGGCGGTGGAGTCGGCCATCAAGGTGGCCCGCAAGTGGGGCACCGACGTCAAGGGCGTACCGGCCGGTCAGGCATCAATTGTGGTGGCGGCCGGTAACTTCCACGGCCGGACCACCACCATCGTGAGCTTCTCGGATGACCCGACCGCTCGCAGCGGCTTCGGGCCGTTCACCCCCGGATTCCGCATCGCTGCGTTCGGTGACGCCGCGGCGATGGCCGCCGCCATCGATGACACCACCGTCGCGGTGCTGATCGAACCCATCCAGGGTGAGGCCGGTATCGTCGTCCCACCGGACGGCTACCTCGCCGACGTTCGTGAACTCTGCACGGCCACAAACGTTCTGATGATCTGCGATGAAATCCAATCCGGTCTGGCCAGAACCGGAACCACCTTCGCCTGCGACCACTGGGGCGTGGTGCCGGACCTGTACACGCTGGGCAAGGCGCTGGGCGGAGGTGTGCTCCCGGTGTCGGCGGTGGTCGGCGACAGCGACATCCTCGGGGTACTCCATCCGGGCGAACACGGCTCCACCTTCGGTGGTAACCCGCTTGCCGCCGCGGTCGGTTCGACGGTGGTGCACATGCTGGGTACCGGATATTGGCAGGACCGGGCTGCCACCCTGGGAACCCATCTCCACGAAAGACTCCGGGCGATGATCCCTCACGGCGTCACCGAGGTCCGAGGGCTCGGCCTATGGGCAGGCGTCGACGTCGATCCGGCGCTCGGTACGGGCAAGGACCTCTCCAAAAAGCTTGCCGAGCGCGGTGTCCTGGTCAAGGAAACTCACGGCAGCACCCTGCGCTTTGCCCCACCGATCGTCATCACCGATGACGAAATCGATTGGGCGATGGATCAAGTCGAGGCCACCCTCCGCACCTGACCCTCCGCCGAGCGTGCCGAAATCACCGTCGACCGTGCCGAAAATGACTGCACGCCTGCAAGTTTGGCACGCTCGGCGGCCAGATCGGCACGCTCGGCGGTGATTTCGGCACGCTCGGCGGTCAGGCGAGTTGTGCGGCGAGTCCTTCGGCGGTCGTCACCGGGAGTCCACACACCGATCCGCGGCAGACGTAGGCAGCCGGTTCACCATTCACCGGGGGCCGTCCGGTCAACAGCGGCTGGGAATCGACGACTCCGCCGACGACGATCGCACCGCCCGGTGCTCGCCGTCGCGCTTCGGTGAGCAGTCCGGTGGAGTCCACGTCGGGCTGGGACACGGCGACCTGAAGCGGTCCGGCCAGCCACGCGGACGTGACGGCCAGCCAATGCCCGGCCGATCTCGGCAGCTTTGCCAGCAGCACGCCACCACGGGTCAGGGTGTCGTCGGCCAGCGCCAGGTAACCGTCGGCACCGCGTGGTATGCGGTCGACCGGGGCAAGCGGCGCGGCGGTCAGCAGCGCCTCGGCCACCAACGAGGTGCCCGCCGGTGTTGCACCGTCGATCGGGTCCCGCGGTCGGGTCAGCAAGGCGTCGGCGTCCGATCCGGCGTCGTACCAGGAGCCCGACACCTCCGGATCGGCAAACAGATCGATGGTGCGGTCGAGGAGATCGAGACCGCGGTCTCGCCAATGCTGTTGTCCGGTCACCTGATAGAGCGCCAGCAGTGCGGTGACCAGTGCGGCGTGATCGTCGAGCATCGCCAGCGGCTCCCCGGCCACACCGTCGAGCGACGACCGTCGCAGCCGACCGTCGACCTCATGCCGCGCGAGCAGTTCTCCGGCGCACCAGGTGGCCAGGTCGATCCAGTCCGGACGACCGAGTCCGGCGCCGGCTTCGGCGAGCGCGGTGATGGTCATGGCATTCCAGCCGGTCACGACTTTGCCGTCGATACCGGGCTGCGGCCGGGACGCCCGCGCGGCCGACAACCGGGTGCGCACCGATTCGAACCGGTCGATGTCGTCGGGATCCGCGCGCAGTTGCAGGGTCGAGGCGCCGTCTTCGAAGGTGCCGGCGGCGGTCACGGTGAACAGTTGCGCCGCCCACTGTCCGTCCTCGGCACCGAGTACGTCGATCAACTCCTGCGGCGTCCACACGTACGTCAGTCCCTCGCGGCCGTCGGTATCGGCATCCAGGGCCGAGGCGAAACCGCCGACGACCCTGAGGTCGCGGTCCAAGAATCCGATGGTTTCCTCGGTGACCTTCTGCGCCAACGGATCTGATGTGGTGCGCGCCAGATGCGCGTACACCCTGAGCAGTTGCGCGTTGTCGTAGAGCATCTTCTCGAAGTGCGGGACGACCCAGTCCTGGTCGACCGCGTATCGGGCGAAACCACCGGCGAGCTGATCGTAGATACCACCGCGGGCCATCACCGCCGCGGTGCGTTGCGCCGCCTGAAGGCCGCGCGGGTCACCGGTGCGCTCCGATTCACGGATCAATCCTTCGAGCAGTGCCGACGGCGGGAACTTCGGCGCGCCACCGAAGCCGCCGTACTCGCGGTCCTCGTCCTCCAGGACCTTGGTCACCGCGTGTTCGAGCAGCGGGCTGTCGATGGCGAACTCGGGATCGGGCAGGCCGGCAGCGTTGGCGGCGAGTTGCTCGGCGACCGCCGACCCAACCCGGTGAACCTCATCACGTTTGGTGTTCCACGTCTCGGTGATCGCATCGAGAAGCTGGACGAACGACGGCAGACCGTGCCGCGGCACCGACGGGAAGTAGGTGCCGCAGTAGAAAGGCTCGCCGTCCGGCGTCAGGAAACAGGTCATCGGCCAGCCACCCTGGCCGGTCATCGCGACGGTGGCGTTCATATAAATCGCGTCGATGTCGGGCCGCTCTTCGCGGTCGACCTTGATGCAGACGAAATGCCGGTTCATCACCGTGGCGGTGGTGGGGTCCTCGAACGACTCGTGCGCCATGACGTGGCACCAATGGCAGGCCGCATAGCCGACCGACAACAGGATCGGTACGTCACGCTCGCGCGCCCAGTCCAGCGCGTCGGCACCCCACTGCTGCCAGTGCACCGGATTGTCGGCGTGCTGGCGCAGATACGGACTTGTCGCCTCAGCGAGACTGTTGCTGTCTCGGGTCACCATCGGTCCCGTCGTCGGCGGCCTGATCGTCCTCAGGATGGTCCCAGTCGAACTTCTTCGGCAGTTTCTTGAGGTGCCGGTTCATCGACCAGATCAAGAAAACCGTTCCGACCAGCAGCAGAACGACAACCAGCAGCCCCAGCGGGGACGCCTTGCCGAACTCCGGGCCCTCGGGGGCGGCGAGTATGTCGGTCAACTGTGCTGCGGCATAGGTCATGTTCATCCGACAACCTCCTCATCAGCGGTGATTCCGGCGAACAGATCGGTCTCGGGGATCGCGGTCTTCACGCGGGTCTTGGCCAGCTCGAACTCTTCGGTCGGCCACAGTCGCTGCTGCCACTCCATCGGGACCGCGAAAAAGATGCCGTTGGGGTCGATCTGCGTGGCGTGGGCCAACAGCGCCTCGTCGCGCTTGGGGAAGTAGTCGCCGCAGGTCACCTGCGTGGTGACCCGGCCCATCGTGTTCCCGCGCTCGGGGTCCCAGTTCGCCAGCCACTCGGCGAAGGGACTCTCCTTGCCGATTTTTGCGTACTCGTCAGAGAACAGGATCATCCGGTCGCGGATGAATCCGTGGGTGTAGTAGATCTTCGACACCGCCCAGGGCTCCCCGGCATCAGGGAACTGTTCGGGATCGGCAGCGGCCTCGTAGGCGGCCATCGACACCTCATGGTCACGGATGTGGTCGGGGTGCGGGTACCCGCCGTGTTCGTCGTAGGTGATCATCACGTGGGGCTTGAACTCCCGGATCACCTTGACCAGCGCCTCGGTCGGGATCTCGAGCGGGATGGCCGCGAACGAGCCCTCCGGTAGCGGCGGTTTCGGATCCCCTTCGGGCAGGCCCGAGTCGACAAAGCCCAGCCACTGCTGGCGCACACCGAGCGCAGCCGCCGCCTTGGCCATCTCTTCGCGACGCACCTCGGGTAGGCGCTCGACGATGCCCGGCAGGTCCATCGCGGGATTGAGGATGTCGCCGCGCTCGCCACCGGTCAGAGTGACCACCAGGACGTCATTGCCCTCGGCGGCGTACTTGGCCATCGTGGCCGCGCCTTTGCTGGACTCGTCGTCGGGGTGCGCATGCACCGCCATCAGTCGTAGTCCGCCCACGCGATTTCCTCACCTTCACAACAGATCGGTATTCGGGTTCAATACTCCCACCGTCCGGACGGACCATGGCGCACCGGTACCCGGTTCTGCCTCCATGGTAGGTATGAACACATGACAAGCCCTCGCACACCACCGTCGGGGCGCTACCCCACCGACCGTTCACCACGCTCCCGCCGCGTGTGGTCGATAGGCCTGACTGCCCTGGTCATCGCCCTGGGCGTGCTCATCGCGTGGGTCGGTTACAACAACTTCTCCGACCCCGACATCTCCGGGGAGGCCACCGGCTACGAGATCCTCGATGACACGAGTGTTGAGGTGAATTTCACAGTCACCCGCAAGGATCCCGAGGTCCCGGCCACCTGCATCCTGCGTGCCCGATCCCTGGACGGTAGCGAGACCGGTCGCCGCGAGGTGTACATCCCGGCGTCCACCGAATCCCGTTTATCGATGTCGGAGGTCGTCAACACCTCGGCCGCCCCGGTGGTCGGCGAGGTCTATGGGTGCAGCAAGAACGTCCCGGAATATCTCGTCGCGCCGTGATCTGAAACCACCGCTCCTGGTCGTTCGGTCGACCGACAGAGGTATCTGCCCGCGACCGGCTCACCTGCACACATGCTCGATGTCTACGTTTCGATGCCTTTCCGTGACTAACTTTCCCGCCGCCGATCGCGACGGACCAAGTGGGTCGGCAACGAAAAGGATTAATCGATGAAAAAGACTGTGGACAGGCTCTTTTCGACGACCGTGTCGTCGGCCCGTACCTGGGTGGCCGTGGGTGCGGCCGCGGTACTGATCACCGGCATCTCCGCTTGCTCGGACTCCGACGACGACGGGGCCGGAGCAAGCAGTCCGACGTCGTCCACATCCTGGGCCTCGAGCGTCACGGAGATGCCGGGGACGACACAACCGGCCGGCCGGACAGAAACCGTCACCGTGCCACCGCCCGTCACGATCGATCCGAACGATCCGAACGATCCGAACGATCCGGGCGGCAACCCGGATCCGGACGACAACTCCTCATGCGATCCCGACAACTCTGCCGCCATCATCGACGCCGCGATCGGCCAGATCGACCCGCCGGTACCCGACGGCCGATGGGTTCCGGCGGAGAACAACTTCAGTTGCGCCGGCTTCACCTATGTCGCTCTGGCAACCGAGGGCGGCACGGTGTCGTCCCCCTTCCAGTTGGCCTTCTTCTACGACGGTGCACCTGTGGGCACGGGGTGCAACCTCTCGTACCAAACCGTCACCGGCGCCGACGACAGTGAGGTGTTCGTCACCTACCGGTACATCGTCGGCGATGAACCCAATGCAGACCCGCAGGGCCAGGTCGATGTCAGCTACCGCTGGACCGGTTCCGGAGTGGAGAGGATCGGCGCACTGCCCGGGGCATTGACACCGAATGGGTGTTGATCGCCCATAATCGGCACCCATGACATCCACGAACCAGTCTGGGCAGCCGGACTCGCTCACCGCCAAGGGAACGAGTCCGGCGTTCGCCACCGTCGCAAGTCCGTACTATCCGATGCTCGTCGGCCTCTTCGTCGGCGTGATGATGATCAGCAACATCACCGGCACCAAGGGTGTGGTGCTGTTCTCCGACCTCCACTTCGACCTCGGTCCGCTGTCCATGGACGGACTGGTGACCGACGGCGCCTTCTACCTCTTTCCTCTCGCCTATGTCCTCGGCGACGTGATCAGCGAGGTCTATGGCTTCCGGGCGATGCGACGCACCATCCTGGCAGGTTTCTTCGTCCTGCTGATCGCCTCCTTCTGCTTCTGGCTGACCATCAAGCTGCCTGCCGCGGACTTCTACGACGGCCAGGAATCATTCGAGACCGTCGCCGGTGTGCTCCCCCAGTTCCTGGCGGCCGGCCTGGCCGGATATCTCGTCGGCGAGTTCCTCAATTCCTGGGTCCTGGTGAAGATGAAGGCGCGGTCCGGCGAGAAGCACCTGTGGGCCCGCCTCCTCGGTTCCACCGTGGTCGGCGAGTTCTTCGACACGCTGGTTTTTTGTGCGATCGCGGCCAGTGCCCTGGGCATCTCGACGTGGTCTGATTTCCTGAATTACGCACTCATCGGCTTCATTTGGAAGACGCTGGTCGAGATAGCGATCATGCCGTTGACGTACGCGGCCATCAGGTGGCTCAAGAACCGCGAACCGACCTACCGGGCCGAGCCGTCCCAAGGGGCATAATTGTGTAGGAATTGGGGATCCGTACACGTCACCTGGTAGTCTGGGCTGATACACGGTTCCGGAAGGGGCCGTGTTGCTGTATTTAACGAGAGGGAGTGATCGAGCATGACCGACACCGAGGTGACCTGGCTTACCCAGGAGTCCCATGATCGGCTCAAAGAGGAGCTCGACGCGCTCATCGCGAACCGTCCGGTGATTGCCGCCGAGATCAACGAGCGGCGCGAAGAGGGAGACCTCAAAGAGAACGGTGGCTACCACGCTGCCCGTGACGAGCAGGGCCAGCAAGAGGCCCGCATCCGACAGCTCCAGGAGCTCCTCAACACCGCGAAGGTCGGCGAGACACCCACCCAGTCCGGTGTGGCTCTGCCCGGTTCTGTCGTGAAGGTGTACTACGACGGCGACGAGTCCGACACCGAGACATTCCTGATCGCCACCCGCGAACAGGGATCGTCCGAGGACAAGCTCGAGGTGTACTCGCCGAAGTCACCGCTGGGCGGCGCGCTCATCGACGCCAAGGTCGGCGACACCCGCAAGTACACCGTGCCCAGCGGCGCCACCGTCTCGGTGACACTCGTCAGCGCGGAGCCGTACCACAACTAGACCCCCCGCAAATGGTGGCTTCTGGCAGCCGAACCCGCAGGTCGGGGTTCGCCGGAAGTCACCATTTTTGGTTTGTGGCCTTGTGGGTACACCGCATCCATGACTGATTCGACCAGCACCGCCCGACGTATCGCCGAGCTCGCCGAAGCGCACCCGGAGTACACCGCCATCGCGTTCGACAACGACGGCAAGATCATCGACTGGAAGACCACCGGCGACTGGGTCAACGGGTCGCACGAGGGCGAGCGGCTCCACGTCGTCGAAGGCGACGACCTCAACGAACAGTCGGTGCAGGCGCGCCTCGACACTTAGACCGGATACGCAACAAAAGGTGACGTCCCCCGATCGGGGGACGTCACCTTTGGGTTGTCAGCGATATCAGCGCGGAAACAGGCGCCGACGCTTCGAGGTGGTCGGCGCCGACAACAGACCGGCCTCGAGATCGGCGCGTAGCTGTCCGACCGTTTCAGCCGAATCGGACTTGTTGGTGCCGATGAAACCGGAGGGTCCGCGTTTGATCCATCCGGTGACATAGACGCCGGTCATCGGGGTGCCGTACTGGACGACCCGTCCTCGATCGTTGGGGATGACACCGCGTGCGCCGTCGAAGGGCAGTCCGGGCACCGCGACACCCTTGTAGCCGATCGACGTCAGCACCAGCCCGGCCTCGACCGTCTCGGTCTCCCCTGTCGATTCGATCCCACCCGTGCCTGGATCGAGCTGATTGATCCCGAACTTCACGCCGGCGGCCGATCCGTCCGCGTCGGCGACGATCTCCTGCGGCGACCGCAGGAAGCCGAATCTGATCACCGGCCCCGATCGTGATGCGCGCTGGGACAGTTCGGTCAGTAGTGCGAGTTTGGCCGCGATGGTGTGGTCGTCCGGTGGACCGAAGGAGGTCAGCAATTCCGGATCGACGGTGACATTGGCCCCACGGTCGGCCAGTCCGACCAGTTCGGGCAACGTGAATGCGGCATGGGCCGCGCCCCGGCGCCCGACGACACAGACCTCTTCGACCTTCGAATTGCGCAGCGCGTCCAACGCCGCCTGCGAAATCGAGGTCGAGGCAAGGGCTTCGGGATCAGTGGTGAGGATCCGGGCGACATCGAGCGCGACGTTGCCGTTACCGATCACGACCACCCGCCGATGTGAGAGGTCGAAGTCACGATCGGCAAAATCCGGATGGCCGTTGTACCAGCCGACGAATTCCGTTGCGCTGGCGACGTTGTCCAGACCGATGCCGGGGATCTCAAGCCGTCGGTCCGTTTTCGCACCACCGGCATAGATGACGCCATGGAAATCGCGGCGCAGATCGTCGAGCGCGACGTCGCGTCCGACCTCACAGTTGAGCATGATGTCGAGGCGATCATTACGTGCCATCTCATCGAACAGCGCCATCACCTTGCGGGTCGAAAGGTGATCGGGCGCAACACCATAGCGCGCAAGACCGAAGGGTTTGCCGAGGCGTTCGTACATCGTGACGTACACGCCCGGATAACGCAGCAACTCGTCGGCCGCGTACATCGCCGACGGCCCCGTCCCCACGATCGCAACGCGGATGTCGCCGCCGCCCGGCACCGCGATCGGTTTGGGTTTGCTGATGGGCGCCAGTGGCAGACGTAGCTTCTCGTCGACCGGGAAACGGACCGGCAACGGCGACACCGTGTCGTAGTGGGCCGCGTTGATCTCGAGATACCGCTCGTCCTGCGGGTCGATGCGATGACCGGGGACAATCGCACCCACCGGGCAGGCACTGACGCAGGCTCCACAATCGACGCAGGTGGACGGGTCGATGTACAGCATCTCCGAGGTCAGGAAATCGGGCTCGTCCGGCGTGGGGTGAATGCAATTGACCGGGCAGGCGTAGACGCATGAGGCGTCGGCGCAACACGCCTGGGTGACAACGTGCGGCACGGGCTACGCTGCCGTGTAGGCGGGCTCGCTGCGGAACCGCGAAGGACGTCCGCCGATACCGAGGATCCGCCACAGGAACCGCGAGACCGGGTTCATCAGGCCACATTGCTGCGCCAGCATGCGGACATCACCGAAGACGTTGCGCAGGAACTGCTTCGAGTTCTCCGACTTCCAGAACAGCTCCTTCATGACCTGATCGGGAACGTCGAACTCCTTCTGGAAAGACCTCGGCGGCACCACGATCGCACCGCAGAGCACACGCATGATGATCGGGAACATCAGCGACAACAGGAACCGCTGGACGAGGCCCTTCTTCGGGACGGTCTCACGCAGCAGATGATGGGCGAAGGAGATGTGACGCGCCTCTTCGGCGACGTGTAGCTGCATCACGGCCATCATGGTCGGGTGCATCTCATCGCGGTTGCGCAGGAAGTCCTTCTGGATGTGATCGATCGGCTCTTCGCCGCCGAGCACACCGAAGAAGAACAGGCTCGGGAAGATCGTGGACGCGAGCGGCACCAGCGGCGAGATCATCCGGTACCCGAGCTTTGCGCCGGGTACATCGACACCGGTGCGGTTCACGAACTCCTGAAACATCAGGGTGTGATTGCACTCTTCTTTCGACTCGTGCGTGGTGTAACGGAACTCGCGCGCTCCGTTGGGCAGCTTGAAGCTGTACTGCATCAGTCCACGGATGAGGATCGACTCGAATTGCAGACCGACCTTGGCGACATTGGCCTGGCGCCACATCCCGATCTTGATCTGCTTGTCGACAGGGAGATTCTGGTACCAGGGGTGCCGACCGATCGGGTCGACGTCCTTGGACAGCACCCAGCGGGGGTCGTTGTCGACGACCGCCATGTGCGGTGCATCCCAGTCGATATCGATGTACGGGTCGAAATTGCGGTGCACCGACGCGCTCGACAGGTCATCGAGGACCTGGTCGTAGTTGTCACCGGTAGCCGCCTTGGTGTGCTCCGGGACATACTTCAACGCTTCAGTCATCTTCGCCTCCTCGATGCAACATGTTCACATGACGCTAGAAGGCCGACGCGAACTTGTCAACGCCCGTTGTTAAATCAACGAGCGTTGTTACGCCCAGTTCGGGCGATGCGACGAGGAGGCCGAGCCCTGACCTGGGATTATTTGCTGCCACGCCCCCAGTTGAGGCCCCACCGGAAATGTTTGTCCATCTTGTCGCCGCCGGAGAAATATTCGACCGCACGGGTCACGCTCACCCCGTTGCCGCCGACCTCGATGAGAACGATGGAGGCCGTGCGCAGGCTGTTCTTGGCCGAGTCCATCCGTACCTCGATCGGCGGTCCGAACTGCGACTCCACCGTGACGACCCCGTCGACCGCGGCCCAGTTCGGGCTGCCCTCGTAGATGTCGGCGAAGATGAGGATGCGCCGGAACACCGAGGGGTCGGCCAGGTTGATGAACATGTTCTCGCCGCCGGCCACGCTTCCGGAACGGTCGTCCTGATCGAGTTTGATGTACGGCGGCTTCTCCAGGGAGCCGAAGTTGCGATCCAGCGCACCGATTCCGCCGCGGGACCCGTCGGCCAGCTCGTACAGGCAGCGCAGATCGAGGTCGACGGAACTCTTGCGTTTGAAGAATCCGCCCGTGGCCGGCGCCTGTGCCCAGTTCAGGTTGACGCGAATGGTCCCGCCGGACGAGCCCGACTTCGCGAGGTTCACCGTCGGCTGCGCCTTGGTCAAGGTGATCTTGCTCAGCTGGACCGGCGGGGTGGCCGGTGCGGCGGCGGGTGGCGTCGACGGTGGCGGCGGTGTCTGCGCCGGCTGCTGTGTCGGATTGCCGCGCTTTGTGTAGTCGATTCCCATACCCGTGAGCCTAGTGCGGGAGCGGCGGTCTCGTACTGATGCCGACAGGGACCGTCAGCAGGCAAAGACGGCGTCAGGCCACCGAATAGCCGGCGCGGGCCAGCGCGGACCGGACCCTGGCCTGATGATCGGGTCCCTTGGTCTCCAGACTGACCGTCACCGCGACCTCTCCGAGGCTCAGTTCGCCACTGACCCGCGAGTGGATCACGTCGACCACGCTGACGTTCAGGTCGCGCAGCAACTCGAGCAACGCGACCAGCCCACCAGGTCGGTCGGGCACCGTCACGGTGATCGTCAGATACCGCCCGGAGGCCCGCAGACCGTGCGTGATCACCTGCGTCAGCAGCAGCGGGTCGATGTTGCCGCCGGACAGCACCACGCAGACCTGTCCGTCGAGTTCGAGATCGGGCAGGCTCGTCAACGCCGCGACCGCCGTCGCGCCGGCCGGTTCGACAACCAGCTTTGCGCGCTCCAGCACCAGCAGAAGCGCCTGCGAGATCGATTCCTCGCTGACCGTGACGACCTCGTCCACCAGGTCCTGCACGTGCGCGAACGGCACCGCGCCGGGCAGTGCCACCGAGATGCCGTCGGCCATCGTGTTCATCGACCGGGCCTTGACCGGCTTTCCGGCCGCGAGCGAATCGGGCCAGGCCGCCGCGGACGTCGCCTGTACCCCGATCACCCGCACCTCTGGGCGGTGCAGTTTGACCGCGGCGGCCACCCCGGCGAGCAGACCGCCGCCGCCGAGGGGTACCAGCACGGTCCCGACGTCGGGCAACTGCTCCAGAATCTCGATCCCCACCGTGGCCTGCCCGGCCACGATGTCGGGGTGGTCGAACGGGTGGATCAGGATGGCGCCGGACTCTTCGGCGTAGCGGGCCGCGGCCTCCAGGCTCTCGTCGACGGTCTCGCCTTCGAGGACCACGGCGGCGCCGTAGGCCCGGGTTGCAGCGATCTTGGGCAGCGATGCACCGGTGGGCATGTAGACGCGTGAGGCGATACCCAGGGTGGCGGCCGACCACGCCACACCCTGCGCGTGGTTGCCCGCACTGGCCGCGACCACACCGTTCGCCCGCTCGGTGGCACTGAGTCCGAAAATCCGGACGTACGCGCCCCGCGGCTTGAAAGAGCCTGTGCGCTGGAGGTTTTCACACTTGAGCCACACGTCGTGGCCACATCGTTCCGACAGCGCCCGCGACGCCACCACCGGCGTCCGGCGCATCGTCGGTGCCAGCAACTGCACCGCTCGGTCGATGGATGCCTGATCAATGCTCACAGGGTCAGCCTGCCACCCCTCAACGCAGAATTCGCGCCGCTTACCTGCGTGTGCGCCGGTTGCAACCGGCGCGAACGCAGGTAAGCGGCGCGAATTCGGAAGGACGGGAGTGTCAGCTCAGGGCGTTCTCGATGTCCCCGAGCAGGTCACCGATGTCTTCGATACCGACCGACAACCGGACGAGGTCATCAGGGACCTCCAGCAGCGACCCGGCGGTCGACGCATGGGTCATCGCGGCGGGATGCTCGATCAGCGACTCGATGCCGCCGAGTGACTCGGCCAAGGTGAACACCTCGGTACGGTCACAGAACTGCTGCGCAGCTTCGAGACCACCGGCCACCCGCACGGAGATCATGCCGCCGAAACGCTTCATCTGCTTGGCTGCCGCCTCGTGGCCCGGGTGGTTTGCCAGACCGGGGTACAGCACCGAATCGATCTTCGGATGCGAGAGCAGGAAGTCGACGATCCGCTCCGCGTTGTCGCTGTGCCGGTCCATGCGGACGGCCAGGGTCTTGATGCCGCGCATGGTCAGGTACGCGTCGAACGGTCCGGGTACCGCGCCGGCACCGTTCTGCAGGAACGCCAGATCGGTGTCGAGCTGCTCGTCGTCGGTGATCAGCGCGCCGCCGACCACATCCGAGTGACCACCGAGGTACTTGGTGGTCGAGTGCAGCACCACATCGGCACCGAGGGTCAGCGGACGCTGCAGGTACGGCGAGGCAAAGGTGTTGTCCACCACGAGCTTTGTGCCGGCCTCGTGCGCCACACCGGCCAGGGCCTCGATGTCACCGATGTTGAGCAACGGGTTGGTCGGGGTCTCGATCCAGACCAGCTTCGTGTTGGGGCGGATGGCCGCCCGCACCGCGTCGACGTCGGTGACCGGTGCCACCGAGTATTCGATCCCCCACTGGGAGAAGACCTTGTCGATCAACCGGAAGGTGCCGCCGTAGGCGTCGTTGGGGATCACCAGGTGGTCACCCGGCCGCAGGGTGGCCCGCAGCAGCGCATCGGTGGCAGCCATGCCGGATGCGAAGGCCCGTCCGAAACTTCCGTCTTCGAGCGCGGCGAGGTTGGCCTCGAGCGCCTGCCGCGTCGGGTTTCCGGTACGGGCGTACTCGAATCCACCGCGCATTCCACCGACACCGTCCTGGGCGAAGGTGGAACTGGCGTAGATCGGCACGTTGACCGCACCGGTCAGCGGATCCGGTTCGTATCCGGCATGAATCGCCTTGGTGGCAAAACCCTGCCAGTTGTGCGAGTCGGACTTACTGCGCTGCTCACTCATGGCAACCAGCCTAGTGCCCCGAAAATCGTCGGCCGATCCGCCCTGACGGTCGGCCGACGACCCGAACGATCGTTGTTCAGCCGACGGTCGGCGCACCAACGGCGCTGACAAACGCGAGTAGATCGTGGCGGGTGATGACGCCGATCGGTTTACCGTCCTCGACCACCATCAGCGCATCGGTGTCGCCGAGCGCCTTGGTCGCCGTCGACACCGGCTCGCCGGACCCGATCAACGGGAACGGCTCGCCCATGTGGGCGCTGACCGGGTCGGCCAGGCTGGCCCGGCCCTCGAACACCGCACTGAGCAGTTCGCGTTCGCTGACGGCACCGGCGACCTCCCCGGCCATGATGGGCGGCTCGGCTCCGACGACCGGCATCTGCGACACCTCATACTCGCGCAGGATCTCGATCGCATCGCGCAGGGTTTCCTGCGGATGGGTATGGACCAGATCCGGCAACGCACCGGACTTGCCGCGCAGGACGTCACCGACCAGCGGCTCGGACTGGCCTTTGCCGTCGAGCGGGCTGCGCAGGAAGCCGTAACTGCTCATCCATTTGTCGTTGAAGATCTTGCCCATGTAGCCGCGTCCGCCGTCGGGCAGCAACACGACAACGAGCGCATCCGGACCCTCACGCTCGGCCACCCGCAGCGCCGCCACGACGGCCATACCGCAGGAGCCACCGACCAGCAGTCCCTCTTCGCGGGCCAGACGGCGGGTCATCTCGAACGAATCGGCATCCGAGACCGCGATGATCTCGTCCGGGATGGACGGGTCGTAGGCGCTGGGCCAGAAGTCTTCGCCGACACCTTCGACCAGGTACGGACGACCGGTGCCACCGGAGTACACCGAACCCTCGGGATCGGCGCCCACGACCTTCACCTTGCCGCCGGAGACCTCTTTGAGGTAGCGACCGGTGCCGGTGATGGTGCCGCCGGTGCCGACACCTGCGACGAAGTGGGTGATCTTGCCGTCGGTGTCGTTCCAGATCTCGGGTCCGGTGGTCTCGTAGTGCGACTCGGGGCCGGCCGGGTTCGCGTACTGGTTGGGTTTCCAGGCGCCCTCGATCTCGCGGGTCAGGCGATCAGAGACGTTGTAATAGCTGTCGGGATGCTCCGGTGCCACTGCGGTGGGGCACACCACAACTTCGGCGCCGTAGGCCTTCAGGACGTTCCGCTTGTCTTCGCCGACCTTGTCGGGGACCACGAACACACACTTGTAGCCGCGCTGCTGGGCGACCAGTGCCAGACCGATGCCGGTGTTACCCGATGTCGGTTCGACGATGGTGCCGCCGGGCTTGAGTTCGCCGGATGCCTCCGCCGCATCGATCATCTTGATGGCGATGCGGTCCTTGGAGCTGCCGCCAGGATTGAGGTATTCCACCTTCGCCGCCACCAGGCCCGACCTTGCCGGGACAACCGAGTTGAGCTGGACGAGCGGGGTGTTGCCGATGAGGTCGGTGATGTGACTTGCGATGCGCATGTCTCTATCGTCCCAGACCGCCTCGATTAAGTTGGAGCTGTATCCGCATCCGGGCGCCGAATGGTCCCGCGCCCGCGCCGTGCTGCACCGCACCACGCGGCGGCGGTCGGGTTGACCAGGGGTAACGTCGGGGCTTGACCAGCATCACACTGATCTGCAGAACCACGTGCATCGTAGGGAGTTCTCAATGCCAGAAGCAGTTATCGTCGCCACCGCCCGTTCACCGATCGGCCGGGCCGTCAAAGGCTCACTCAAAGACGTCCGCCCCGACGAACTGGCCCGCCAGATGGTCGAGACCGTGTTGAACAAGGTCCCCGAACTCGACCGCGCCGACATCGACGACCTGCACCTGGGCTCCGGCCAACCCGCGGGCAAAGCCGGCTTCAACATGGCCCGCGTCGTCGCGGTCCTGGCCGGAATGGATCACGTTCCCGGCGTCACCGTGAACCGCTACTGCTCGTCCTCGCTGCAGACCACCCGCATGGCGCTGCACGCGATCCGCGCCGGCGAAGGCGATGTGTTCATCTCCGGCGGCGTCGAAAGCGTGTCCAGCTTCGGAACCGGCAGCGCTGACGGCTGGCCCGACACCAAGAACCCCGCGTTCACCGACGCGATGGAACGCACCGCCAAGGCCGCGCAGGGCGGTGGCCCGGCGTGGAGTGATCCGCGCACTGCGGGTGCACTGCCCGACATCTACATCCCCATGGGCGAGACCGCCGAGAATGTCGCCTCGTTCACCGGGATTTCCCGCGAGGATCAGGATCACTGGGGCGTGCGCAGCCAGAACCGCGCCGAAGAAGCCATCAACTCCGGGTTCTTCGCCCGCGAGATCGACCCGATCACCCTGGCCGACGGCACCGTCGTCAGCACCGACGACGGCCCCCGCGCCGGCACCACCTACGAGAAGATCAGCCAGCTCAAGCCCGTCTTCCGCCCGGACGGCACCGTCACCGCCGGCAATGCGTGTCCACTCAACGACGGCGCTGCCGCGCTGGTCATCATGAGCGACACCAAGGCCAAGGCACTCGGGCTGACCCCGCTGGCCCGCATCGTCGCCACCGCAGCCACCGGCCTGTCGCCCGAGATCATGGGACTGGGACCGATCGAAGCAGTCCGCAAGGCACTGCGCCACGCCGGCATGGGCATCGACGACATCGACCTGTTCGAGATCAACGAGGCGTTCGCGGTGCAGGTCCTCGGATCGGCCAACGAATTGGGGATCGATCACGACAAGCTCAACGTCTCCGGCGGAGCCATCGCACTGGGCCACCCGTTCGGCATGACCGGTGCACGCATCACCACCACCCTGATCAACAACCTCAAGACCTACGACAAGACCTTCGGCGTCGAAACCATGTGCGTCGGCGGCGGACAGGGCATGGCAATGGTGCTCGAACGCCTCAGCTGAGGCCCCGGCAACAAACACAAAGAAGCCCGCGACCGGATTCGGTCGCGGGCTTCTTTGTTGGATCAACTAGTCCGAGTTGAAGTAACTCAGCAGTCGCAGGATCTCGACGTACAGCCAGACCAGGGTGACGGTCAGGCCCAGTGCGATGCCCCATGCGGCCTTCGACGGAGCGCCCGAACGGATCAGCTGATCTGCGGCGTCGAAGTCGATCAGGAAGCTGAACGCCGCGAGCGCGATGCAGACGAGCGAGAAGATGATCGCGATCGGTCCACCGTCACGCAGGCCAAGGCCCGAGCCACCGTTGAACAAGCCGATGACCAGGTTGCCGAGGATCAGCACCAGCACACCGACCAGGCCGGCGAAGATCATGCGGGTGAAACGCGGGGTGACGCGGATGGCACCCGTCTTGTAGACGATGAGCATGCCGGCGAACACACCGAACGTTCCGAGTACGGCCTGCCCGATCAACGCTCCCGCGCTGACATCATCAGCGACAACCCAGTTCGCGAAGACGTACGAGATGGTGCCGACGAACATGCCTTCGAGGACCGCGTAGCCGAGCACGATGGCCGGGTTGTCCTGCTTGCGTCCGAAGCTCGCGACGAGCACCAGAGCCAAGCCACCCAACGCACCGACGAGCATCAGCGGTGTGGCGAGGGATTCGTTCTGTGTGGTGAAGAAGTACGAGATGGCGGCCGACAGGATCAGCACGCCCAGGGTGGCGGCCGTTTTGGTCACCACGTCGTCGATGGTCAGAGTTCGGGAACCGACCGGCTGCGCCGGCCGTGCATACGGGTCGGCCGAGGGCGCTCCCCCATGCTGGTTCCAGGTGGCGGCCTGCCCGGCGCCGGCGGCACCAGCGCCAAAGCCGGCGTACCCACCCGGGCCTTGGTTGCTGCGCACGACCCCGCGCATCACCGGATTGCTGCTTTCACGCACCGTATTGGTCCCTTCTGATTGCAGAGCTGATGTCCACTCAACGAGCCGAGTGACGTTCGAGTTCCGACTTTACCTTCTCTTGAACCTCGGCGCAGGCAGCTTTCTTCCCCACGGGCCCGTGTCCGGCAAATCTGGAAGTAGCGGCCGTCAGCCCCAGCGACTGTGTCCCCCGTCGGCCGGGATCGTGACACCACTGAGGTAGCTGGCATCTTGGCCGGCGAGGAACACTGCGATCCGACCGATATCCGCTTCTGCATCACCGATCCGGCCGAGCGGAATGCTCTTCACAAACGCATCGGCTTCTTCGGGGTAGGTTTCCGTCCACCACTGCAGCGACGGCGTCATCGCATGGGGTGCAATGGCATTGACTCGGATGTTGTCTTTGCCCCACTCGCATCCGGCTGCTCGGGTCAGGGACCGGGTCGCCTCTTTCACGGCGGCGTAGGGACCGTACGTCGCCATGTCCCAGCGCACCGCCGCCGACGTGACGAGATTGATCACCGATCCCCCGCCCCGCTGCACCATCAGTGGATGGCAGGCCTTCATCAGACGTAACACGGCCAGCGGGCCGGTCTGGAAAAAACGGGTGAAGTCGTCGTCGGTCACGTCGAGCAGCGGGATCGGCATCGCGTCGTTGGCATTGTTGACCAGGATGTCGACGCCACCGAGCCGGTCGGCGCAGGCCTGCACGATCGCGGCGCAGTCGTCCGCCGCACTGACGTTCCCGACCAGATACTCCGCCCGGACCCCGTTGCCGACCAGCTGCTCGGCCGCCTCCGCCAGTGGCCGGCGGTGCCGCCCGCAGATGAAGATGTCGGCACCTTCTTTGCTCAGCGCCGATGCGATACCGAAACCCACACCCTTGCCGCCGCCGGTGACCAGCGCGATCTTTCCCTCTAGGACTCCCATATCGCAGACAGTATCGAAACTAGAACACGTTCACCCCAATTTGGTCACCCTCGCCCTGGCATGGGTCGCGGCATCGGCAACCTAGTGGTGGAACGCCACCGGTTGGCCTTCCCGAGGTATTGGCGCCTCGAGTCGGTCGAGGAATTCGACCTCCGCCTTGATCTCCGCGAGCAACGCGGTGGCCAGGTCGTGGCTCAAGCCGTTGCGGACGACGATCCGCTGGACCGTGACGTCGGACAAGTCGTCGGGCATGGGATAGGCGGGCACCAGCCAGCCCTTCATCCGCAACCGGTCCGACAGGTCGTAGAGATCCCACTTGTCGGTGTGCCCCTTTTTCAGCATCCAAGCGAACACCGGGATATCGGAGCCGTCGTTCCACAGCTCGAACGCCGGCATCTTCTCCAGTTCGTGCGCCAGGTACTGGGCGACGGCCAGTGACTGCTGTTGAACACGCTTGTAGCCCTCGAATCCCAACCGCAAAAACATGTAGTACTGCAACAGCACCTGCGCGCCGGGCCGGGAGAAATTCAGCGCAAACGTGGGCATGTTTCCGCCGAGGTAGCTCACGTAGAAGACCAGTTCGTCCGGCAGCGCAGCTTTGTCACGCCAGACCACCCAGCCCACGCCGGGATAGACGAGACCGTATTTGTGGCCCGACGTACTGATCGACGCGACCCGGTCTAGACGGAAGTCCCACAGCAGATCCGGCTGACAGAACGGCGCGATCATCGCTCCGGAGGCACCGTCGACGTGAATGGGGACATCGACACCGGTGTCGGCCGCGATCTTGTCCAGCGCCGCACTGATCTCGGCCACCGGCTCGTACGCCCCGGTATATGTCACGCCCATGATGGCAACGACGCCAATGGTGTTCTCGTCCACGTACTTGTCGAGCTCGTGCCCGTCGAGCGTTCTGTGCTCCAGCGTGATGGGCACCAGCCGGGCCTCGACCTCGAAGTAGTTGCAGAACTTTTCCCAGCACACCTGCACTGCACTCGAGAGCACCAGATTCGGCGTCTCGGTCGACTTGCCTTCGGCGCGCCGGCGTTTCTGCCACCTGCGCTTGAGTGCCAGACCGCCGAGCATGCAGGCCTCGGAGGAACCAATGGTGGACGTCCCGATGGCACTTTCGGGATCACTCACATTCCACAGGTCGGCAAGCATTGTCCAACAACGGGTTTCGATCGCAGCCGTCTGCGGATACTCGTCCTTGTCGATCATGTTCTTGTCGGCGGCCTCGGTGTACAGGCGGGCGGCATGGTCGTCCATCCAGGTGCCGACGAAGGTGGCGAGATTGAGCCGTGAGTTGCCGTCCAGCATCGCCTCGTCATGAACGATCTGGTAAGCCGTCTCGGGAAGCGACTCCGAGGTCGGTACCCGTGATTTCGGGAGGTCGGTGGCCTCTCCGGGGCGCGCGAATATGGGGTTCAACGACAGCGAATCGCTGTTGCCGACACCACGTCCGCGGAACTCGTTGGGACTGATCGGTTCAGACATGACTCTCCCTCAGAAAGCGGTTCAGATAGTTCATGGTTGGTGAGCTCGCCTGCCCCTCAGTCATGTGCGGCTCGTGTCGGCCGCTGCCGCGGATGGAGTGTGGCCATCCGGGTTGTCCCTGGCGGTATCGGTTTGATCCAGCACATCCTCACCAGCGGTCATGATCAGGTGTTCACCACGGGCAATCGGCGGGACGAACTTGTTGACTTCGGGATGACGTTGCCGAATCGGCTCGACAAAGTGCGGATGAGCCTTCTTGTCATGGACCGCATAGATAACGAATGGGAGCAATACGGCGACGACGAACGCGCAGACCAATATGCCGGTGTATTCCGTGTCGTATCTCTTCGCCAGTGTCGAGGGGGTGACGAAGCTGATGGCCAGGGCAAATCCGGACACGACGAAGCCGACCACTGCGACGATCAGCTTGACCACTGTGCCCCCGGGAATCTGGTAGGCGCGATCCAGATTTTTCTTCTTCACCACGAGGACCATGTATGCGACGAAGAACAGGAGATAGCCGACCAGGTAAATGACCGTGGTCAAGGCGATCGCGGTGAAGAAACTGACATTGCCCGCGCCCCCACCAAAGGTGAGCAGCGCTGCCCAACCCGAGACGATCACTCCCTGCACGACGACGAAGTTGACCGGGACGTCGGCCCTGTTCACCTTGCGCATCGACTTGGGCAGAATGCCTTTCTGGGCAGTCACGTACATGCCCTTGGCCGGGCCGACAACCCAGGCGCTCACCTCGGCCATGACACCGACGGCGAGCATCACAGCCAGCACTTTCGCAAGCCAGACAAGACTGTGGCTGAAATGTTCGAGGAGCCCGGAGAATGTCTGGACCACGCCGGCGCTGAGCGAGAGTTCACTCTCGGGCACAACTGCCGCAACCGACAGGCCTCCGACAGTGTTGAGGACCACCGCGGCGATGACAAGCATCAACATCGCCAACGGGTAGTCCCGCTTCGGGTTCACCATTTCGTTGACGTGACTGGCGCTGGCCTCAACCCCCATGTACGCCAGGATGAATGACACGAACACCACCAGAGTGGAGATCTCACTGAAGTCCGGCACCAGCTTGTCGGCACTGATCTCGACATCCGACTTACCACCGGTGGCGAGGTATGCAATGGCCAAGATGATCAGGACAGCTCCCGGGATGAGTACGCCGCCGACAAAGCCGGTCTTCGCGATCCGGGCGGTGTACTTGGTGCCACCGAGCTGGCTCAACGTGAGCAACCAGAAAATCACCAACACCCCGACGAACTTGATCCACGGAACCTCGTCGAGTTGATCCCAGTCGAAGACATAGCCAAGAGCACCGAGGATGAAGTAAATCATCGTGACAAATCCCACGGTTATCTGCAGCCACTGAAAGAAGATGGCCGCGAATCCGAATCGCTCACCCAGTGTCGCCCCGACCCATTTGAAGATGCCGCCCTCTTCCCAACCCTTGACCGTAGCCATCTCCGCGGCACACAACGCCACCGGGATGAACCAGCAGAAACCACCGAGCAGAAGGAAAAAGACCAGGCTCACACCAGACGTCGCGAATGTCGGGTATTCGTAGACGGTCATGACCATCGACGCGGTGATCGCAAAGAATCCGAATAGTGTCAGCGTCTTTGGAGGAGCTTTGGGAGCAGTCATATCTGTTCCTCACTCATCAAGAATCGGAAAATGCACCGAGTGCGCATCTCCTGATGGCAACGCAATCGTATCCCAGCCCAAAACCAACAATCTCAAAAATGAAACACCGACAGGTAATGGAAATACGTACAAAACCGGCAATTCGGCACTGAAGTGTTCTCGCAGAGCGAGTTATTTGCGGGCGGCCTTTACCTTGGTTGATTGCAATGTTTACCTAAGTCACTTTCTCGCATCACCGAAGCCCTCCTGCACCGCCTGACTCCGAGTGATCAATCGTCCTTGTTCATCCGGCGTTGCTCATCAATGAACTTCCGAACCTTGAGCGGTCCTACGTGACCGCCGATCAGATCCTTGGTAACCCGACCGAGGGAGACAGCCGTCAGCACCCGCTCGGCCAAGTCGTAGTTGTCATCGGTGAACAGATACGGTTTGGCGATCATCAGTGCGGCGACGCCGTGTGCGGCTGTCCAGAATTCGAGTACCACCGGTGTCGGATCACCTTTGTCGATGATCCCTTCGTCCATCAGCCGCTCGATGGTCTGGGCGAAATGTACGAATGCCGATTCGCCGAGCACTGCGTCCGCATCGGTTCCTTCGGGACACTGCTTCATCGTCGCGACCCGATACAGTTCGGCGTTTTCCACCGCGAAACGCACGTACGCCAGCCCTTGCGCATGCGCGGCCTGCCAGCTGTCCTCGTATTGGGCGCCGGCGCGGCGCATGACTTCATCTAGCCGCGTGAAGTAGTTCGCCACGACCTCGCTGATCAACGTGTCCTTGTCAGCGAAGTGGATATAGATCGACGGCGGTGAGACCCCCACCCGATCGGAGACCGCCCTGATGGACACCGCCGACTCGTCGCCGGTCTCCAGCAGCAGATCAGTTGCCGCTGCGAGGATCTCCGCTCGCAACTGTTCCCCCGAGCCGCGTGGAGATCTCCGCCTCCGAAGTCGCTCGGTTGTCATGTCCACCTTCCTCACTCAGACCGAAGCGGTCGTGGAACTTACGCAGTGGCGCAGGCGCCCACCAGTTTGCCCGACCCGCGACCTTCATGAAGGCAGGAACCAGGAACATCCGAATCAGGGTGGCGTCCATCAGGACCGCCAAGGCCAGCCCCACGCCGAACATCCGCATGAAGGAGACCTGCGAGAACGCGATACCGGCAAAGACCACTGCCATCAGCAATGCCGCGGCCGTCACCACCCGGCCGGTGCGGGCGATTCCGAGGGCAACGGCACGATCACTGTCGGCCCGGGTTCTGCCGGACTTGAGCCATTCCTCTCTGATCCGCGACAACAGGAATACCTCGTAGTCCATCGACAACCCGAAGGCGATGCAGAACATCAACACTGGCATGTTGGCGATCAGGGTTCCGGTGGTACTGCTGCCCAGGCCACCCAGATGGCCCTCCTGGAAGATCCAGACCATGGCACCGAACGTGGCGCTGAGCGAGAACACGTTGAGTACCAGCGCTTTCAGCGGCAGGAGCACCGACCCGGTCAGCATGAACAGCAGCACGAACGTGGTGACGACGATGACCGCGAACACCTCGGGCAGGTGATCGATGATGCTGTCGACGTTGTCGCGGTTGGACTGGGCCAGTCCGCTGAACAGTGGGTCGATCCCCTCGGGCGTCGGCACGGCATGCAGGGCGTCGAGCTGATCGGAGCCCTGCGTGGAGAACGGATCGACCGTGGAGGAAACGGTGACGAACGCATCGTCTCCGGTCGCCATATCCGCGCCTCCGGGACCCGCACGTTGGCCGTCGACGAATGTCCCGACCGGCGTGAGCACCGCGGTGACATCCGGAACCCGGGAGAGTTCTCGACCGTAGCCGGCCACTTCGTCATCACCCATCCGCGCCGCGTCCGGAATGACGATATTGACTGCAGCAGAGGCGTTTTGCGAGTAGTCATTGCGTAGTTCATCACCCAGTATCCGGGACGTCGCCGAGGACGGCAGCACCCGATCGTCGGGGTATCCGAACTTGATGCCGAGGAACGGCGCACCCAGGACCAACAACAGCGCCACCACTGCCAGCCCCACCGGAACCGCATGGCGCAGCACGAACCGCGTGCTGCGGTACCACATCGATTCCTCGGGCTCGAGAATCCGGGGTTCAGGTCTGCGCAGCATTCGGCGGATGGGTTTGCGCACGTCGAGGGAATCGATCCGGTCGCCCAGCAACACGATCAGCGCCGGTGCCACGACGAGCGCGGCGGCGGCCGCAAGGGCGACCACAGCCAGACCCGCATAGGCGAACGATCGCAGGAAGTACATCGGGAAGATCCCCATCGCGGCAAGCGACAAGGCAACAGTCACCGCGGAGAACAGCACGGTGCGCCCCGCCGTCCGCACGGTGATCGCCAAGGCCTCGTTGCGTTCCTGGCCGGCGTGGACCTCTTCGCGGTACCGGTTGATGATCAGCAAGGTGTAATCGATGGCCAGCGCCAACCCCAGTGCTGTCGTGAGGTTGAGCGCAAACACCGACACATCGGCGAAGAGCGTGAATCCGCGGAGCACTGCCGTCGTTCCGATGATCGCGAAAATGCCGATCGCCAAGGGCAATACCGCTGCGACGAGCCCGCCGAACACCCAGATCAGCAGGACGAAGCTGATCGGTATCGCCACCGCTTCGGCGATGAACAGATCTCGGCTGGTCTGTTCGTTGACCTGGGAGTACACCAGCGCCTGCCCGCCGACCAGGACATCGATATCCGGGAACTGATCGGCGAACGCGGGAGCGGTGAACCGGTCCTCGATCTTCTGCCCGTTGCCCGCGGCATCGCGATCCCCGCCCGATACCGTGCTGACGATGAGTCCCGAGGTGCGGTTGGCAGAAACCAGGGCCGATGCCGCCTCTGGGTTGGTCCAGGCCGAAATGATCGGGCGCTGAACGAATTCCATGTCCTCCAGCTCGGCGATGATCGCATCGGCTGCTGCCCTGGCCTCGTCGCTGTCGGCGATGTTGGTGGTGTCGGCTTCATACAGGCGCACCACCACCTGGAGCCCGCCGCGGCCGAACTCGTCCTCCAATATCGAAATTGCCTTGGCGGACTCCGAATTCGGATCTTGAAAGCCACCGGCCGCGAGTTCTCCGGCAACGGACGATCCGAGAACCCCGCAGATGATCAAGATGAGCAGCGCGCCACCCAGGACACGTTTGGGCGCCGCGATAACGCCGCGAGCGAGTGACGACAACACCGGGACATCCTTCCGGGGATTCTCAAGTGATTGTCGTTAAGTTAACAGCCCTATCTTATGATGGTCAATGGTCTCTAGCCTTGCAAAACAGGTGGGCGAATTCTCTGCCAAATGGCATGCCCGCTGCCAGCGAGCGCCGGTCCTACGCCGCCGACGGAGCCTCAGGCCGCGGATCCGATCATCCGGATCTCGTCGGCACTCATACCCAAACCTCGCATGACCGCCCGCATCTCGCGATTCACCACCCGTTCTTCGTCGCCCAGGAATCCGATCACCCGGATGACCTCACGAAGGCGGACGGCAGGACGCATCAATTCGACAACGTGATGCAGCGGCGTTCGGCGCAAGCCCATCTTGCCGGCCACGGGCTTCTCCACCCACCGGGTCGACATGGACGAGAACGACATCGACAACATGGGCCGCAGCATCATCGACATCATCGTGGTCACGACGGTGGGGACGAACGGGAGGTCCAGCCGATACCCCTCGCGTAACAGCGCCTGGGTCAAGGTCTTCGACCATTCGTCGGGTTCGAGGTCGAACTCGGCACCGACCGCGAACAGGTCTTGCGCCGCAGCAAAATTGACGGGCAACAGCGCCTCGCCCACTCCGATGACGTGGCCGATCCACCGCCACATGTGCGTGATCGCCTCACGTTCGGCGGCCGAGTACTGGATCCCGAAGTCCCCGGCGATCGTCATCGGCAATGCGCAAAAGCCTGCACCGATCGTCAGTGCGGTATACGTCTGATTGATCGGCACTCCCCAGGCATCCTCGTCCCACTCCCCCGATGATGCGATGTGGTCTCGCACCATGGCGTGAATCAGCCGGGTGCGCAACGTGTTCGACCAGCCTTCGTTTCCCGGGACCATCTGCCCGGGTGCGGTCGCGAGGGCGACCCACCGTCCGGTGCTGAGCACCCGGTCGTACGTGTTCTCGGCCAGCTGGCCGGTGACGACCAGTGGACGAACGAAGCCCGGAGCCTGATAGCCGTAGATCAGCGACTGGTAGAGCGTGCTCGATTGCAACGTCCCGAACTTCCACCAGGCGCGCGCACCGGCATGCGCCAGGGCCGGGTCGAACCACGGCGGCACCTCCGAAGCCGCGTCGAGCAGAGCACGCAGACACGGTGGGGCATCTGTCAGTCGGGCAACGGGATCGTCGAGAGTCTTCTGGATGTCGGCCCAACCGTATTCGGTCCGCTCGCGCATCTCGGCGATGACCGCCTGAGCAAGCGGATCTCCTTCACGCAGGCCGCGGTCGAGTTGGTCAACCAGTTCGGGGTGGCGAGACCGGACCAAATCCCAGTTGGCCGCACCGGTGATCTCTGATGCCCTCACAAAGAACATCGTGGTCTTTAAATGTGCAGGTCGTCAAGAACCCGGTCGGTCACGTTTCGGGGCGTGCACATCGGGCAACGAGACCGCCGCGCCGCCCACGCCCGAGAAACCCTCCCAGATCAGGTCGGTCACATGGTCGACGAGCTCACCGCGTTCCATCGTGCGCGTCTCACTCCACCACTGCACCGCAGTCCAGATCGCACCGATGACGGCGCGTGCCCACGGCGCGGCCGCTCGGCGGTTCCCGTCGATCTGGGTGAATGCAATATCGAAGATGTATTCCAGGAACCCGGTGACCTGGGAATCCCCGACGCCGGCCTGCATTCTTGGCGCCAGAACGGCTGAGAGCTGCGGATTGTCCTCCATCCAGCGCGCGAGAACATCGACCGTCGCCCGGGTCTGAACTCGCGGATCCTTGACCTCATTGAGCACCGCGGCCATATCCGCGGTGATCCGATTGGCGTGACGACGCGTGAGTGCCGTCAACAGGTCATCACGATCGGCGAACGCCGCGTACACCGCGGATCGGGTCAACCCCGCACGCTTGGCCACACCGGCCAGTCCGAAGTCTGAACCATGCCCGGCGATCTCCACCTCTGCAGCGTCGAGCAGTTCTTCACGACGGGAGTCGAGGTCAACACCAGGTCCCGGTGGTCGCCCCCTGCTGCGGCGGGCGGATGGTTCCGACATGCGTGGCATCTTGCCATCAGGGTACAAAGTCCTAGGTCTCGGCACCGACCTTCCCACAATGTGGCACCGACCTGCCCAACTCGCCCCGACGGGGAACCCGTGTCGCATGTGCCGTGGCCGTCCATGAGATTCTGATCAGGCTTCACAGCACGCCCCTATAGCCCAACTGGCAGAGGCAACGGACTTAAAATCCGTCAAGTGTGGGTTCGAATCCCACTGGGGGCACCTATTGTCGCAGGTAAAGGCTATTTTTTCCTTCATCTCGATCCGCCGGGACATCGCCGGTACGCAGACGGTACGCAGCTTGCCGAGCAGCGGCGTCCATTGCGACTGAAACTGCGTCCAGATCGTCGGGCATGAGATGTCCGTACCGATCCAAGGTCATCGTCGCAGTCTTATGGCCGAGCAGCGTTTGGAGGACCTTCACGTTCGCTCCAGCACTGATCGCAAGCGACGCGCATGTATGCCGTAGTTGGTGCGGCGTGAGCATCGGAAAGTCGCTACTTCTGCTCGCGCACCTGCGTACCGCGGGATCAAACACCCACCGGACGGCGCCGAGCGTCGTCCACTGTGTTTCGCCGAGCGGCGCCCAGACCAACTCTGCGTTCGATCGCTTCCCGATCCGGCTGCGCAGCGGGTCCAGCGCGACCAACGGAACCGGCACCGTTCGTGCCGCGTGATTCTTCGTAGGCCCCTCAAGCATTCCGCGACCCGCCACGTGGGTAACCGAGCGTCGCACGCGGATACGCGCCTTCTGAAGATCCACGTCCCCGACGCGCAGTGCAATTGCTTCACCGAAGCGCAAACCACAGTATCCGAGCACCAAGATCAACGATTGGAAGCGGCCACATTCCTCCGCCAGCGATTGAAGCTGGCCGTGGTTGAGGTACACCTGCTCAGCGTCGACCACTCGCGGCAGCTCGACGCCTTCTGCTGGGTTGCGCACCAGCAGACCACCTTTCACGGCGAACTTGAGAATCGCTGAGAACAGCTGGTGAGCCTGCCTCACCCGCGATGGAGACAGGCCACGGTCAACGAATCTATTTCCTCCACCGGTAGCGCTGAGTCCGTTGACCCAAGTTTGCACAGACATGAAATCAATCGAGTCCAGGAGCTCGTCCTCCCACCTCGGCAGCACGAGAGTGTCCAGCAAACCCCGATAACCCGCTGTCGTCTTCGGTTTGAGCCCGCCCTTACTGAGCAGCCACTGCTCCGCTACAACAGCGAAGCGCTCTTTGCCTTTCCGCGGATCGACCCAGGTCCCAGAGACGACGGCCGCGGTCGTATCGTCGAGCCAGCCCTGGGCGTCAGCCTTGGTGCGAAACGCCTTCGTGTGTTCGCCGCCGCTTCCGTCCACGTAGACCGCGCGCCAACGCAAACCGCGGCCGTAACGACTTGTGCGCGTTTTCTTGTCAGAAGTGAACCAAAGGTCCTGCACTCCGGCTCGACGGTTGCGACGTCGCCTCGAGGAGGCACGGGAACCTTTAGCCGTCATCGTCAGCCATCCTGAAAGTCAGCAGGTCTTCTGGCCGGGACTACCGTTCATCCCGGCCGCGCAAGTCGAACCGGACCGATGACGGGGCCAAGCCGTCGAAGATTCCAGAGAGGTACGGCAGGCACCATTCCCAATCCAACTCACGCCAATCCACCGGGCTAGCGCCGTGAGCCTTCTCGTGGCCGGCGAGCGTCTGCGAGTGCTCGAGGAACTCCCCATCGTCATCACTCGAAGGATCTTGCAACTCCCACAGCTTGTATTGCGTTGCAACATGTTTCGCCGAGTTGAGATATTCGGCAAGCGCAGACCGCGCCTCGAAGAATTTTTGGGTGGCCTGTTGCATCGCTCCGTAATAGCTCACGTTCGGATGCTCATACTCGAGCTGCAAAACGTCGAACTGCAGAAGTTCTGAAATCGCCACAGCTTCAGAAAGCCGCGGTTCACGCTGACCGCTCTCCATACGAGCGATGGACGCCTGATCAATCGACACACCCAACTCGGACAGTTTCTGCGCCAGCGCGCGTTGGGTCAGGCTGAGCGCTTGACGACCTTCACGCAACGCCACCGCGAAGGTCCGGCCCGCTGAACCTACGTTGCCTTGATTCATAATTGCGATCTTAATGCTTGACAGCATCACCGACAACTGCCACGCTCGAATTGATTCAAGAACGATTCGCCATACGCAGCTGAATCAAACAAGCATCCACCCGAGGAGCGAGCAGATGTCCGAGGAGTTCCTTACCACCACGCAAGTCACCGAACAGTGGCCGTTCTTGCCCGCGGCCACCCTGAGGTACTGGCGGCACGCCAACCAGGGTCCGCCGTCCTTTCGCGCCGGCTCTCGAGTGCTGTACCGCCGCACGGAGATCGAGCGCTGGCTGGAAGCACAAGAGCGAGCAACCCGGCGGGGCGACTACCCGAGCGTCGCGGCTGAACAAACTGCGGATTGAGAGTCAGAAACTTCCTCGATCCCTGTCGATCAGGAGGAGTCGTAGCAAGTGGTTCTTGCAGCTCAGGCGGCGTTCCAGTGTGGTCCGAACAATTGCTCTTGATTCCATCGATGCGTGTCGTATGACCAGGGGATGACCATTGCCATACGGTCCAGAGCATGGCCGAACCTAGTGTGCTCGACAGTCTTCGAAACCGAATCCTCGACGAAACAGAGTCGCTCAGTGGGTTGTTGCGGACCTGCCTCATCCTGGGCGCCTCCACAGAGTCAGTTCAGTTACGTGAGTGGGCAGGGCGGGAACTGAGGGGCTACGCGGATGGCGATGAGGTCCCCTCCTACCGAAGACTCCCACTTCCGCTCTTCGTCGACTCCCAAAGCGGTAACTATCACGCGCAAGGTCAGCAGATTAGTCGGCTGCAGATGCCTGAAAAACTCAGAGAGTACGTCCCGAACGAAATTGAGTTCAGGCAGACAATTGACGAACTTTCGAAGATGGCGGAGGGCGAAGACTCGCTCAGGATCGGGCTACCAAACTTCCCTGCAGTTGCAAGCCTATGGAGTAAAGAGCTTCCGCTATTTCAGGATGTACTGGCAATCTACTATCGACCGACCACAGCGACGATCGCAGGAATCGTGGGGACTGTTCGCACCACGCTCGTTGAACTAGTGGCCGACATGACCCGGGACGCGCCTCCCGCCGCGCTACCTTCAAAGGGACAGGTGGATGCGGCAGTCCAGATTCATGTTTACGGATCACAAGATCAGTACTCGCTCGAAGTGCAGAACAACTCGGGTGTCATCGGCCAGGGTGTCAATACCACTCAAACACAGACGATTAACAACGGAATTCTCTCGGCCGACCTAGCGTCTACGATCCGCGACATGCGCGAAAGCCTCGGGAGTATCGCGGATCCAGGCGACCGGGACGACGCGGAACAGGCAGTCGAAGCGTTCGAGGAAGCGGTTTCAGCTGAAAATCCGGATCCAGAAGTTGTCCAACGGCGCTCTGGTGTGCTTGTGCGTACCGCGAGGCGGATCGGCTCGGCCCTACTAGTGGCAGCGGCCGAACACGGGACAGAGTTGGCCATCGGCGCGATTGGCGCCCCGTAGCCTAGCTACTCCGACCCGTATACCTCGGCTACGTAGACGCTCAGCAGAGGAACTGGGACTGTCCTTTCTCCGCCCATGGTTGTGGGGTAGGCGTAAGCGCCATCCACGCAGGACGCTCGCAACCTCCCGAAGGACTGAATGTGGACAACCCACTCACCTTCACCGAAGCCGAAGCGGCCGAGCGCCTCAACCTTCCACTGACCTGGATCGTCAAGGAACGCCGCGTTGAGCGTATCCCGCACCAGAAGTTCGGCCGGCACCTCCGCTACACGGACGAGCACCTCGCGGCCATTCTCAAGCGGTTCGAGGTCTAGGCTGCTGGCGATGACGAGGCTCACCCCCCCGATCGGCGCGGTACC
The DNA here is from genome assembly GCF_059553375.1 of Williamsia sp. z71. Taxonomy (NCBI): domain Bacteria; kingdom Bacillati; phylum Actinomycetota; class Actinomycetes; order Mycobacteriales; family Nocardiaceae; genus Williamsia; species Williamsia sp. z71. The sequence continues at coordinate 366,999 of NZ_JCANWX010000007.1, forward strand.
ACCCGGCGACAACGGTGATCTAGCGTCATACGTCCGGCCTCTATCGAGAGACTGGCGGTCCAACTAGCATCAGCCTCGTGAATCTCGAAGGCGTTGACGTCCCATGGGTAGAAGAACGGCTCAACGAGTTCATCAAAGAGACTCCACCCGTAGACCGGTCAGCTTCGAACGTTATGACCGCTCGCCGAACACCAGCCTGCGGAAGAGCCCGCGCAATCGAACTCACGGAGACCCTGGTTCCAATCTTCACCCGCCTCTACCCCGAGTGGCGATCCGAGAATCAGCCAAACAGAAACTTTGAATTCGGGGCGGAGCGGGATGCCGCGAGCAAGCTACTTGCGCGCCTCAACTCACATGACGAGGTGGCAGCACGCCTAGGAGGTGGGGACATGTCGCCCCGACTCACCGCGGCGTCCCTACACCACCTCATCTGGAGGGCCGCAGAGCCGCAATGGTCACTCGGCCAACGCCACGAAGCCGTGTCCGCGGCCGCCAAAGCAGTCAATTCCCAGATTCAAGCCAAGGTCCAGCGGCGCGACCTCTCTGATCTCAAACTCGTCAACGAAGTCTTCAGCGACAAGTCGCCAGAGCCCGCCAAACCGCGCCTACGCTTCTCCGAAATAGTCCAGGACGAGACCCGTGAGTCGATGCTACGAGGCGTACGATCTTTCGGTGCCGGCTGTTTCAGCGCAATCCGAAACCCCCTCGGTCACCTGCCGAACGACGAGATCGAACTCGACGAACAGACTGCGCTCGAACAGCTCGCAGCGCTAAGCCTGTTCGCCCGGTGGGTGGACCAGGCCGACATCGAAGTGGCTTAGCCGCCCATCAGGCGATATGCCGTTGCTCGAGAGACTCCAAAACGTCTCCGTGATCACCGGCACCCTCTCGATCGACGTGGCCAAGTCGCCGTGCATGAGAGCAAAACGCTCCGGCGAATCGCTCAGCCACGGAGTGACCAGGTCCATCAATTGTCTGCTGCGCTAACCGACTTCGCGCGAATTTGCGCCCGGCGCGCCGCCATTGGATGGAAGAACATTCGAGTACGCCGGTGCCGTCGGTGGCTCGACCGGAGTGGCCACGAGGCCGGTGTAGCTGCGGTCATCAGGGTTGGGACTGCCGCTGATGCGGCACACATTCGGTGGTGCCACTGTCGTTCTCCCTGTGTAACTTGCCGATTCGTTGTCCGAGGGGTCCTCCTTGATTGCTGACCAAGGGTTGTATGGTCACGTCGTGATCAAGTAAATTGCCACCGCAGCTCAGCTCGCCAACCCGCACCGAGCCGCAAGTCTTTAGGCGCTATCACGCGGTAATATGTACAGTCGCCCAGAGAACTCCAGCTGGGAGGGGCAAATGGGTAATTTCGAGGTCGGCAACATTTCCGCGACCGCAGTCTTGACGGCGAAGATGCGAGCGCTCGAGTCCGAACGCGACGGAAGTCTGATCTACGACCCGTTCGCAGCATTGCTGGTCGATAGTTCCGGGCTGGACCTTCGATCGCTCAAACTCGAACAAGTTACTGGGCAAAGACTATTCGAGTCCAACGTTGTTCGAACGCAGTTCCTCGACCAAGCACTTCTCCAGGCGACCACCAACGGAGTCCGCCAGGTTGTCATCCTCGGATCCGGCCTGGACACGCGCGCCGCACGACTCGCACTGCCGGCAGACTGCGTCGTATTCGAGATCGACCAGCTCCCAGTGATCACCTACAAGAAGCAGGCACTCGCCGAGCATGGAGTCTCCATCGGAGTCGACTGGCGTCCGCGAGGTGGGGACCTCGAGGGTGACTGGCTTAACGAGCTGACCACCGCCGGCTTCGACCCCGGCACCCCGACCGCCTGGCTCATCGAAGGCGTCCTGTTCTATTTCTCAGATGAGACTGTCGCCCAGCTGATTCAAACCGTGACGGACCAGAGCGCGCCGAACAGTGAGTTACTGGCCGTGCACTTCGGCGCCGGCGCGCTCATCGAAGCGCAGACCCGCGAGATGGCCGCCGCCGCAGAGAACTCGGGGTACGGATTCAAGTCGGCAGTCACCGAACCCGTTGCGTGGCTCGATGGGTATGGATGGGACACCGAAGCGGAAACCTTCACCGCCGCCGCGCAACGTTTGGGACGAACGATCCCCTACGACATTGAAGAAGGTCCAGGACGCGAAATCGCGTGGCTGATCAGGGCCGTCAAAAGATGATCCGGTCTGGTGGGTGATTCGCCGCCGCGTTTGCGGCGTCCGCGATCTCGACCTGCAAGTTGTATGCGGAAACCGGGTCTTTCGCGGCCTTCCAGCATTGCCACTGATTCGTCGGCACAGCACCCGTGCCAGGTAAGACGAATGCCGGGAACTGCGTCCGCGCCTCGCCCCACGCGTCAGCAGACCGCTGAAGGACCTCGAAGCGACGCCATCGATGAGGCAGTCGAACAACCGGATAGATCAACACAGTCGCGGTCGCAGCCACCACGATCAAAAGCGCGAGCACCAGCGAAACGGATCGCACATGCGCGGAATACCAGCCGCCATCGGCGTTCACGTCGGTGAGCGCGAGATCGACGACCTTGTTCACCGCGTACACGCAGACCAAAGCCGCGGTGCCCGCCCAGCCGAGTAGCGTCATGGCAAAGGGCCCTCGCCTAACTACGCAACACGCACGAACGGCGATCACCGCGTTGACGGCACCGGCGACGCCAATGGAACCCAAGAACACAGACCAGTACGCGTAAACCATTGGCGTAAAGGGAATATCAGCAGTGATGTACGAGCTGGGGATATCGGCGATCGGCGAGCTGACATAGGTCAATGACATAGCCGTCACGATCGCAATCTGCGAAGGAATCCACAGACGGTATCGAACTTCATGTCCGGTGAACGCCCACATCAACATCACGGCCGGCACCGCGGCACAGCCCGCGAGCGTCATGCCCACCAGGGTCATCACGTTCGACAATCCCGTAGCTCTCTCGATAGCCGGGTTGATGACGTCGTCGGTGAAATGCGGCGTTCGGGCCAGTTTTCCGGCACCCAACAGCAGACAGACCTGCGTGTAGGCCCAGAATGTCGGTGTTGGGTCGCGGGGCGGCCGCGAGAGACGCCGTACAGCAACAACTATCAGGAGGATGCACACGCCCGCGGTCAGCGCGGACGTCATGGCCAACCAAAGGTTGAAGCCGCCTTCTGGAGCAAACGACGTTCCGACTCGGTTGCTCGGTCCGGAATTATCACGTCCCGATACTGGTCTGCCTTGGCCACCATCAGTCGGGCGAACCACTCAGCCTGCATCTCGAATGGATGCTCGTAGTTCGACCTGGCCATCGCGCAGGGCAGGGCGAAAACATTGCCGACCACCACTTGGGGTACCGAGGGAAAAAGGAAAGCCAGGTAGTCGACGCGCTCACGGTCAGACAGTGTGTGCTGCAAGAGTATGTGCCCGAGTTCGTGAGCGATGGCTACTTCGCGTTGCACGTCAGTCAGATCTTGCCTGATATAGATCTGGTCGGTGTTCAATCGTGGAATCCATAGACCCGAGCAGGCTTCAGCGAGACTGACAGGAAGCTGGTGCACTGTGATCGGACGTTGGCGATCGAGCGATAGGGCGGCGATCGCAGCCTCGATTGTCCACGGGCGCCGGAACGAAACTTCGGCCAGCGCCGCGGACGCTATCTTTTGCGGGTCACTGTTGCTCGTCATGTGCGCGGTTCGCGAGGTCAGCGAGATCTTGCCGCGCGCGATCGGACAACGGCTTCTCAGAGGCACGCAGGGCGATCAATCCGGTCGTGTTGTGCGCGAGTTCTAACAGATTGCCGATCTGCTGGTGTATCGGCACGTACTTATTCGGGTCGTCGCTTGCGATGTATGCCGTCGAGTCGCCGGCGAACCCGCAGACCTCGGCGATCGCTTTGCGCTCTGCTTCGGTCGGGACTTGCTCGCCTGCGAACCATTGGTCGACGGTCTCTGGCGATACGGGTCGGCCAAGTGTCTTTGTGACGTGTTCGGATACGTCGTGAGAAGTGGCTGGTTGCTTCACACACTTCGCGAGTTGCAGCAGTCTTTCGATACGTACTTCCAAAGGCAACGAATCGGTCAACTGAACCCCCCTCAGTTGGTCTCCTCTCGAAGGATAATAGATCTCCGCCGAGCCTTCCAGCGAGTCATAAAAGCATCAGAAAGATCTTTTTCATCCTCGGGGAGCATTCCGGCGAGCCAGCGCCGGTAGAGCTGCTCGGTGCGCACGGGGTCTCCTGGTGGAGCCAATGGCGTGTCCAGCAGCTCGCGGAACGTGAGGTCGATGAGAGGAATTCGCGCTGTACCAGGGCCTCCGACGCGTTCGAGCACCTCGGTGGCATAGATGGCGGTCAGACGCTGAACACAGGCTTTCAGGTCCTCGGCGCCACCATCTGGGAGCGCAGTGACCACCTTGGACGCGGCCTGAACGATGTCTTGGATGATCGATACGGGTATTTCCATCGTTGTGAACGAAAGTGCATCGGTGAGGTCCTGGGCCTCGGGGGCCTCAACCGCTTGCGCCGAACCGTACAAAATCTTCGCGGCATGGCCCTCGGGCCACGACAAACCCAGGTCTAACCGTCTCAATGTCGTTGGGCGCGGTGCGGATGTCTCCGGGCTGGGGTTCTCAATGCGCGCCATCGTCGTATCGGCGGGGCCACCCTTTTCGTGCACCTCGGTCCTCGTCAACGCGAGTTCGCGTCGCCGCTCATGGACTGCGTTCGCGAGTCTGTGAAGGTTGCCGGGCACAGCGGACATAGCAAAACCGTATCCCAAACTCCGTAGTCAATGCTGCACCGTAGTTGATGTTTTGCCGGATCGAGACCTCACAAGAACACCACAAGACACACAACAAACAAAACCTCGGACGGTTTTAATGCTTGTAAATGTCTTATGACTGTCTTATGTTGGCTCTACGTCGTTTATTTGATGGTCGGACTCACAGAAACAGGGGCTTGCCATCCGAACCTCGGGGGTCCGAGATGTTCTCAAGTCAGAGACATTGGCCGCGCTGGGCTAGCCCAGCGATCGCGGCAACAGCGGTGGTGGCTGTTGCACCTATCGCGGTTGCTCCGGTCAGCGCCCTGCCAAATCAGTTCCCCGTGTGTCCAGTCCTGCATGTCCTGGCGGTGTCCGGAACAAGTGAGTCATCCTCCGACATCGATCCGAACCTCGACACCGGACTTCTCTCACGGGTGACCATCGGCGCAGGCACTGCCGCTGATCCGGGCACCTACTCCCGCCAGTACGTGCCGTACCCGGCATCCTTCGGTGGCGCGACGCCTGGAGAAGACGCTACCTACGAAGAGTCCGTTCGGACTGGCGAGTCGAACGCGACCGAGATGTTGAAGTCGTTCGCGGACCGATGCCCTGATACCGACTTCGGGCTCACCGGGTACAGCCAAGGCGCTCAGATTGCGCGGCTGGTCGCCCAGGCGATCGGTTCCGGATCCGGGCCCGTTCCGGCCGACCGGGTGGTCGGAGTAGCACTGTTCTCTGATCCCGGCCGAGCACCCGGATCAGCAAACTTCCCGGGCCGCTCGCCGAATCAGACAACTCCCGATCCCGCTCCCGGCACCAATGGTACGAATGTTTCTGAACTGCAGGTCAATCCGACCCCACCCGCCGAGGGCGGAGGAATTGCGCCGTCGGACGGCAGAACATTCGGTGAGCTCGACGGGCGGGTCTACTCCCCCTGCGCCACAGGCGATATGGCGTGCTCCACACCGGCAGATGCGCCGATCGCGCGACTAGTGACCAACATTGCCGGTCAGATGCATCTCGACGCCGAAGATCCCCAGACGATTCTGGCAGACGCCGCGGTGGCGATCGGTGGGACGGTGATTCGCTCGTCGTCGAACTTCATCAACGACGGCGGTGTGGAGAAGTTCTTGGCCGGCGAACCGGTCAACAGCGACAAGTCTCTGCTGAGCTACGCCGCCGAGGGTTCTGATCCCACTGCCCCCGCCGATCCATACTCCGCACTCGTGCGCTTGGGGACGATTGGCTTTGGTGCTGCGGTAACTGTGGCAAGAAAAGTGATCACACCCCAGAACGTCGTCTCCCTCGCGACTGTCGGTTTGGCAAACCCCGCTGCAGCACTTGCACTTTTCGGTGGACAGCTCATCGGCGCGATCGCCGATACGTACCCACCGAATCGAATCCTGAACGGCGTGCAGCAATCGATTTTCAATGAACTCAAGGCCGGCGTCACCGACAACGCGGGTCTGGTCAAGATGGCCACCGATCTCCGGTATTGGGACACCGTGCGCATGCACGGCATCTACTCCTCGAACGTCGCTACTCCGGCCGGGGCCCCATCAACGGCATTCGTAGCGCAGTGGTTCAACGCTGTCCTTCAGGATCTACTCGCCAAAAGGGCCGGGGCTGACGAGACGTCGGCCCGCGCCGCAAGCCGTGAGTCAACGACGTCGAAGCTACCGGGACTGTTCGAACCGACTTATGCCCCAGCAACCGTGTCGACACCGGAATCGTCCCTACTGCCTACCTCTTCGGCGCCACCATCGCCCCCGGCCTCTACAACACGTCGGACCTCAACCTCGGTTCCTTCGGCTTCGACGTCCGCCCCAACCCGAACAACGACAGAAACGGAGACGGTGCGATGACGCAGCAGCATCACGACTGGTGGGGTTCCGCGCACATCCCCGACAGCCCCGCCGACCACGAGGCCGGGGCAACAATCTCCACATCAGCGGTCGTCGACCACGCTCAAGCGAAGGAACGGGAGGTACCCGAAGCACCTAATCCGTTGCGTCCGTTCGCAACCGTCCCCGGGCAACAGCACCAGCAGCCGGTCACACATGCCGACGTACCCCCGTCTGCGACACAGAAGTTCGTGCATGAGCCACTCCAGGCATCGCAGTCGCAACCCTTGACCGGGACGTTGAGCACCGACCTATTGAGAGTGCGCGTACGTCCCACCCCGGCATCGGGCTGGCGGCGAGCGGTTCATCGCGCAACATTGGGGGCCATCAATCCCGGCGAATCGCCCGCCGACATTGAATGGCGCATCACGAACGACCGTATCCGCCAAACCATCAGGGGCGACTACAAACTGGCCGTGCTGTCCCTCAAGGGCGGGTCGGGCAAGACCACCACCACGGCCGGGCTCGGCTCGGTGTTCGCCGCAGTACGCCCGGATCGGGTCATCGGAATTGATGCCAACCCTGACCTCGGCACGCTCTGTAGCCGGATCCGATCCGAGCACTCGTATACCGTCCGCGATTTGCTTGCGGACGAGAACATCACCCGCGCTGCAGATGTCCGCATCTACACCAACCAGGCACCCTCACGGTTTGAGATCTTGGCGTCACCCCGCGATCCCCGAATTGCCGAAGCATTTTCAGAAGACCACTATCGACGCACCGTTCGCATCCTCGAGGAGTACTACCAACTCATCCTGACCGATTGCGGCACAGGAATCCGGCACAGCTCGATGACCGGAGTACTCGACGAAGCCGACGCACTGGCCCTGGTGACGCCGCCCGCACTCGATGGAGCCCAATCAGCAGAGGCCACGCTCGAGTGGCTTGAGCAGAACGGGCACGCGGACCTGGTCGCGAGGGCGGTGACCGTGATCTGCATCAACCGACCAGGCAAGTCGAGCGTGGACGTTCGTGAACTCGAGGAACACTTCTCCCGCCGATGCCGTGCAGTGCTGACAGTCCCCTTCGATCCGCATCTGGCCGAAGGCCAAGAGGTCCTCCTCGACCGCCTCGCACCCTCCACCATCAAAGCCCTGCGGGCCTTGGCAGCAACCATCGCCGACGATTTCCCGGCAGCAGCGCAGCGGCGGTACGGCAGGGCCGAACGATGACAGCCGCCCGCCAGGAGCCAATCGATCTGCATCAAGCGGAGCTGTCAAACCTTCAGGACCACGAACGACTGGCCGTTCCACGCGCTGGGGCGCAGCTACCTTCGCCCGAGGATCGGATCGCGGTGTGGCCAAGTCTCATCCCGCCAATTCCGGGATCCGGTCCCGCGTCGCCATTGTGGTGGTGGCTCGGTGTCCACGGCGGCGCGGGTGTGTCGACGCTGACCACGGTCCTGACTCCTTCGGGCGATGCTCGGAGAATGTGGCCCAGCGCCATATCGGGACAGAGCCCGGTCGTTGTGCTTGTCTCGCGGACGCACTTGTCGGGGCTGCGTGCGGCGCACAACGCGGTCGTCCAGGCGGCTGCCGGCGGAGTTCCAGCAAAGCTGGTCGTCGCCGGGTTGGTCACGATCCCGGATTCACCCGGCAAGTTGCCTGCGGATCTCCGTAAGTACCGAGATGTGGTGGTGCGAGCAGTGAATCATCATTGGGCGTTGCCCTGGGTCCCGGACTGGCGTGAGACACCCCGCAACGAACTGCCGAACTGGCGACCGGGGGACATCGCCCGAGTGGGTCGAGCCCGGCGGAAGACGGTTGGTGTTCAGGCACAACCACCGAGTGAATACATGCGCTGTGGTGACGAAATCGCCGCAGTTGCTCGTGAATTAGCCCGAAGGGAACGCTCATCATGATCGTTCAAAACTTTCTCACCGCCCATGACCTACTGTCGACGAACTCGCAGATCGCTCATCACGCTAGCGCCGCTGTCCTTGCCGCCGATCCGGGAGGGGGCGGCAACATCGGGCCGGCCAACCCGGAAGCGCCGCCCGGGTCAAGCAAGTTTCAGACCCTGATGAACTGGTTCTTCTGGGGTGTTGTTGCCATGGCCGGATGTGCCGGTCTGTACGCGGCTGTCACTCTCGGATGGGAAAAGCGTCAGGGCGGAGGGGGCGACGCTCAGCCCCACCTCGTCAAGGTGTTGGTGTCTTCGGTCCTGATCGGCGTCGTGGTGACGATCGTCAACACCTTGGCGTTGAGTTAGGCCGCCGCGGTGCCTCCCGAGACCATAGAGATGTTCGCCAAGTTCCTTCGCTGGGGAATCTGGTGCGTCCTCGCAGTTTTCGCGTCCTCCGCGATGGCCGCAGTAGGACTCGTGGCATGGGAGCATCGGCGCAGCGAACCACTCAGCGACAACACGCGATGGCTGTTTCGAATCTGCCTATGTTGCTGCCTACTGTCTGGTCTTCCGACCTTTCTCTATCTGATCTTCTACAACAGGTGATCGAAAGATGGTTCACAGCACCGAAATCAACCCCTCCTTCCGAAGCCAGCCGGGCATCGTCCTCGCGGCGTTCGTCCTGCTGCTCGCCACTCTGGTGGCGTGCGGCAACATCGATAGTCCCGCACCTGAATCGTCCACACCAGCTGCGCCAAACCTTGAACGAGTGCCTACCGTCTCCTGGCGGACATACCAATCGGTGATGCTGCCGTTCTCCCAGGACGACGGTCCCGCAATTGCCTACGACACAGCACCGCACGGATACGCCCACACCCCGCAGGGAGCACTCATCGCCGGCCTGCAGGCCGAAGCGCGGCTGTCCCTGGCACCTGATCACACTTGGCCAGCTGTAGTGAACGCCCTCATCGCGCCAGGAGCTGGCCGAGATCGATTCGCAGCGGCCAGAGCGGCTGTCGGCATCACCACGGCTCCCGATCCAGCACAGGTCCCGGCCTACGTCGGATATCGCTGGGACAGCTACACCGACGCTGAAGCAAAGGTCCGCGTCGCAGTCCAACAGAACGGACAGCTCACCAGCAAGCAGTTGATCTTGCGGTGGGTTCGGGGTTTCGACGACAAACCCGACGATTGGATGTTCCTTCTCCCTGTCGATGGTGTTGGTGACTCCCCAATCCCAATGTCGTCCCTCGACGGGTTCACCAAGTTTGGAAGTGGGCCATGAGCGCCGGGCAGGACAATAGCCGCGGCCGCTCCGATGACGCTGCACACCGCGGCATCGTTCAGTGGTTTTACGCCTCCCCGATGACCTTGGCATTGTCGGTGATCTTGCTGGTCGTGGTGGTTGGCGCGACCATCTTAATCGTCTTGAGCTCGAGCGAAGACGACACCACCAACACGCTGAGCCCGCTGGGTCCCAGCAACTCCGTCCCAATATCCCTGCCACCGACCGGTGCAAATCGCGGGTTCGATGCGCCTCTCGCCGACATGTGGGGACGCAAGGTACTTGTCCCCAAAGACGCCAACGGCCAACTTCTAGAACAGATCTCGGCACCCGCCCGAACAGACATGCTGCCACCGGTAACTCCGCAGGGCATGATGTGGCAGTCGGTCTACGGCTTCGCTCTACCGTTCTCCACCAGTGATGGACCGACCAGGTGGGACGGCGACGTAGCGACCGGATTCAGTCGTCGGCCCGAGGGATCCGCACTGGCTGGATGGCAACTCATGTTCCGGCAACTCGGACCGAAGGGTGTGCAACAACAGATTGCACGCAAGTTCCTGTATCTCACCGAAGCTGAACAAGCACAGTTCGACCAACAGCTTGCCCGCCGCCCGGATCGACCGATGACTGAAGCCGGTCCGACGGTCAGCGCACCCGACGCCTTCCGCTTGACCTCCTACGACTCTGAATTCTCAGTCGTCGAGTATGCCGTGCGTGATCGCAGCGTAGTTCCCAACACCCAGTGGGCCATCACCAGAGCTGAACTGGTGTGGGACAACGTAATCGACAGCTGGAAGCTCAAGGGTTACAGCCCTCAGATGCTGGACGAACGTACCGCATCCATCGAAGGGTGGACCCAGTGGTGACCGCCGGCACGTCCCTTCGCATGCGGACTGCAAGCATCTCCCTGCTGTTAGCAGTAATCGCGCTGCTTTTACCGACGACCGCCGCCCACGCTGACGACGATGACAGCAACCTCAACAAGGCCTGCCAGGCCGTCACCAGCGCACCGATCGACATGATTCCGGGTGTAGGTGACCTGACGGGCGGCATCAAAGATCTGGCCTGCACCGCCGGCACTGAAGGTACTGACGCTGCCATGGAGAAGCTCTACGACTCCGCGTTCGGCAAGGTCGTCGAGGACATGCTCGCGGGAGCCGCTGAGATCGTCAAGGTTGTCCTGACCTGGTGGATGAAGATCCCGCTCCCCGATCTCTACGGGGAGGGCGGCGGTCCCAGCCAGGGGCTAATCACGAAAATCAACGAGTACACCGTGCAAACTCAGGTGTTCCTCGCCGCATTGTCATTCCTCGTGGTGATTACCAAAGTAGGCATGGCACGCGCTCACGCCGCCGGCGAGGAAGTCCGGGAGGCAAACAAGTCACTCATCCGGGTCATCTTCACCGTCGCGACACTTCCGACAGTGATCGTGCTGGCGTCCAAAGGTGGTGATGCGTGGGCCCTCTGGATAGTCAACAAGGCCGCCGGCGACGGCGGTATTGAAAAGGCCCTCACCAAACTGCTAATGGCAGCGGCGTTCGGGCCCGGGATCATGTTCTTCATCGCAGCCGCGATCTGCCTGACCGGACTACTGCAAGCAGCCATGTTCGTCGTCCGAACCGCGTTTCTGATCCTGGTCTGTGCAGCACTTCCAGTGGCGGCCTCAGCATCAGGTAGCAGCACCGGGAAACAAACCTACGACAAGCTCATCTCCTGGACCATCGCATTCCTGCTGTTCAAACCAGTCGCAGGCATGTGCATGGCGATAGCAATCTGGGCAGGCGCTGACGAGTCCGACCCGATGAGCCAACTCGCGGGGATGTTCCTGCTCATCATGAGCTTTCTGACCTTGCCCGCCCTCATGCGCCTCATCGCACCGGCAGTGTCATCAGTGGGGAACGGCCCATCGACCGTTGGAGCCATCGGCGGCGCCATCGCAGGTGGGGCGGCGATCGGATCACTCAAAGGTTCCATGACCAGCACCGGAAAAGGCGGTGCTGGAGGATCTTCCGGCGCCACCAACGTGACATCAGGACCACCGTCAGGAGCAACAAACACACGCAGCGACGTCTCCACGGGCAGCAAACCAACCAAAAGCTCCGCGCCGGCTGCGACCAATGGTGGACCAGCAGGCTCGGTGCCGGCAGCAGCCGGCAAGGGAGCTTCGGGCGCCCATCCCGCTGCAGCGGCAGCGACCGTCGCGGCCAGTGCAGTTGCCGCAGGAGCTAAGGCAATCGACCGCGCCGCCGAACAGGGTTCCTCCACCAACAATTCCTCGTCGGGCGGAGACGGCCCGTCCGGCTCAGTGGGAGGTTCGCGTAAATGACGACGGTTACAGCGATCTCCCGCCCTCGGTACGGGAACTGGATCCGGCCACGATCCGCTGGGTTCTTTGGAATGACCTGGGGCGCGAGCATGGTCATGATCGGCGTTTTGATGGCGTCGATGTTCTTGCTATTCATCAACATCCTCGCCGGCCTGATCTGTGCCGTGATCGGGGCGATTCTGCTTCTGCCTCTGGTGACGTCTTTCGGCGGTCGCACCGGATACGAAAGGGTGTACATCCGCATGAAGTGGACTCAGCGCAAAGTGACTGGCGCACATCAGTATCGGTCCGGACCGTTCTCCAAGGTGCCGGGTGGACGACACCGCCTACCCGGAATTCTTGCCCACACCGACTTGTACGAGGCGCTCGATGCTCTCGGTAACCGTTACGGCATCATCCACATGCCGCGCACTGCGCAGTACACCGTTGTCTTCGCGTGTTCACCACAAGGCGACGACGCCATCGATCCCAACGACATCGACACCTTCGTCGCGAACTGGGGTCAATACATCTCGATACTCGGCGAAGACGCTGACGTTGATCTGGTTGCAGCAGTGGTCGAGACCATCCCGGAAACGGGACAGCGATTACGCAGCGAGCAAGCCCGACTGACGAACAGCGGCGCTCCAACACTGGCCAAACAGATCATGCGAGAAGGAGCTGAACAGTCAACTGGCCTATGGCAACTGCATGCGCGGCTGGCAGTGACGCTTCGGGCCACCACACCTGAACGCAAGCGCGATCCATCGGAGATGGCGGTCGAACTCGGCGGGCGACTGCCGGAGATGTATGAAGGTCTATCGATGTGCGGGGTCGGCGCATCACCGATGTCACCGGTCGAGATCGCCGGATTTGTGCGCCGATCCTACGATCCGGATTGCGCGGACACCGTAGAAGAGATTCTGTCTACGGACGACTCGGTAGAAGCACTCACCTGGGATGACTGCGGACCGAGCACAGCGCAAGAGTCCTGGGATAGCTACGCCCACGACAGCGGCATATCTGCTGTCCTCGCGATGGAAGAACCACCACGTGGCAACGCCACAACCGAGACGATTCTTCGGCGGTTGCTCTCGGGACATCATGAACTCCCGCGCAAGCGACTCGCGATGCTCTACCGACCGCACTCCCCTGGCGATGCGGCAACCATCACCGAACGCGACTACAACAACGCCGTGACCGCCGTGAACAACGGCACCAAGGCCGTTCCCTCCGCCGCCACCGTCCTAAGGTCGCGAGCCGCCGCCAAAGCCCGGGACGACGAGGCCGAGGGCCACGGACTGGTGCGTTTCGGCAGCATCATCACCATCACCGCCCGGTCGCGCGACGAACTCCCGCGACAGCGATCAGTCCTGAAGTCGCTCACCGCCAACGCGCGCATCAAGACTCGTCCCACCTACGGCTATCAAGCGCCGGCTTTTGCAGCCGGCCTCGGCATCGGTGTGGTGCTGCCCGATCACTACTCCATCCCGCAGTCCTTCACGATGAGCGGGGACAAGTGATGAAGTTGCATCCAGTGCCACCGAGCACTAAAGACGACGCCGATCTTGCTCCGGTCGGCGACGCAACCGCCGTCGCAGGTCGACGTCGGTTTGCCCGGATCGGCGGGACCAGAGTGCAAGCTGGCCAAGGCCGCCCGAAGCGCGATCCCAGCTCTGCACGGAAGGCGGTTCGTACCTTTGGTTTTCGTGGGCTTCCCGGACGTGGAGGTGGGCGTTGGACGCTAGTGGACAAGCCCGCCGAGTACCGAGGGACGAGCAATCAGGTCTGCGGCATCTGGCCGTGGCTGGTCAGTGCCGGTACGCCAACTATCGGCACCTATCTCGGTGAGAACCTCGATACCGGCCAGGCCCTGTGCTTCGACCCGCTCAACTGGTTCCACCGCGCGAGCCTGATATCGAATCCAAGCGTCTTCATCCTGGGACTACCAGGGCTCGGAAAGTCCACCCTGTGCCGAAAGATGGTCACCGGGGCCATCGCCAGCGGCGTGACACCGATGATCCTGGGCGACCTCAAAGGCGAGTACGTCGACCAAATCCACAAGATGGACGGTCAAGTCGTCAAAGTCGGTCCTGGTGAAGGAACGATCAACCCGCTCGCTGTCGGAGCCCTGGGAACGATCCTCCCTGTTCTCAAAGAGTACGGATTCGACGACGAGTACAAGCGGGTGCAGGCCGAGGTACTCTCTCGCCAGGTCGAGATGACCGGGGCGCTGATTGCTATGGTCCGCAAGGACAGGCCGGTGTCCGATACCGAGGAAGCCGTCCTGAGCCGCGCACTCGAGCTGATCACCAGTGATGTTCGATTCGGGCCCGATAGCCCGCCGCTGTTGACGGATCTGCGCGGCTTCCTGGCTGATGGGCATCCCGATCTGTTCGCCACCTGTGAGGCCGAAACCCACCAGCAGTACCTCGAAGTCACGCGCCCGCTGCGAATGTCACTGCGCGCGTTGATCGACACCCCGGTCGGGCGAGTCTTCTCGGCACAGACCTCCACCCCGCTCGACCTCGACGCTCCCGCGGTTTGTGTTGACGTCTCCGCGCTGGCCCGAGGAGACTCCCGCCTGCGTGCGGCGGTGCTCCTCGCGTGTTGGAATGACGGCTTCGGCGCCATCGAGGCCGCCCACACCCTCTCCGACCTCGGTCTGCGACCCCAACGTCAGTTCCAAGCAGTCCTCGACGAGTTGTGGCAGGTCCTCGGCGCCGGCCCGGGCATGGTCGAACGTGTCGACGCTCTCACCCGCATCAACCGCACGCTGGGCCTGTCACTGATGATGATCACGCACACCCCAAAAGATTTGCGCACGTTGAAGAGTGAACAGGAACGCCAACGTGCGATGGGATTCATCGAGCGCGCCGGTGCTGTGATCTGCGGCGGTCTGACGCCGGCCGACATCGACGCGTTGGAAACGGTGATCGCGTTCACCGCGAAGGAACGGGCTCGGGTCTCGGGTTGGAGTTCGCCTCCCACCATGGACGTGCAACGAAACCTTGAGAAGCCGCCACCAGGCCGAGGGATGTTCCTACTCAAGATCGGGCGCCGACCCGGCGCCGCCTTCATCACCAAACTCACCTCCACCGAAATCGCATCGGGGATTCACAACACCAACAAGCGCTTCGACGGACTCGATCGCGTAACCAGGTAGGGGCGGCAGATGAGATGGGCAGTACCACCAGCAAACTCGCTATCGTGCTCCTGGCGCTGGTCACAGTTGTGACGCTCATGCTCGCGGTCATCACAGCCTCGGATCCTGGGGCGAACTGTGACACCTCGGTCTCCGATCAGACCGTTGTCAATGCCGCCGGGGTCGCACCGGCACCGTTGGGGCGATCGGCTGACCCCGCCGTGGTCTCCGCGGACGACTGGAATGCGATGGCCCAGTGCGAGGCTGGTGGTAACTGGAGCACGAACACGGGGAACGGGTTCTTCGGTGGTCTGCAGTTCACCCAACAGACCTGGGAAGGTCATGGAGGTTCGCGTTACGCGGCGCGCGCCGACCTTGCGAGCCCTGCCCAACAGATGGAAGTTGCAAATGCCGTCCTCGCGAGCCAGGGATGGGGCGCGTGGCCGTCGTGCTCAGAAGCCAAGGCCTTGACGGGCAAGAAGCCTGCACCCGCGGGTACCTTCGATCGCGCCGGAACCGGACCGGCGAGTGCGCCCGCAGCACCCCTCGCCCAACCTCAGCCTGCAGGCTCCCCCGCACCCGTCGCGGCAGTCACGCCCAGCAAGCGCACAATCCCTGTGGCACCGGGCTACACCGTGTCCAGCCCCTTCGGCAACCGCGATGGCGAGGCTCATCGCGGCACCGACTTCGCTGCGCCTCTGGGCCATCCGATTGTCGCCGCACTCGATGGACAGGTCGCCGACGCCGGGCCCGCCCAAGGGTTCGGCAACTGGATCGTCATCGATTCACTCGACAACGGGCAGAAAGTATCGACGGTTTACGGCCACATGTACGACGACGGGGTGCGAGTGCGGACCGGAGACAAGGTCCAAGCAGGACAACGTATCGGTGACGTCGGAAGCAACGGCCAATCCAGCGGCGCTCACCTGCATTTCGAAGTCTGGCCTAGCGGACGGCTACCTGAAGGCAACGGGCACCCCATCGATCCGATGCCCTGGCTGCAGGGTGCCGCCGCCGCCGCCGGAACGGCAACCCAAGGTGGCGACCCGCCGGCCCCGTGCCCGGCCGACACCTTCGGCACCGCCGGCGGATCCCTCAAAGCCGGCTCCGTGCCACCTGAGTTCGAACCGTGGATCCGCAAAGCCGGTTCTCTGTGCCCCGGCGTCAGCGCCCCGATGATTGCAAGCCAGCTTTACCACGAAAACAAGTTTCGCTACGGCCCCAACGCACCGGTCTCACCGGATGCGGCCGCCGGCCCCGCACAATTCATCCCCGGCACCTGGGCTCGATGGGGCAAAGACTACGACAGCAACGGCATCGTCGACGTCAACTCGATCGGCGACGCCGTCATGGCCGAGGGCCACTACCTCTGCTACATCCGAGAGCAGGTTGACAGAGGACTGGAAGATGGCAGCTACCGCGGCGATCCGAACGAATTGACCCTGGCCGGATATAACGCAGGCGAGGGCTCACTTGTCCGCAATCCGACCCCGGGCCGGGACTCGCTGCCTAGCTACCCACGCGCGGTCACCGAAACCATCCCGTACGTGCGGTCGATCATCAACGACATGCCGAAGTACGCCGACCGGAACGCATCTAGCCGGTTCACCTACAGCGCCACATCGCCACACGGCAAACAGATCGCCGTGGCTGCCAAGCAATACGTCGGCACGCCGTACGTGTGGGGCGGCGGCGACATCCACGGCCCCACCAACGGCGGCCTGGACTGCAGCGGACTGACCAGTGCCGCGGTCTTCCAAGGAACGGGCAACAAAACGTCACTGCCACGCACAACCTACGACCAGTGGAACCTGGGCACCGAGATCCCCCTCGACAAAGCCCAAGCCGGCGACCTCATCTTCTCCGAGTTCGGGAGCACTGGACCTGAACACGTGGGCGTCGTTGTCGCGCCTGGGCAGATGATTCACGCGCCGCAGGCCGGCGAGAACGTCAAATACAGCAGCTTCCAGAGCGGATCACGCGTGAAGAGGGTCGCATGAACTCATCCCGCTCCGTACAACTTGCCGCCGCTTTCGCGTTGGCAGTGCTGTTGGTCAGCTGCGGCTCCGACACCGCCGATCAACCATCCCCGTCGCTCTCACCCGCACCGCACCCGACGAGCAATGCCGAACTCGTCATCACCACCGCACTCACCCGGTTGTTCACGTGGTGCCCAGCGCGGGAGGCTGACACCACACCAGCTTTCCACCGAGCACGCCCGCTACTGGGACCACCACTGACCGACGCGCAAGGTACCGGGGCACCGTTCACCCGGACCGTCGAATGGGGCCAATGGGCCAGGCGGAGTGTAGCCATCGTCGCGACGGCACAGATAGTCAGCGACGAACATCCACCCGATACCCCCACCTCGGTGTCGAGGGTCGTGAAGATCACCCAGCGGCCGACCATGGTCGACGGACACTCTCAACCACCAAAAGTATTGACCGCATGGGTCACCGCGACCAGCCACACGCCTGGCGAGTGGCGTGTCACAACCATCCGCATCTAGGTCCATCCGAAGGGAACAGTCATGACTCATCCGGGACGGTCCAGACAACCCAATAGAACCGCTGGCCACGCTCTGATCTTGGGTGTTCTCGTTCTCTCCTTTGTCATCGCGAGCTTGATGACTGCGGCGCTGATGCTGGGGACCGACCAAGAAGTCTCACTGTTTCCGCCGACCACCGTAGTCGAGTTGGCCCAGCGGCAGCTCTATTGGAATGGCGGGGCCACCCTCGTCTTCGTCCTTTTGTCGGTGTCAGTCGTGGTTGCAGGCGCCGCATGTACAGCATTTATGCTGCGACACAGAGCAAGACGCACGCGCATCGACGGCGCTGCCCAACTCCTGGGACGCGGCAAACACATCGCCTCCCTGACCGCCCGTGAAGCAAACCGATCCGCGCGACGAATGGGCGTCGACGCCGCTGCCGGCCCCGGCCTGCCTCTCGGCATCGCATTGCACGGCAACCAACGTTTGTACTCGTCCTGGGAGGACACACAGATTCACATCTGGGGTCCACGGACAGGCAAATCAACCTGCATGGTCATCCCGGCGATCCTTGAGGCCCCCGGGACCGTGATCGCGACCAGCAATAAACGCGATCTCGTGGACGCAACCCGCCACGTCAAGGCCAGGACCGCACCGGTCTGGGTCTTCGACCCCCAGGAGCTCGTCGGCGAACCTGCGAGCTGGTGGTGGAACCCACTGTCCTACGTCACAGATGACGTGACCGCGATCAACCTCGCAGAGCTGTTCGCGGCCGGCTCAGCTGCACCCGATGCCAAGACGGACGCCTTCTTCGATCCAGAGGGCAAAGATGTTCTGGCGCAGCTCCTCCTGGCTGCGGCCCTAGAGCAGCGTCCGGTCACCGCTGTGTACGACTGGATCACGCGTCCCTCCCAGGATGCCGTGGTTACGTTGCGTCGAGCTGGCTACGAGCTGATGGCCGATGGCCTCGCCTCCCAGATCGCCGCCCCT
Organism: Williamsia sp. z71; assembly: GCF_059553375.1. Lineage (NCBI taxonomy): Bacteria > Bacillati > Actinomycetota > Actinomycetes > Mycobacteriales > Nocardiaceae > Williamsia > Williamsia sp. z71. Next base: position 385,719 of record NZ_JCANWX010000007.1, read on the forward strand.
GACCGCCAACGTGCCGGCGTATTCGGCACGGCCAAGAAGATGGCCGGATGCCTGCGTCTGCGCGCCTTCCACGAGTGGGTGACCGACGACGGACGCCGCCGACGTCACCACCTCGACGTCGCTGAACTCGTTGGCGATCACCACACCCTCCATCTGCTGTCTAAGGAAGGTGCCGGCACTGGTGGTCCACTGGTCGCGGCTCTGACCGTCGCGGTGATCGAAGAAGCCGAACGCCAAGCCATACGATCCCCCGGAGGACGGCTCTCGATACCGCTGGTTGCCGCCCTCGATGAAGCCGCCAACATCGTCCGGTGGCCTCAGCTACCAAACCTGTACTCCCACTACGGATCGAGAGGGATCGTCCTCGAGACGATCCTGCAGTCCTGGTCTCAGGGTGTGGAGTGCTGGGGACTCGGCGGGATGAAGAAGCTGTGGTCCGCGGCCAACATCAAGACCTACGGCGGCGGTGTCTCCGAGACCGAATTCCTGCGGGAGTTGTCCGAACTTGTCGGCGATCACGAATACGCGACGTCATCGATCTCGTCCGGCCGCGGAGGCGGCTCGGTGAGTCGCCAGATCAGTTCCAAACGCATCCTCACCACCGCGAACCTCACCGAGTGGCCGCGCGGCCGCGCCCTGGTGTCATCCTCCGGAAACCGTGCCACCATCGTGCGCACCGAACCCTGGATGTCCAAGCCCTACGCGGCGGATGTCAAGGGTTCTATCGACATCAGCGCCTCAGCTGCCGTCCCCACAAAAACTTCTGTGTCCCAGCCTGCTTCATCACGGGCATTCGTGTACGGCTCTGCCGACCTGACAAAGACCAAGCCAAAACAGCGGCCACGGAGCTACCTACCCGGTCCGCGATAGCCCCCAACCATCTGACTACTCAAAGGAGAACACCATGGATGGAATCGAAATCGACGTCGGCGCCGAAGCCGGCGAGCTCGTTCGAGAGGCAGTGCGCAAAAGGATCCGCGCGCACGTGGACGCGGCGGTCGAACGAGCCTTTCAATCGGAGATCACCAAGAACATCCAGGACCAGATCAGCACCCTGTCCGATGACTTGGTGATCGAGCAGCTCGCTCTGACGCTCGCGCCGCCTGAACCAGAGCAAACGACCCCGGACGCCGCCTCACAATCTGCACCACCGCAATTGATCTTCGACTCGCTATCTGAGTTCGTCACCGACAAGCTCGCTCCGACCTACCGACGGGAAGTCACCGAAGGCTTGAGTAGACGGTGGTGCCCGGAGTGGTGGCGGCATGCCGAAGCGACATCGAGGCTCGAATCATTGTGGCGCTCCTGGGAACACCTGCGACTGAGCCCATCCACAGGGATGAGCGTGTGGTGGCGCGATCACGCCGATCACCACATGGAAAAGCTCTTCGATCCGGACGGCCCGTTCAAAGCCTGCTCAGTGCGTGATGGCCACAAGACGCCCGGTCAACCCGGGCACATCGAGCCCCTGCCGGTGACGGCTGAGCCCAACGGGATGTTTGTGGCCCTGCCTCACACTGTGGGCGTCGGGTAAACGGGGGTGTCGAGTCATGAAGGTCACCGTCTACACCAAACCCGGCTGCGTGCAGTGCAAGGCCACATTCCGAGCGCTCGAGAAGTCCCAGATCGGCTACGAGACTGTCGATATCACCACCGATGCAGAAGCACGCGACTACGTCATGAGCCTGGGATACCTGCAGGCCCCAGTCGTTGTCACCACTACCGCGCACTGGTCCGGATTCCGGCCGGAGAGAATCAAGGACCTCGCATCCACGGAGTCCGCAGTCGCGCCTCAGGAGCCCGCTCACGACGGGCACCGAGTAGTCGCCGGCGTTCCCATACCCGAGTACCATCCGCCTGATCTCGAAGCAGTGCGGACGTGGATGAGACCGGTCATCGCCGCTGCAGCCGAAACCGGTGGTCGCACTCCCCCGTTCGGCAGTACGGAATGGACCGAACTCGAGGACGCAGACCCGCGAAAACTCGCCGCTGCTCTCCAAGCCGGTTTGAGTGAAGCCCTGACCGAAGCACGGATCCCAGCTGAGATGCAGCGCGAGATCGAGATCGAGCGGGATGAATATCAGCGTGCTGTCGCCCAGGCGAACGAGTCCGTGCACGAGTACATGCGTGAACACCCACTGAGTAATCGCGCCAACCACGAACAGCTGCAACGTATTCGCTACGGATCCTCCGCCGACGCCGTAGCGGCGCGACAGTATCTCGAGCGCAGCGACTTTCCGCTCGACTCCAGCCCATCACCAGAGCCACAGGACGGCGTCCCGAACGACCCGTCACAAAGCCCGGTCCTCGCCCGTATCCCCCAACCGAGAACAATCGAAGGCAGGTCACCCGCATGACATCCTCCGAAGTAGACGAAGCACTGCAGCACTTCACAACGTCCATGCGTATCGGGCTTGCCGCAGCCAGCCAGATCGCCGAGCGCCAGGCTCGGCTGCGCGAACAACGGAGTCGAAACGCCGCGGCCGAAAGCGAGCAGACACGCCGAGAACTCAACGCCCGCATCGTGGCTCAACAGAAGAGCGCGGAAGCGTCGTTCACGCGTATCTACCGACGTGAATGGTGGCAGGACGCCGATCCCATGAAAGTCGCGGCCGCCTACCGGGCGGTGATCGAGTGGCAGCAGCAGTCGCCGGCTGCTGCCATGGCCCGGCAACATATGGACGAACAAATCCAGCAACGGTATGGAATCACGCCCGCCGAAGTACACGCTGCCCGCAGCGATATCCAGGGCCTGCTTCGCAGGGCTGACACCAAACACAACGAGTCCGCTACGGAGGCAGTCCGCTCCAGCGCCGACGAGGCGGTAGCTGTCGCGCTCCTCCGCCAATCGGAAGCCGAAGATAAAGCGACACAGGCGGCTGACCTCGACGCGGACAACCAGCGCGCAACCTCGACTGGTGCCGGCCAGGAGGGCCACACGGATCCTGCTGTCACTCAGGGCGATTACGACTCAGCCGAACGACGCGATCAACTCCGCGGCCATCTAGAGAGGCAAGGTGTCGACGGCGAGGCCACCGCCGCGCGACTCGCCGCCGACCTCGACCAAGCGACTCCACCGGAAGCTGCCGTTTCGAGCAGTGGACCGAGACGTGCACCAACAGGCCGGAAGAACAAGTTCACTCGCATCCGTGGTCGCCAACACAGCCGCGGTCGGTAGCTGAAAGGTGGAACTCAATGTCACAGTCCCCGTTCGCTCTCGGTGACTACTACGAACTGCCCGACCGATCCGCGGTTGTGGATGTTACCGCCCGCATTACCAAAGACGGCTATGCGATCACGGCAACCTTCGTCCGTCTGGACGTTGCCGAGCGTACCGACGAACGCACCTGGAGCGTCCGCACCAGCACGCCGGTGAAGGATTTAGCCAGGGACGGTTGGGCCGTCGATCCAGAATCCATCGCGAATGGCCCGACCCGGCTCGAAGGCGGCCCCCGCGCTGAGTTGAACCAGCTCCTTGCAGGGTCAGCGACAAAAGCCCGTCACACCGCCAACCTAGAGGAACGTCAAGCCCGTCAAGAGATCATGGAGCTGCGTGCCGAGGTGTCAGCACTACGGTCATCGCACCCTACCGTCGCTTCACTGGAGCTGCTCGCAATGGACCTCGCGCGCCAAGGTCAGCAAGCCCTCTCGGAAATGGAATACCTCCAGGAAGAGGCGGAGGTGGGCGTACCTACCTCGACCAGGGGTTCCGAATACTTACATGGGCTTGGCGACGCATTTACCAACGCCGCCAGAAATATTCAACGGCAGATCATTTCGGTCGAGGCGACCGGAGTGCCACCCGAACCCCGATACGACAACACTCTCGACACTGACCACGAAATGGGTCACGAGGTGCTCTGGAGCGCCCGTGAACGGCGCCGGGAGTACCGCATCGTCAACGCAGTCACCTCAGACTTTCCGGATCCCGCTGCCGCTGGGCTGGTGGACCACGATTCCCCCGTGATCAATTCCACACGTCGAAATGGGATCCAGGCCGGCAAGGCAGCAGAGCGTGGGTGACCGCCCAATGTCACATACATAACCCGAGATTGCGCGAGGAAGGACGGCCTCAACGACACACTTCCTGACGGTCACGGCCCCAAGCCGCCAGTTTGTCCCGATCCACAGAGCACCGCCCCCCGGGATGGTGACGCCAACTGGTGTCATTGTGATCGGCCAGTCCGGCATCCGCACGGGTGGCGACTGTGCGGCAGACTAGGGGCCGTAGCGGGTCAGAGTGCCGCAGCGAGCTCCGGCATGTCGTCCCATGTGCGCCCATCGAGCTCGCGGCCGTTCGCCTTAGGTGTCCGCCCACCCCACTGCTTGAAGAAGAACGCGACTTCGGCCGCAAGGCATTGATCACGAATGTCCTCGACCCACGACGGGTCCATAGGGCGTGCACGCGGGCCGGACTCGCCGCCGGCGATCACCCAGTCGATACCGCCGAGGTCCAACGCGGGCAGAGCAGTGATGAGCGGCTCGCAAGACAGGAATCGTGTGGACACCGGGACTTTACGGAGACTGTCGATCCGATCGACGACGTCGTGCGATTCCACGGAGACGCCCATCCACAGGTTGTCGGGCCAGTCGAGCTTGTCTGCAACCCTCGCCATTCGGCGAGCACGCTTGGTCAGCACCTGGTACGTGTGCTGAGGTGTCTCACGGATCACGTCGAAGATGTCTCCGATGAACTCGATCGGTACCTTGGCGTGGAACAAGTCGCTCATCGAGTTCACAAACACGACTTTCGGTGCGCGCCATCGCAGTGGCTGCTGCAATGAACCCGGATGGAGAGTGACGCCGAAGCCAGGACCGGAGGTCCGAGCATCCCCGTCGTTCTGGTACTTTTCGGCTCCCATCGCCTTGAGACGTTTCGCGAGCGCGAGGGCATAGCAGTTGTCGCACCCAGCGGCGATTCGGTCGCAGCCGGTGACGGGATTCCAAGTAACCTCTGTCCACTCGATGGCGGTGCCGGCTGCCATGTATCTCCCATCCATGCCTTGTGTTTGATTACTATTGTGCACCCTCACGGCTGCAGTCTCGGGGTCGGCATCTCTACAATCACTCCGGAGTGCGGTGTGCGTCAGCGCACTTGCCATGCCCTATGCCGAAAATGACGCCGAGCAGACCTGGATTGCCGTGCTCAGACAGGAGTGAACCACGATGGCAGGCAGCAATTCCGTACCTTGGGAAGCCGATCAACACACCAAGGCGAAGCACGCTCTGTACGCCCAGTATCTCGACAAATGGATGCCGATCATGGTTACCGGCTGGGGAGCGAACATCACCTATGCGGAGGGGTTTTCGGGTCCAGGGGTCTACTTGGATGGGTCGCCGGGGTCGCCGGTCATTGCATTGAAGGCGCTCGTCGACAAACCAGACATTCGAAACAGGGTGAGGGACAGCGGGATCCGCTTCGTATTCATCGATCACGATCAACGCTGCATCGACCTGCTTCCAAAAGAGCTTGAGAAAGCGACGACCCCGGTTCGTTTTGCCGACTTGAGTGATTACGGCGTTCACGTATCCGTGGAGAAGGGCGAATGCGAGCCAGATCTGCAACGCGTCCTGACCCGTGAACAAGCATGGGGCCGACCTATCCTCGCTGTGCTCGACACGTGGGGCGGATCGATCTCGTTCGAACTCGTCCGGCGCATCGCCCAGAATCCTGGCAGCGAGGTGATCATCACCATGCAGCCGCAGTACTTCGCACGGTTCGCTTCGGTCGACTCCATCGACCACGGAGACCGAGTGTTCGGCGACAACAGTTGGCGTGCCGTCACCAAGGAGCGGGCTACGAACAAGGACCGCTGGCTGCTCCAGAGATACCGCAGAACGATACAACAGGCGGGATTCCAGTTCGTTTTGGACTTTGAGCTCATCGACAAGCGGGGCCAGTCCCTGTTCCTTGTGTTCGGAACGACTCACGAAAAGGGCCTGACCAAAATGAAGGAGGCGATGTGGGAAGTCGACGATGTCGCTGGCGTTGGCTACCGCGACCCACGCGACCCCAACCAGGAAGCCCTTCCGATTGAGATCGAACCGAATACTGCGCCACTCAAGCGGTTGATCCTCGACCATCTCGGCACGGTCCGTGACAATCAATCAACAATCGCCAAGCTCCGAAAGTTCGCGCTGCACAACACCGTGTACAAGGAGAGCCAGGCCGCGTCAGTAGTTCGAGAAATGGTCGCCGATGGCCAATTGTCACGAACCATCCCACACTCGAACAGCTCGCGACTATCTTTTACCGACGTCGTCGAACTGCCAAAGTGAGAACTCTGATCGAACTGGGGCATATTTATTCTTATGGGCGGTAGCCGCGATCGACGGATAAGTTCGACGAATGACAGACCTTCCCTCGCCACACGAGATCGCGCGGATGCAGCGACAGGCTGACGAAGCAACGCGACGGTACCCCCCTCGCGAGGTCGAGCGGATAATGCGCGTAGCCAAAGCCGCTGGCGGCGAGTCTTCGGGGACCTGGTTGAGTGTCTTCGCGAAGTGAATACGTCCGCTGAATCGGGCGCTTTCAAAGTCTTCGTGGACCACGTAAATGCTGTCGGAGACTCTTCTGCAGTCGAAGTATTGTCGATGACCTAAACCGGACCGCTGCAAACTCAGGCCTCCGGTCGGCGTTCGAGAACTGAGCCGCTCGGGTAGTAGCGATCAACGCGGAGTACTAGCGTCTTGGGCGACACTGAGGCACGCGAGCGAGGCTATCGATACCGTTGGCGAAGATGCCATCGAACAGTTCGGCGCGGACCTCGAGGCGCAATCCGCCGAAGCTAAGCGGTTTGTCGAACAGACGTCAACCGACCTGGAGAAAACGACTGGTGTATCCCGCGATGTAGCCCGGCGGCTGGTTCAGGCAACGATTTTCTGTGTCACAAGCGCTCTTCTAGTTTACCTTTCGATCGCAGCGTCGGATGTATTCGCAGAAGTGTCCAAGTACATGACGATCGCTGGAACTGGAACGGGCCAGATCGCCGGCCTAGCCGATCAGCTGCTCTTTGGTCGTCGTTTCGATGATGATGAGTGAGCGCGACTAGGTCAGCGCTATGTGCGGGCTCGTCGACATGGTGGCCCGGGCGCTATGGGCTCAGGGGAACGGCCCGATGTCGGCTGGGTCCACCCCTGACAAACCGGCGATCATCCGCTCGAGACCCCACTCCGGATCCAAAACTTGGAGGGGAGAGGATCTGATCCGGAGCGCGGGTAAGTGGCCGTCGATCCAGAAGCGGATTTGGGCGTGGTGCTCCGATGGCGCGAGCACAGCGACCACGTGGGACCCGCCGAATACGAGACCTCCCGTCTTGCGCCACTCGCGTTCCCACCAGAATTCTTTGCGGCTCGCCGGCGACCACGTTCCCATCTGCTCGATGTATGGCGTTACGCGGAAGATGGATTCTGGGTCTATCGGTGGCCGCTTCTCTACCACCATCGCAGAGTTCAGGGCGCGTGTCCGCCAGTCGTAACCGGGAGTGTGATTGACGTACCAGACGGGATTGCAGTGATTTCGCCTCGCGAAAGCTTTCGTAAAAGCGATACCGAACGGGGCGAACCGCATCTTGCGGTCCTCCGCGAGTTCTCTCGTCATCGTCCACGAGTGCTCAAGTGGTGTCTCCGTGAAGCATACGACTTTTTGCGATTCCAGCACCGTTGAGTCGAGGCTGCCAGCTGCAAGACCGTAGGGAGTCCGCGCCTGTATTAGGCCAGTGCTGAGAATGGACCAAAGCGCATCCATAGCAGATTGCTGCCCTGGAATATCACGAGTGAAGTGCACGAGAAATGTACTCAGATCGCTACGACGGTGGAGCATCTGCTCGATCGATGTTATCGCCGAAGTATGGCCGATTGTGTCGTCGGCCGTCTCCTGCTTCAGCAGTCAGAACCGGATCGGTCGAGACGATTGTGTGTCCGTTGTCGAGCTGAAACAGCGGTGCGGTGTGCAGGACGATGTACGGGCGCGCCGCCATTCGTGGCGCAGCCGCACCCGCCCGTCCGGTGCCAGACGAAGTCTTAACTGCCGCTCTCCAGAATTACGTCGCGCAGCTGGTTACGCGTGACTCGTCCTACTGAAGCACCTTGTGCTTCGTACGCTCGCTCTTCGGATTCCAGCGAGTGAGGGAGAACGGAACCTGGTAGCCGTCCATAGCATGGCTGTGAGCCGTCCGGCGCCCTCGGAAAATCTGGTGCACGATCGTCCGCCGCGCGAGCCGTAATCTCGGGAGTGGACTGTACAAGTTCGGCCTGCTCCCGACAAACTTTAAGTTGTGACAAAGCCCGCTGCGCATCACCCTCAGCTGCCGATGCCTCGGCAACGGCCGTGACTGCTGCTAGTAGTTGGCGCATAAGCACCGTGTACGCGACAACCGGTTTCACGTGATTACCGGTAGTCATCAGCAGAAGCGCCACCCCGCCGAGCCTCACTCTCCCCGCGCGGTTCGGCACCATTTGGTGTGACTGGATGCCGGCCCCACGAGCGAGTGAATCGGCAACGTACGCAAGTGGACCAGGCACCGGCTCGACCCTGGCCGACCACACGGCGAAGACGCCAGCACCCTGGCCAGCGGCACGGGCCCACTCTGCGCGGTCGTCGAGCGGAAGCGACTTGAGGTAGGTCGTCCACCGGCAAAGGCCTCGTTCCGCCTCAGCCAACAATTCTGGCGAAGCAGTACGGCTCACTGGTCCGCGCATCGGCGGCCGCTCGCGCTTCGCACGACGCCACTCAGCAACCGCAGCGAGAGCCGTGACCGGGCTGTCGGGCAACTCTGATCGCAGTCGCGGCAAGGTCAAGTCCTTCGACAGCTGGCCGCCACCGAACCAGATCGGGCGTACAGCGAAATCGCGCTGCCCGTCTACTGTTTTCGGCGCCAACGCAACTGAGTACCCAGTCACTACGTCCTCCGTACCCGCGGCGAACCGGGGCCGGATCAGCATTCCTTCGGCGCGTACTCGTCTAACGAAGTCCGCCTCGTCGACCGCGGCCGACGCGCACGCACGCACATCGCGCGCGAGGGTCATACGGGCCGGCTCGCCACCTTTGCCTGCAGCCTTGTGGCGTTCGGCACGCGAGTATCCCCTACTGGTGATGCCGGAGGCTCGGCCTTCAGTCACGACCAGGCCGTACTTGCGCTCCAACGCCTGGGCTGCGCGTTGACTCTTCTTCCAATCATCCCACAGTGCAACCTTGGTGCCGTCTTCGCGTACACATGTTGCGGCGATGTGGATGTGGTCATTTCCGTTGGCACTCAGACCATGCCGCACTGCCACCCAGCGGGCCGGCGACAGACCATCTTCCGAAAAGCCCATCTCGCGCATGAAGTCGTCGGCAATGTCAGACCACTTATCGTCCGTGATCTGGCCTTCATCGGCTTTCAGCGCCAGCGAACAGTGCCAGACGTTACCGTCCCGCAGGCCGTCCGCGCGCCACTTGCCGTCGTCGCCCATCGTCCGCTTCGGAACCATCACGTTCGTGCCATAGACCCGACGTGGTTGATCAAGCTGCCGTGCCACGTCCCGCGCAGCGTCCATCGACAGTGTGGCGTCGTCATGCCACGCCATGATTGCCGGATCGCCGCCCACAAGGTGAGGATCGGTGTGCTCGTTGGCCTTCCCCGGACCGACAAGGTACTTCATCAGTCCAGTCATCTTCGCGCCACGCGTCACGTTCGGCATCATCGCGCTTCGAAACCGTCCAGTGTCCGTTCCAAACGGTAAGCAGCCCGACGCACCGCAGCCAGCGCAGCGTCGGTGTCCGGTTGAACCTCGCGAGTTGAGTTCGTCGCCTTCGCGATCTGATTAATGTTGTTCGCCAACGACGCCAGCATCCGATACGACGCGAACATCGCGGCTGCGAGATCGGAGCGCTGCGTGGATGTCTCACCTCGAGGAGCCAGTGCCGCCTCGACCAGCAACCGGGGAATCGTCACCCGTGCCGCAGACGCCCGCGCCGCCAGCATGGACTCCTCCCCCGGCGAAACCATCACCTTGTGTGGGATCGAACGACCACCGATCACGTTCTTACGCCGAAACCTTCGGCGTGATGGCAGCTTCGACGGGGCTTGGACTTCCTCTGTCATCGCTACCTCCCTTCGGCCCAGCGCGGCGACTCCAGTAACTGGAGACTAGCACCGTGGTGCGACAGATCCCGGAGCGAAGCGCTCGGGATCTCGACTTAGGGAACCTAACTCTATAGCTTGCTCCGCCCGGGGCAGGAATTCGACGAAGCACGCTGCAAGCAAGGCGAACTCGCCGTCCGCGAACAGGCTCATCGAATCGGAGTTCACCCAGGAACCGGCACCGGTCCGCAACCACGATTCGAAACCCGCTGCACCGCAGACCAAATCATTTCCAATTGGACCAACTGGACGGACAGGGACGTTACCCGACGATCTCATCCGAGAACCGAAAACAGTTGCAGTAAAACAAAACAACACGCCGCGAGTGAACGTTCACGAATCTACTCAACTCGATACCGTGAGTCCATGAATCTATCCGTTCCCGCATCTGAAATTGAAGCACGCATCCGCGACGAGGCAGAGCGCAAGATCGCCGCGGTTCATACCTTGAAGAAGATCCACAAAGAGATCATCGAAGAACGCGAAGCGTTTCTGACTCGTGACTCTGAACGTCGCCGACAGCTGGGCGGCGCACTCGCCCAGGCCAAGAAGGCTGGCTTCTCTGACGCTGAACTCAGCGACTGGCGAGTGGACCCGGTCGGTTCCACCAGGAAGCCGAGGGCGCGCCGCACACAAACCAAGATGCGGGGCAAGGGTCCCGTCAACGGCAGGTCAGCGGAAAAGCCCGACACGACGCCAGCAACGGAACCCGAAGGATCAGCCCCGAACAGGCCAGCAAGTGTGACCGCATAAATTCGTCTGTGCGAATCCAAGGTTGGGGTCCTCAGCGAACACCGCCCGCAGTCTGGGACCAACCAACCCGCAAGCCTGGTCTACTCAGAAGCCCATCGGAGCCGGGCGCCACGCGACACCCGTCTCGCGGACCTCAGCTACGGCGGCAATGAGCGTCCCTACTTCCACCTGACCGCTGGCGTCTGCCCCAGCAGCAGCGAGCAATAGCGGGATGTCGTCGACGCTGATCGTCACAAACGGGCAGGACCTCGGGAACTCGCGGGCGAGGACCCCGAGCGCGACGAGCGCTGCGTCTCCGGCGGAACGATGGGCGTCGCTGTACGTGGGGTTGGCTCCGGCATCGAGGATCCCTTGATCGGGGTGGGTGGCGACGTGGGCGGTGATGCTCCAGCAGATCATGACGTACTCCTGTCGGGTGGCGAGTGTTTTCGCACTGACAAGGATGCCGCGCGGCCCCCAGGCCGCGCGGCAATCGCCCATCCGCAGACCCGTTTCTGTGGATAACTTCCGGGTCTGGGGATAGCGGAATCAGTCGGGTTTCTTCTCGGAGGTCGGGCCGCGCGTGAGCCAGCCGGTGCCGGTGATCCGGTAGCTGTGCTGCGCTCGCGGCCGCCAGCTCGGTGCGGCCGAGTTGCGTGAGAACTCTTCGCCGTCGTCGAAGGTGGCAACGGCCAACCTATGCGCCTTCTTCATCGCCGCAACCATGGTCTCGATGGCTGTCGTATCCATCAGGGCGAACGTGAGCGGTGCGATGGTCAGGCGCACGTACGGCGATACCCTTTGCGTGACTGGATGTGTGAACTGGTCGCGTGCTGCCGCGCCCATCGGTACCCGCGTCCACATCATGGTCGTCTGGACTTCGACGTTGGACTCTGCCATGACTCCGGGCAACCTGTGCAGCTTGCTCATGCCCATTCGAGCCTGTCGGGCGATCGCGAACAGCCCGAGCACGAGCTGTACCTGTTCGCAGCTGGTGAATTGCATCGTCACACCGGGGAACTCCACTTGCAGCATGGCCACGCGGGTTTCGGGTGCCACCACTTTGATTCGACTGCTCTGCTCACCGCACGCGGTGAGGTTGACGTTCGTGACGACGCCGTTTGTCCGCAATGGGAGCGGAGTCGCGTTGTGATCGGGACGGCTCCCCGCAATCCGACGTTGCTCCTTCGAAAACTCTCGCGCTTTGCCTGTGCTCATGGTGACCCTCCCGGCCTCGGTGCGGCAGACCCGCTGTCCGCCAATTTTTTGCCCTTCTGGCGAGGGAGATTTGGGCCGGATAGGAGGACAGAGCACAAGATTCGAGCGGAAAGTTTTTCTGGGAGGCGAAGCCGAGTGCGGGTTGAAAAAGTTTCCGAGCCCATCGGGCCGGAGCGCAGCGGAGTCGAGTCTTGTGCGGCGGACGAAGCCGGCCAGAATCGGAAGGCCAGAAGGGCAAGAATGCAACATCCGGCCGAAGGCCGGTCACAGTGCGCCGGAGGCGCTCCGCGACGAGTGCTGACAGCAGCAGTATCTCCAACATCTTCGCCACCGAGCCTTGTTACCACGCTGCCACAACAGCTGCGCACCAGAAGGTCAGTGCTTCTACACGACACTTAGAAAGCGACAAGACTAACGTCGTGTCTAGAACCCACAAGTCCGCCGCGAGCTAGGTGAATTGCGGTCCTGCCTCCATCATCAGAAATGGCCAATCCGCCGATAATCGGTCACGACTCACAACGCAGTACTCAGCGGCCCTAGGGATCCGTCAGGTCCAAACAAGACCAACTCCGGACCGTGCGATGATCAGCGTATGACTATCTCAGTAGTCCGAGGCGACGTACCGAACGCCCAGCTCGCCGAGCAAATTGTCAGCGAGTTCGAACGTACGATCGATATCGGAACCGCTTACGTCGGCTACCCGGTCCTAGCTGGCATAGACGGACGTATCCCTGTCGACGTGTTGCTTGTCAGTCCGACTGTTGGTCTCTTGGCCGTTACGATCGCCCAGAACCCTCCGCAAAACGCTGACGGGTGGCAACGTTTGGCAGACGATCAAGACCAGATGTACGCAGCCCTCGAAAGCCACCTCAGTCGTTACACGCAGCTTCGACGGGGCCGCAACTTTGCCATACCAATTTCAACATTCACGGTGGTCCCTCCTGGAACATCGGCACCTTCAGAAATCGCTGACGTAATATTCGTAGAGGTGGATGACCTCGGATCCCGGATCCCTTCCACCCCGATCGACCACGCCCTTTACATAGCTCTCGAAAGCGCTCTCCAACGCGTGACTACGATCAAACCTTCTCGAAAGCGTGAAAACGTAACTATCGCAACGTCTCGTGGCGGTATCCTGAAGACAATCGAAAAGGAAATTGCAAATCTAGACCAATGGCAAAAGCAGGCGGCCATCGAAAGTCCGGACGGACCACAGAGAATACGCGGTCTTGCGGGATCTGGAAAAACAATCGTCCTCGCTTTGAAAGCCGCATATTGGCATGTTCAACATCCTGAATGGAAGATTGCTGTCACCTTCCAAAGCCGCGCGCTTTACCAGCAGTTAACAGACCTAGCGACACGCTTCACATTCGCGCACGGAGAAGATGTCGTCGACACGGAATATCTACGAATAATGCATGCCTGGGGCTCCTCTCGCCGCCAGGGAATGTATCAGCAAATGGCCTCGAGTGTAGGTGCACCGCTGCGCGACTTTGGGTATGCGAGACGTACGTACGGAATGGATCGAGCATTTTCCGGCATATGCCGGGAGTTGCTGACATGGTGCGAGCAGAACGAGCCGGCGCCAATATTTGACGCGGTCGTAATTGACGAAGCACAGGATCTACCTGCCGAGTTCTTTCGACTCATCTGGATGTTTACTCGTAACCCAAAAAGAATAGTATGGGCGTACGACGAGTTGCAAATACTTTCCGAGTCCAGCATGCCTTCTATGATCGACATGTTCGGCAGCAACAACGAAGGAAAGCCTGTCATTGAACTCAGAAATGATGCAGGCAAGGCGAGGCAGGACATTGTGTTGCCTGTTTGCTACCGAAATACGCCATGGGCGCTAACAATTGCGCATGCACTCGGCTTCGGAATCTACCGCGACGGCGGCCTAGTCCAACACTTTGACAACCCACAACTATGGGAAGAAATCGGTTACGAGGTCACCAGTGGCGACCTCAGGCTCGGAGAAGCAGTCACGCTCCGTCGAGGAAAAAAGAATAGCCCCGCGTTTTTTGGCAACCTTCTAGAGCCCCGCGACGCCGCGATCAGCCATAGGTTCGCCACCACTTCTGAACAAGACCTGTGGATATCCTCCGAAATCAAGAAAAACCTCACGGAGGACGAACTAGAAATCGACGACATTCTGATCGTCCTGCCCAACACGTATACCGCGAAGTCCCGCTTCAGTTCATTACGAGCGGCTCTGGCAACCCACGGTCTTTCATGTCATATGCCGGGTCACACATCCGACATAGACTCGATATTCGAACCTAATTCAGTTGCAGTTACTCACATTTATCGCGCAAAAGGCAATGAAGCCGCGATGGTGTACGTAGTGGACTGCGAGTATGCAAACGGCGGCACGAACCGAGTTACACGTAGGAACACAATTTTTACCGCGCTCACAAGAAGCCGCGCCTGGCTCAGAATAACTGGAGTTGGTGATAACTTCTTGGCGCTACAGAACGAAATAAATGCCGTTTACGAGAACGACTACCAACTTAAGTTCTCACTTCCGACTCGCGACGCTCTCGAGCATCTCCGAACTGTAAATAAAGAGCGAAGCCGAAGCGAAGTAGAAGCAGACAAGGTGCTTGCAGAATTTGAAGATGTTTTGCAAAGAATCAATCGCGGCTCCCTAACCTTTGACGACTTAACTCCTCAACAGAAAACGCTACTTGGCAAACTTATGGAGAGACAAGCCGGTGTCAAAAACGACCCTTTCGAATGAAACAGTCCGTCGTGATATTGACGAGTTGCTTACATATCTCGTTGACTCTAACCTCGCTTACATCGTAAATCCCATCTCGATCACGGGATCGGCCCGCGTCAGGGTAAGTTGGCAAGAACCAACGAAGAAGTCCGCTCCGCTGTTTCACCACGACCGGCACACCAAGTTCGATGACTACATTTCGTGGATCGAACAGGGTTCGTACTCCGCACTAATGATGGATGGATCGCTTCTGCAAATTACCTATTGGATTGAGGACGGGGACGTCGCAGGCCATCGGCTAGCTTTCGTTCCCGCCCCTGTCCCTGTGGACGACGAGATACTCCAAGAATTCGGCATGCTTGAGTATCTAACCGAGATGCCGTTCAGTGCCCAGGAAGTATCTCTGAGCTCTCCAATCCGGTTTGATTTCGATCCGGCAGCTGCCAGCGTAGAACATCCAAAGAGCCACCTGACCGTAAGTGGAGTTCATTGCAGGATCCCATGTCGCACCTGGCTACCTCTCGGCGAGTTCGTCCGGTTCGTATTCCAGAACTTCTACCCCACGCAGTGGGCTGTCCACACAAAGCTCCGCGAACTCAAGACTTCGAGAGGGCCGACCAGTGGCATAAGCCTCGATCCAGCACATGCGGATAGAATCCATATCTCATGGTAGTCATCTGAGCACGCTTGATCATGTAGTATTCGTGAGATCTATCCCCTTGATGGCTAGGGCCCGAGCTACAGTTCATACCGGCGATTCGCAACGAGCGATACAGTCGGATTCGGCCACATCGAGGCGATTTCATTGATCAAGCCAGTATCCTGACACCGTGATCGAAGCAGTTGTGTTTGATGTCGGTGAGTGCCTCGTCGACGAGACCCGCGAGTACGGGACCTGGGCGGACTGGCTGGGAGTGCCCCGCCACACCTTCGTGTCTGTGTTCGGGGC
This sequence comes from Williamsia sp. z71, assembly GCF_059553375.1. Taxonomy (NCBI): domain Bacteria; kingdom Bacillati; phylum Actinomycetota; class Actinomycetes; order Mycobacteriales; family Nocardiaceae; genus Williamsia; species Williamsia sp. z71. The sequence continues at coordinate 401,470 of NZ_JCANWX010000007.1, forward strand.
AACTATCGCATCAGGCAAGGACTACCGCGAGACCTTCCAGGTATTCCAGCCAGGCTTCGACCTGGCCACCGCCCGCCAAGAGCGCGCGGACGCAGGCAAGCCGGAGTGGTTTGGTGAGGACGATCTGTACAGCGATGTTCGACCCGCGCTCAGCAAACTCCGCGAAATCGGCGTGTGGGTCGGCATCGCCGGCAACCAAACCGTCCGCGCCGGCGGGATCCTTCGACACCTCGACCTACCCACCGATTTCATTGCCACATCAGATGATTGGGGTGTCCAGAAGCCAGACGTGGCGTTCTTCGAGCGCCTCATCGAAGAGTCGCCGGTTCCTGCCGACCAGATCCTCTACGTCGGCGACCGCATCGATAACGACATCACACCCGCCAAAAAGGCCGGCCTCAAGACTGCCTACATCCGGCGTGGCCCCTGGGGGTGGATCCTTCGCGACAAGCCAGAAGTCGCCGAACTCTCAGACTGGCGGATCGACAGCCTCAATGAACTTCCCGGTATCGTCGCGGCCGAGAACGGTGAATCGAACTAGCCCACAAGCGAGTTGACGGTGGTGTGCCAGTCGTAGAGACGCTCGTCGAGTGTGCGGACTGCCGGCAACGACTCCCACTCACGGAGCGACTGCCGGACCGCTTTGACTCGTTCCATCGCTGTCGCGTACCAGTTCTGCCCAAGCTGATCCAGCGCCGACGACAGATACTCACATGCCTTCTCGGGTGACTTTTCGATGACCGCGGCAGCGGCGAGATCGGCCAAGATGATCGAGCGCTGTTTGACTGCTTCATCAGGCAGGTCCCGGAGCACGCCCTCGAGGGTTTCGCGGGCGTCACGGCCCTGGCCTGCAACCATCAGAGTGTTCCCCTTGAAGCCAGCGAGCCGAGCTTCCGAGAACCAGTCGAACCACACCGGTGACGGTCGATCGTCGACCTCAACAAACTGCTGCTCAGCATGATGAATGAGTCCGAGGGCACGACGGGTGTCCCCGAACCTGGTCTCAATCTCAGCTTCGACCGCGTCGAGCCAAGCGATCATCATCGAGTTCGCGGCACCCCGGCGCGCGAACGCGCGCGCAGCACGAATACGGTCCCGCGCCTCTTCGGCACGTGCACTGTCGCCCGAGAACGCCGGCGCGAACGACATGTGCGCCAGCGCCGCGGCGCCTAACAACGAATCGTCCGACTCGTGCGCTGCCTGCAGCGCGAGCACAAAACTGCGTTGTGCGAGGTCTGGCTTCTGGAGGTCGAAGAACTCGAGGCGACCTGCGAGCAAACTCGATTCCGAAACAGCCGACGCGAGAATCTGTTTCGCGGACGCAGCGGCCTGGTCGACCAGGTCTGCGCCCAAGAGTGCATGCTCAGCGACTGCCCGATGGATGCGTACTGCGGGCAAGGACCAATAGAGCCGCCGATGAGCGACGGTCACCGCCATGTAGTCGGCAGCCACTGAGGCCGGCAATAAAGGTCCGGACTGGCCAATCCTTGGATGTACTGCTCCCCCGCTCGACTCAGTCCGTCGTTGTGGCGTGTAGCCCGCATCGGACTCGTCCGACCACGGCGGAGTGAATCCAAGTTCGGTGATCGGGCGCTGAAAGACAGCTTCCAAGGCGGCAGCATGGTCGGGATGCGGCCACGGCGGTGTCGCCGACTCCCAGCGCCGAACAGTGCGCGCGGTGACCGAGATACGCAGGCCAGCATCGCGAGCTGCATTCGTCACCGCCTCAGCGAGAGCAGCCTGCGACCGCAGACCAAGACTCTGGCGGGCGGCGCGGAGGCGTGCATTACCGGGCGTTGTCATACCTCGATGCTAGGCGCTTAGCGGACGCCTGTCACGAGGCTCTGGATCAATATGTCCTCCCAATGTCCCCTATTACGTCCTTTTCTGCGCAACGAAACTGGCTGATCATTCGTACGAGAGCGACGAATAGAACGAGTAGACCGACCCGGCCCGACCGACGACTCCCCACCACCTGAAGTCACATATCGACGGACGACAAGCACCTGAACCACGTGCAGGACAGGACAAGACATGAGGAAGCAGCAGACCACCAACGGCATAACACCAGGCGAATGGGGCCTTCCGGTCGTCGACAATGATGCCAACGACCTGGACCAGCACTTCGAACAGACTGCTCGCGACGGTGCCGCCGGAACCTTCGGCCCCGAACCAGCCAGCCCGCTCCCCTTGCTCGATGCGCTCGCGCAGGAAGCGCGGCTCCACACCAAACTGCACCAACGGCTCGCGGACTGGGCCGGCCAGCTGACAGCAGATCCCACCCTGCGCGATACCCACTATCGAGATGTTGAAGACGCGCTGAACCATGCGTGCGCCGTGGAACGGGCTGAAGCGGCAGCGACGGCCTTCAGCGTTGTCGCCCATCACGCCCAAGCTTTGTCCGACACCCTCCAGCTCGCGCAGGACTACATCGCCAGCCTCTACCACGCTGGCACCGAGCGGCGCCCCAGTCGCCAGAACCGAAGCGCATGAACAACACCGGCGCCGCCCGACCCTTGCAGGCAGCAACCTACTGCGCCATCGGCACCACAGTCGCCATCGCTGGTGGTGCATTCGTCCTCTCGTTCGCCGCACTCGAGGATCTCGCCGTGCAGGCCGGCCAACCTCAAGAACTCGCGTGGATCTGGCCCGTCATCGTGGACGGCGCCATTCTCCAATCCACGATCAGTGTCGTGGCTCTCGCGCCACGCACTGGCGCACAGTCCGCACGTCGATTCTTCTGGGTGGTGCTGACGGTCGCCGCATGGGTGTCTGTGGCCGGAAACGCCCTGCACGCAGCGGTATCCACCGCCCGAACTCTGGCGCCACTGATCGGCGCCGCGGTCGCCACCGTCGCGCCAGTGAGCCTGCTCGCAGCGACACACGGACTGTCACTCCTGGTCGGTACCCCAATAGCCGCTCCACACGACGGCGCCATCAAAACCACCACACCAGCGGAACTGGCGCGCGCCGACGACGATCCGGAGACCGACGACAAACCCAGCGCCGCGCAAACCTCACCAGCTCCAACTCTGGACACCGAAAAGGTCGGTGTCTTAACGGGCTCGGGCGCGCCGACCCTCGCAGTGACACTCAAGGACGCTGGCTGGTCCAACCGGCGCATCGGCCTCCACCTCGGGGTGCACCACAAGACCGTCGGCCGCATGCTCGCCAAAGCAGCCACGCCGAACACCACCGACCTCGGGATCACCCAGCTTCGGGAACTCCCTGCAGACACGCCCATCAACGAAGGAAACAGCCATGCGCAACACCGATAACGACCGAGACATGCTTACCGCCAACGAAGTCCGCGACCTCACCGGCATCCCGGTCTCGACACTTCACGACTGGGCAGCCAAGCGCGAACGAGGCATCAACGCACCCGGACCACACCACCTACGCCTGAGCGACCGCCACCGCAGGTGGACCCGCATCGACGTGCTCGAGTGGCTCGAATCCACTCGCGTGTGACCCACGGCCATGAGCTGGAAAGCCGTCGACTGGGCCACCGACGCCCACGTGGGTTCCCCAGTCCTCAAACTGATCCTGATCCTGCTGGCCAACAAAGCCGACGAACACTTCTCCTGCTACCCCTCAATCCGCACCCTGATGACCGAATCAGGCGCCGGCAGAAGCACAGTCCTACGCGCCCTGAACACCCTCGAAACCGGCGGCTACCTCACCCGACGCGCCCAGTTCCACACCTCCGGAGCCCAACGATCAAGCCGCTACTACCTCAACCATCCCGACGCGTCACAAGACGATTCCGACCCCAGTCCCGAATTGACACTCCCCCGCCCCGAAGTGGGACGGCCCCCATCCCAGAGACAGACCGGGGGCGTGTCAGAACGACACCCCCCGAGAGACCCAGAGCAGGACCCCTTGAACCCTCCAACAGAACCCCCATCCGAACCACGACCCCTCGACGACGCCGACCGCGTCTTCAACGCACTCCCAGCACCATGGACGGTCGGACGCACAGACCGGCAACGGCTCTCGCCGGCAATCTTCGCCGCGCTCGCCGGCGGTTGGACCACCAGGGCACTGGTCGAGCATCTGGCGCGGAATCCCGACGGCGTTCGCTACCCAGTACAGGTACTCGCCTCACGACTCGCGGATCTTGCTGGGCCACCGAATAATCGGCGCGTCATCGGCCAGGCACTGCAGCCCTGGTGCGGCGAATGCGAAGACGACCGCTCACGCACCATCACAGTCCAACAACCCGACGGGTCCGAGGCCGCGACGTTCTGCCCTAGATGCAGTCCACAAGCCACCAGACACCTACGGAACGAGGAGTCCAGACGCGAAGGTGCTGCCGACGCCAACTTGACCACCATTGCGAGGAGCCGCGCCAGCTCAACGTGTGATGGCCCGAAATCGAAAAGCGGGTCCGCCGAATGAGCTCCCAGAGCCGGTTGCTTAGCAACGAACTCCTCACCGCAGCAGTCGACCGCGTCAACTTCCTGATGACAACTCAAAACTCTTCGCGGTGGACAGCCACCATTGAGGTCTCGCGAGGCCTGGGAATCCATCCCAGCTCCCTGCGCAAATGGTGCGCCCACGCCGATCCGCCTGCAACCAGTTCGATCGGGTCAACAGAAAACTCTACCGAAAAGCCCGATCCGGTTGGTAGAGAACGACGCAAGTGACACGCTTCAGTCAGCCCATCCGGGCATTTTCAATGAGCCCCGTCCACACTACCCATCGCGCCCTACCGCGCGACTTCATTGCCGGTCTTGGCTCCCACCTGCCAGCTTTGTTCGAACCCTTCATGCCTGTCAGCTCCGGTCCAAAAGTGCGCCGCTGTGCCGGGCTGGTTTACCCTGCTGCCTTTTGGACCGCAGCACGCCAGGCGTCAGCCCACGCCGACCCATGCCACTTCAGCCGACAATGCCATAGGAAGCACCTTCGCGACCTCACCCCCGAGGGCTTGCACCTCGCAGGGCCACCGCTGCGGTGGTCGACGCGCGTCCAATTCTCTTGCTAGTCATCGGTCACTCAGGACATGGCTCGAGCATCTGGAGCGGGCTCCCCGAAGGACGTGCGCTCACGTGATTTGCCAGGCGGCCGGTACCATTCATGGTTCAGAGTGCTTTGAGTTCCTCGATGATCAGGCCGACCGACTTCTTGGCATCGCCGAAGAGCATCGAGGTACCCGGTGCGGTGAACAACGGGTTGTCGATACCGGCATACCCGGAGGCCATACCGCGTTTGAGGACGATCACCGAACGGGACTGATCGACGTTGAGGATCGGCATCCCGTGGATCGGGGACGACGGATCGTTACGCGCGGCGGGGTTGGTGACGTCGTTGGCGCCGATGACCAGGGTGACATCGGTACGGGCGAACTCGCCGTTGATGTCGTCCATTTCCTTCATCGCGTCGTACTCGACATCAGCCTCGGCCAGCAGCACATTCATGTGTCCGGGCATCCGGCCGGCGACCGGGTGAATGGCGTACTTCACCTCGACGCCCTTCTCCTCCAAGATGCTCGCCATGTCCTTGACCGCATGCTGCGCCTGCGCGACCGCCAACCCGTAACCGGGGACCACGATCACCTGCGAGGCATAGGCCATCTGAATCGCGGCATCAGCGGCACTGGTGGCCTTGACGGTGCCCTGCTCACCGGCCGGGCCGGCAGCCCCGGCCGCACCGCCACCACCGAACGATCCGAACACGATCGCCGGGATCGACCGGTTCATCGCGGTGGCCATCAGGTTGGTCAGGATCGAACCCGAGGCGCCGACGATCATGCCGGCCACGATCATCGCGGTGTTGTTGAGCGCCAAACCTGCTGCCGCAGCGGACAGGCCGGTCAACGCGTTGAGCAGTGAGATGACCACCGGCATATCCGCGCCACCGATCGGCAACACCACAAACAAGCCCATAATCCCGGCGGCGACGAGCACCAGCACGATCCACCACTGCGAGGAACCCTCACCCGGGCTGGCGTTGACACCGATGAACACACACGCCGCGATCGCCACCGCCAGCAGCACGATGTTCGCGATCTGGAACACCTTGGCGTTGCGGACGAATGCCTTCTCGACGTTCTTGTTCATCAGCTCTTGCAGCTTGAGGAACGCGATCAGCGAACCCCAGAACGAGACCGAACCGATGATCGCCGCGAACAGCGACCCGATCACGATGTGGATGGTCGGGGATTCACCGTGCTTGAACTCGGAAAACCCTGCGGTCTCGATGAACTCGGCCCACGCGATCAACGCGACCGTGCCGCCACCGACACCGTTGAACAACGCGACCAGCTGCGGCATCGCGGTCATCTTGGTGCGCTTGGCCGGCGGCACACCCAAGATCACACCGATCGCCAGACCGGCCACGATCAAAATCCAGTTGATCGCATAGGTGTCGCGGATCTCGATCAGCGTGGCGATCACCGCCAAACCCATACCGGCAGCAGCAATCCAGTTGCCGCGCACCGCGGTCTTGGGTCCGGTCAGACCCGACAAACCCAGAATGAACAGCGAGAACGCGACGATATAAAGAATGTTGACCAGGTTGTTCACTTGTCAGCTCCCTGCGATGCGGCCGGCGCCTTTTTGCCCTTGAACATTCCCAGCATCCGGTCGGTGACCAAGAACCCACCAACGACGTTGAGGGTGCCGAAGATCAACGCGACGAACGCGATGATCCGCACACCCCACGGGGCATCATCGGGCAAACGGCCCAACACGACCAACGCACCGAGCACCACCACACCGTGAATGGCGTTGGTACCCGACATCAACGGTGTGTGCAGGGTGTTGGGCACCTTGGAGATGACGGCGAAGCCAACAAATCCGGCCAGTACAAGAATCGCGATATTCGCGAGAAGACCCGAATACATATCAGGCACCTGCCTTCCCGGCTCCAGCCGAATTGGTTGTCACTGGTTCGCGGGTGACACAGGCCGCGGCGAGGATTTCATCATCGAAATCCGGGACGATCTTGCCGCCCTCATCGAGCATCAACTCGATCAACGCAAGAATGTTCTTCGAATACAGCTCCGAGGCATGCTCGGGCATACCCGCCGGAAGATTCAACGGCGAGCAGATCATCACGTCATGACGGATGACTTCCTGGCCCGGCTCGGTCAACTCACAGTTACCACCGGTCTCACCGGCCAGATCGACCACCACACTGCCGGGCTTCATGCCCTGCACCGCCGCCGCGGTCACCAGACGCGGCGCCGGGCGACCCGGCACCAACGCGGTCGTGATGACCACGTCAAAACCCTTGATCGCGTTTTCCAGAGCCTGCTGTTGTTGTGCGCGTTCGTCTTCGGTCAACTCGCGGGCGTATCCACCCTCACCGGCGGCGTCGATCCCCAGATCGAGCCACTGCCCGCCGACGGACTTGACCTGCTCGGCCACCTCCGGACGCACGTCGTAACCGGTGGTCCGCGCACCCAGACGCTTGGCCGTGGCCAGCGCCTGCAGCCCGGCCACACCCACACCGAGCACCAAGACCGTGGCCGGCTTCACCGTCCCGGCAGCAGTGGTCAACATCGGGAAAAACCGGGTCGAGCGTTCAGCCGCCAAGATCACCGCCTTATAGCCGGCGACGTTGGCCTGCGAGGACAACGCATCCATCGACTGAGCCCGCGAGATACGTGGAATCGCCTCGACAGCGAAGGCCTGCACACCCGCCGACTTCAAAGCGCCGATCTGATTCTGCGCATCACGCGGATTCAGAAAACCGATCAACGACGAACCCGACGACAACTTCCCGATCTCGGCATCGGTGGGCGGGGCAACCTTCACAACCACCTCAGCCGACCACGGATCGCCGATCGACGCACCGGCCTCGACATACAACTCATCAGGAATCAACGCACCCAAACCCGCGCCCGACTCCACGATCACCGGCACACCCTTGTTCACCAAAGCGGCCGCGACCTTCGGAACCAGCGCGACTCGGCGTTCCCCCGCCGCCGTTTCGCGCACAACACCCACACTCATTTCAAGCTCCC